>CP036424.1:351250-702500 GCA_007745835.1 Planctomycetes bacterium MalM25
AGCGGCCCAGCCTCGACGCGGTCGCGAAGGACGGCATCCAGCTGAAGGTCAAAGCGCGGGTCACCGTGCGGGCGAACCTCGATCAGCTGATCGGCGGCGCCACCGAGGAGACGATCGTCGCCCGCGTGGGTGAGGGCATCGTGTCGGCGATCGGCTCGGCCGAGACCCACGCCGAGGTGCTGGAGAACCCGGACCGGATCTCCAAAGCGGTGCTGGCCCGCCGGCTCGACTCGCAGACGGCGTTCGAGATCGTGTCGATCGACATCGCGGACATCGATGTCGGCGACAACATCGGCGCCCGCCTGCAGGCGGACCAGGCCGAGGCCGACACCCGGGTCGCCCGCGCCCAGGCCGAGGGCCGCCGGGCGATGGCCGTCTCGCACGAGCAGGAGAACCTGGCCGGCATTGAGGAGATGCGGGCCAAGCTGGTCGAGGCCGAGGCCGAGGTCCCCAGAGCGATGGCCGAGGCCTTCGGCAACGGCAAGCTCGGCATCCTCGATTACTACAAGCTGCAGAACGTGCAGGCCGACACCGACATGCGCGAGGCGATCGCCACCGCGAAGTAGCCGTCGCCCGCCCTTCCTCACAAGAGTCACTGAGCGTTGTTCTTCCCGCTTCTACCGCTGGCTTGGCTCGAAGGCCTGGGGCCCCTGCTCCTGGTCGCGGTCTGGGTTATCCGGGCGATCTACCAGGCGATCAGCGAGCAGAAGGAGGCCGAGGAGGCTAAGCAAGCGAAGGCCCGCCGGGCGGGCGATCCCGAGAGAGGGCTCCCCCCACGCCAGGTGGTTGGCAAGGCGGACGGGCCCGCGCCCGAGGGGGACCTCCGCTCGGAGATCGACGATTTTCTCAAGCGGATCGGCGAGGAATTCGACCCCGAGCCGGCTCAAGAGGCCAAGGCAGCGCCCGTCGCCCCGCCCGAACCGGTCGCTCCCCCCCCGCCCCGCCGGCGGCCGATCGACCCTTTCGAGGAACCCGCGCCGCGGCCGCGCAGGGCAACTCCCCAAGTCGTCGAACCCCAGCCAGAGCTCAAGGCCGATCCCGAGCCGCTCCGGCCAGCGCCCGTGTTGGCCAAGTCGGAGCCCCGCCGCGAGTTGCGTCACCTGCCCGAGAGCCAGCTCGCCGAGCAGGCGGCCCACCTGGGAGAGCGGATCGCGGGCGCCGACGACCGGGTCGAGAGCCGGCTCCAAGGAAAATTCGATCACCGGCTCGGGAAGCTGGGGGCGTCTGAACTGGCGCCCGAACCGGCCACGAGTGATAAATCAGAGACCGGGGCCCAGCGGATCAAAGCCCTGCTTGCCCGCCCGGGAGGCGTCCGCGAGGCGGTCGTCCTCAGTGAGATCCTCCGCCGCCCCGGCGACCAGCTCTGACCCCCCCCGGCCAGCAATGCCCCTCTACGAGTACGTCTGCCGCGATTGTGACCACGAGGTCGAGGTGCTCGTCCGGACCCCTTCGGAGCAGGCCGAGTGCCCCGATTGCGGCGGGGTGGAGCTGACGAAGCTGCTCAGCGTGCCGTCGGCGTTATCGTCGGGAGAGGGCCCTTCGACCGGTTGCTGCGGATCGGGATGCGGCTGTTCTTCGGGTGGATAAGGCCCCTCGGGCCGCCTGATTGGGCCGGTACGCGCCCAGCCAGGCCGTATATCCGGATCAAGTCGCCTAAGGCGACGTAAGTCTCGTATCGGGGCGAGATTGCGCAAACTCCGTAAATTGACAGCCGATTTTGGGGCTGTCTATACTGCGAAGACGCCGCCTTTGTGGTGGCGGAAACGTAAGCTGGAGGGGCAGGCGTCGTTTTCCCCGACGCTCTCGCTACGGGTCTCGATTTTCGAGGCCCGTCCCGCGAGGCCTGCTCCCGTTCCGCTTTGAACTCCCTTCAGGGATTAGGCATCGATGAATTTGCTCGGCAGGGTCTTTGTCGTCTCGCTGGCCATCATGAGCTTTGTGTTCATGGGGCTCGCGATGGCGGTGTATTCCAAGTCTCACGACTGGAAAGACAGGGCGGCTAAGGCTCGGCAGCAGGTCACCGAAGAGAAGGCCCGCTACGCGAAGCTCGAACGCGAGTCGAACGCGTTGGAGAGCGAGCTCCAAGCCGAGAAGGACTCCGCCTTGCAGCAGGTCCGCAAGCTCGAGAGCGAAGCGGTCCGGCTGGCCGAGCGGAACGCCGAGAACCAGCGTCAGATCGACCAACTAAGCGCCGAACAACGCAAGTCGGTCGCTTCGGTCACCGCGACGGTCGAAAGCTCGAACAAGCTGACTTCCGAGATCGGTGATCTGCGGGTCGCCCTCAGGGACAGCCGCGCGAAGACCGATCAGAGCTTCAACGCCGCCCTCCAGGCGACCGAGTCGCTGCAGAGGCTGCGCAACGACCTCGAAACCGCGACCGAGCGGACACGCGAACTGGTCGCCGACACGGGTCGCATGACCCAGCTGCTGGAGGCCGAGGGGATGGACCCGAACGCCCCGATCGACGGCGTCACGCCCCGTGTGGACGGCTTCGTCAGCCGCACCCAACGCCGCTCGGGTGTGCAGCTGGTCGAGATCAGCATCGGCGGCGACGACGGCCTGAGCGTCGGGGACATCGTGCAGGTGTTCCGTGACACGAAGTACAAAGGCCGCCTCGAGATTCTGAAGACGGCCCCCGATCGCTCGGTCGGCCGTGTCGATACCGCTTATCAGCAAGGCCCCATCTTGGAGGGAGACCGTGTCGCAACCCGACTCGACCTTGGGCGCTAGCCCATCACGAGGCGTGCTGGTCAAAAAGCCGGCGACCTCGATCTACACCGTGCTGATGATCCTGGCGACCGTGGCGATGACGGTCAGCTGCATCCTCTTAGCGCTGGTGCTGTCCAAGTACAGCTGAGCTATCAGTTAAGCCGATGCCATGCGGCTCGCCCGCTAGGCGTACGCACCTAGCGCCACAGGCAGCGCTCAGAACGCAGCGGATCCGCATGCGCCGGTTCGGCCCCACGATCGTGGGAGGCCCCCTGTCTGCCCGTGGGTACGCGGTCAGCTATCCCGCAGCTTGGAGTGAGCGGTGGTTGGGGCGACACGGAACGCTGGCGGCCGCTAGGTACGCCCCACCGCGAACAAGAAGCGTCGACAAGAATCGCCATGGTAGGCGCAGCAAGAAACGCGTAGCCCTCTAACCGGCGAACCGGAAGAAAGCCACGCGTTTCTGCGGGGTGGATTTGAACGATCTTGAACTTCAAGCCAGGACTTGTGGGTCGTTGGCTAGCCCGGATCGGTTGTCTGCAGCTTTCCGCTTCGCAACCTGCTGTCTGGCTCGTTGAGGCGAGGCCAAACGAAGTCAGCTCAAGGGTCTCTCATCCTGAGTGGGCCCGACTGGAGTCGAACCAGCACGCCCTTGCGGGCACATGCCCCTCAAGCATGCGCGTCTGCCAATTCCGCCACGGGCCCGTTGTGCGTCCCGCCGGCGATTTCGCCAGAGGCTGCATCGTTAAGCGTACACGCTGGGAACCTCCCGTCAACCGTTCCCACCGGCGCTTTCCGGCGGGTTCTTGGGGGCAGTTGATGGACAGCGACGGGGCTAGCCGGCACAATAAGGCGAAGCCCCTTAGGAGTTTACGTAACCGGGGAATAGCCAGCCCCGGCGGCTCCGAATCGTTTACGCGGGGCCCATTTTTTGCGCCGATTACGATTTTTGGCATGAAACCCTCGACTCTCCGCCAGACCGGCCACCCGGGACCGGACCAAGAGTCGAGAACCCAACCGAGGAAAAACAGACGATGAGGCCCTCGTTCTCTTCCGCTGAGCCGCTCCGCCGATCGGCGTTCACGCTGGTTGAACTCCTGGTGGTGATCGCCATTATCGGCACCTTGGTCGGGCTGCTGCTGCCGGCCGTCCAGTCGGCGCGTGAAGCGGGCCGCAACAACACCTGCAAGAACAACGTTAAACAGCTCGTCACGGCGTTGACGAATTACGATTCGACGCAAGAGGAGCTGCCGGGCCTCGTCAACGAGATCCCGTTCCAGGGGAGCGGGAAGGTGGGAGACACGTTCCAGAACGGCCGGCGGGCGAGCTGGATCGTCATGCTCTTCCCCTACATGGAAAGCACACCTCTCTGGGACTCGTGGACCCAGGAGTTCGGCTCCAACGGCGCCATTTCCGATCAGTTCGTTCCCAGCATCGAGAGCCTGTTCTGCCCGAGCGATCCGTCGGAAGTCGTTGATCAGCCGGCCAACTCGTACGTGGCCAACGCCGGCATGGGTTACACGTGCCTCACCCGCGACGACACCACTCTCGGAGTGCAAATTGAAGATTTTGTCGAGTACGCCGCCAACGGCGTCTTCTTCGACCGCAACCGTCGCCACCGGAACAACCCCAGTGGGAACCGGTGGTTGAATGACGCTGACAATCGTGACACGCCCAACAGCCTGCCGGTCTTGCGGATGTCGATCAACTACATCCAGACCAACGACGGCACGAGCAACACGATGATGCTCAGCGAGAATTTGCACGCGGTCGATTACACGTACGGCGTCGGCGTGCAGATCCCCGACGCGAAGCACCACTTCGGCTTCATTTGGCACAACAACCCGGACGTCTCGACGTACCCGGCGGATGTGCAGCGTCTCAACGGGGGACGCAACAACGACATCGTCACCCCGGACAACCTGAGCAACTTCCCCGAGCAACTCGGGTACCCGTCCAGCAACCACCCGGGCGGGGTGAACGTCGCCTTCTGCGACGGCCGCGTGCAGTTCGTCAGCGAGCGGGTCGACCCACGGGTCTACGCCCAGGCGATGACGACCAAGTACAAGCGCTCGAAGTACATCGAGTTCACCGGCAGCCCGCCGACGCCCAACGCGACCGACCGCAAGCTGCCGCAGCCGACCTCAAGCGACTTCTGATCCACCCGGGGCGAAGCGCCCGCGGGCTCAGATCGATTCCACGGTCGAAGCGTCGAAGCCATCGGGGATCGGACCGTTCGCGGGCTGCAGGATGGGATCCACCGTCGAGAGGAATTCCTGGGCGAACTTCATGCAGGGGCCTTCTTCGTGGGGAAGCTCCGCGTCGTCTCCCTGCGTAGTGAAGTACAGCTTGAACAACGCCGGGGCGGCGGCGATCTCCATCCGCACGCTGTCCGGGGCGATCCATTTGACCGGGTCGCCCGAGTTGCCGCGGGGCTTGAACCAGCTCCAGTAGACACGCTCCAGATGTTCTTGGCCGGCGGCGTTCTGCTTGCCCCAGATCGTGGTGAAGAACTCCGCCTCCCGCCCGTCGGTCAGGGTGAGGCGGTGCTTCGTGATGCCTTCGGTCTTCTTGAAACCGTTGTACGGGTAGCAGATGTCCGGCGTGTGGCGGGCCGTGTCGCGGGCGTGCCCGACGATGAGCCACACGCCCACGCGTTTATCGGTGACGGAGTCGGTGTAGCTGCGCGAGACGAACCCCCTCGCACCGGCGACCTCGCGTGTCTTGTCGTCGACCTCACCGTCCACGCCGGTCCACGAGCCGATCTCGCTGGGGACTTGCTTGAGCAGGGTGGTGCAGTAGGCGCACAGGCGGTTGTCGCCCCAGCGCTCGGACATCGTGCCCTCGACGACGGTCAGGGCGGCGATCGCCACCAGAGCGATCACGATCGGAATCAAACGGCTCATGCTACGCACGCGGGGGGAGAGGGGGGATCGAAGCTGCGGGGGTGCGGCTCGGTCGAGGAGGATACGGGCCCACGAGGGCCGAAACGGCCCGCAGCGAAACGCTAGGTCTCCTCCCGGCTTGAGTCAAGCACCACGATCGAGACGCCGCCACGCAGAGATCGGTTCCACGGTGGGGCGGCGGCTAGCGCACGAAAACCCCGCGGCCGGATCCGGCCGCGGGGTCGAGATTTTCGGATTGTGCCGGATCGGCCTAGCGGACGGGCGTAGCGGCCGAAGCCTGGCGGATGGCGCCGTCGTACCGGCTTGCGGGCCGGGTGTTGGGCAGCCGGCGGAGCAATCGCTCCGACGAGGTGCTGGTGAAACCGAACGGCAGCGGCGGCGGGGCGTCGCCGCCCGCGGCGGTCGGCTTGGGCAGCTTGGTCGGCAGGGCGGATACGGGCGATGTCTCGGGACGCCAATCCTGGGACGGCTTCGACGGGGTCGGAGCCGTGCTCGGCGGGGCGAATCCGAACGGCAGCGCGGGCGGACCGCCTTGCGGGCGGGGCGCTCCGGGATTGGTCGGCAGCGGGCCCTCGGGCAGCGGCGGCAGGTTGATTTCCACGCCGGGAGGCTCGGCCTCGAATTGGCCCCCTTCGCCTTCCGCTTCGGCCGAGGGAGACTCGACGTCCTCAATCGAAGGGGGCGCCTGCTTATCCTCTTCTTCCGGAGCAGGGGTCTCGTAGTCGGGCACGCCTTCGGCTGGCCCCGCCGCGGTGGGCGAAGGCCCGCCGTAGTTGGCGCCGGGCCACCTGCGCCAACGGTTCGGGGTGTAGCCGAAGGTGGCGCGGTTCGGGTAGCAGCCCCCTTCGGCGGTGCAGGGCCGCGGGGTCGCGTGGTCGACGCAGGCGAACCCGAGGCGTTGGCACTCGTTGCATTGAGCGACGGGGCCGCACGAGCCGGTCTGGCAGCTCGTCTGCTGCACCTGTGGCTTGGGCCGCGCGGGAGCCGGCACGTAGATCGATGCGCCCACGCCCGAAGCGAACGCCTCGCAGGCGGTGAGCCCGGCCATCGCGGCGAGGGCGAGAGCCGGCCAGAACGCAATTCGAGTAGTCCGTCGCATGGGTCGTTCCTTCTTCACTTACGACGCGTGGCTGTTTCGTAGGGTGGGGGGTCGGCCCCCGAGCGTTTACACAAGCTTTGGCAGCCGGCTCAACTCAACATCAGAGCTGACCGAACCGCTCGATCCGGTTGAGGGTCGCCGTGCCGAGCGACACGAAGCCGAACAGTCGCTCGAAGGGGCGGGTGACCTTGGAGATGACCGCGTCGAACTTGACCAGCGGGTCCTCCGCGATGAACACGCGGTCGCCGGGCAGCAGCTGGTAGTTGGTCGCGGTCGAGGCGCCCTGCGAGATGTCCTTCCAGTTGACTTCGAGGATCTGTTCGCAGCCGGCTCCGTTGCGTGTGGGGCGGGCGATCCAGATCTTCGTGGAGGAGACCTGGCTGATGCCGCCGAGCGCGGCGATCGCGTCGAGCACCGTTTCGTTGCCGGTGATCGGCTGCGGCACGACGTTGTCACCGAAGCCACCGCCCTGGGTGATGATGTAGTACTTCTTGCTGTTGTACGAGAAGATGTCGACGATCACTTCGGGCTTCTCGAGGTAGATCGACAGCTGGCGTTCGATGGCCGCCTTGGACTCTTCGATCGTCAGGCCCGCGACGTAGACCGAGCCGTACGTGCCCAGGTTGACCCGCCCGTCCGGGCCGACCAAGTGCTCGCCAGCGATCTGCTGGGCGCCCGACGAGACGGCCAGCGACACGCTCACCTCGGGCTCCTCCAGGATCTCCGACAGCTGGCGGCGGATCGCGTCCTTGGCTTCGTCGATCGTGAGATCGACGACCTTCACCTTCCCGTAGGAGGGGCCCAGGTCGATCATGCCTTCGGGGTCGACGAAGAAGGCGTCCGCGATCGGTTGATCGGGCAGGGCGCCCGCGGCGCGGATCAGCAGCCCGTCGAAAGGCTCGATCACGTGCGGCGGCTTGGGAACCACCTTGATCGCGTTGAGCAGCAGGATGTCCGGCGGCTCGATGGTGTAAGGGGGTAGCGACATCATCTCCAGTTCGCGTGGAACGGGAGAAAGAGCGGTCGGCTCCGCCGGCGCGGCCGGGATCGGCTCACGCGGGGCCATGAAGGCGGTGCAGCCCGTGCTCGCCACGGCCAGCAGGCCGCTAAGCAGGGGCGCCCACGCCTTGGCGGTGGCGTATCGGCTTGTCGCTTTGAAGTCGCCGGTCATCGCGTATTCTCGCCTCTTCGAGTGGCGCAGCAGGGCTAGCGTCCGCCCCGCCGGAAGAGACTCTGCTCAACCGGCGCATCCGTTAATGGCGGCACAGTCGTAGTGATCGGACGGGGCGTGCTGGAAACTTTGCCCCAGCCCGCAAATTCCCCCCAACGAGAGCGACCGGAGGCTGCTGGCGCCGAAGGCGCCGGTTCGACGGGGCCTCTTCCTACCGCGTGTTTGACAGCCAACCAGGGGACGCCTACGCTCGACGGAAATCGCTTCGCTCGCTCGCTTTAGAGGGAGCCGAGGCGTTTTCTCTGGCGCCTCCGGAACTCCCCCGCCCCAGGCGGCGTCCCACCCTTTGCAGCACGGCTTCCCCGCCCCGGCGTTTGTGCCTGGCGGACGTGGCCCGCCAACCGATCGATACCCGCACCGCTATGGCCAACGAATTCCTCAGCTCGGTCTCACCCGTCGGCGCCTCGGCCGAAGCGCCCTCGGACGCCCGCTTCTCGTGGACCGACAGCTTGCAGAAGTACAGCTACTTCGGCGTGCTGGCGCTGACGGCGGTGCTGCTTTACTCGTACTGGAACATGCTGGTCGGAACGGCCGCCTTCTGGGCCGACGATCAGTACTCACACGGTTTTTTGATCCCGCTAATCGCCCTCTACATCATGTGGGCGATGCGGCCCAATCCGGAGGCGCAGCAACCCCCGGAGGGGCAAGAAGAAGCAAGTTTCATAGGGCTGATGCCCGGCTCACAGCTGCTCAAGGTCTCAACTGGCGTGATCCTCGCTGCCGCCGTCGGGGCCTATTTCTTGCGTAGCATGCTTCCTGGCGGGGGAGAACAGACGGGTTGGCTGCTTACGCCGGCCAACGGCGTTGCGTTGGCGGTCTTCAGCGTGATCGCGCTGGGTTACGTGATGATTGGCCAGGCTTTTAAAGACGTTACCGCCACGGAACGCTGGATCGGGCTGGCGGTCTTGCTAGCGGGTTACGGCATACGGATCGCCGCCGCCCAGTACTACTCAGAACCGCTCAACCGGCTCTCCTTCCTCGTCGTCCTGTTGGGCGGCTTCCTGATGGTCGGCGGCTGGTCCTTCTTGCGGTGGACCGGGCCGGGGCTTGGGTTCTTGATCTTCATGTACCCGCTCCCCTCCTTTGTGGAGCAGACGCTGCTGTTGAACCTTCAGAAACTCGCCGCCGTGATGGCGGAGGTCGTGCTGACGATCCTCAACCAGCCGGTGGTCCGCACCGGCAGCGTGATCAATGTCGATGGCATCCCGCTCGAGGTGGCCGAGGCGTGCAGTGGCTTGCGGATGGTCACCATCTACGGCGGCTTCGCGGTGGCCTGCGCCCTGCTGATCAAGCGCCCCTGGTGGGACCGGCTCATCATCCTGCTCAGCGCCATCCCGATCGCGCTAATCACGAACATCACCAGAATCGTTGTCACCGCTCTGCTGTACCGGGCGTTCCCCGAAAGCGAAGTGATCCACAAGCTGGTCCACGACTTTGCCGGCTTCGCCATGATGCCGCTGGCGTTGGGCTTGCTGTACTTGCTGCTGAAGGTGCTGTCCGCGTTGAGCGTGGAAGAGGAAGAGATCACCGGTTACGGAGGGGGCGCCCTCGGGGGCGCATCCCCCACCGGTTAACGATAACGCGGTGTTTTGGCCTCGGCCGACGCCGCTTGTTGCGTCTTTGCAACGCACGGATTCCGCCGGCGAAGAGGTGGATGCGACGCAAGGTGTTGCGGCATAAAGGTTTAACTCTGTCGCGGTTGGCGGGAGCCGAGGTTGGCCCCCCGATTGCTCTGAAGCTCGGCGTCGCGACTCTCGGTTGATCGCGGCGACCCGGCTTCTCGCATCACTCGGTCAACTTCCAACGCGTCTCGTCTTTTGGCTCTTGCCCGCCGGACTCACCGGCGGTCGAGCACGCCCGACCCGGAGAAACTCACCCGATGAGTCAGAACGAAAACGGCAACGTCGTCTCGCCCGATAACGGGGCGGCCCTCGTAGCGACCTCCCCCGCCGCCCTGGCGTCCACGGGCCTCCACGGCTCGGGTGTCGGGCTCCCCGCCGGTCCCGGCGGGCAGGACGTGCTGAAAGGGGGGATGGACCGCAGCGGCCTGTTCCACTCGCTGCGTCGCCGTTGGTTGCTGGCCAGCTCGATGGGCCTGCTGCTGGCGAGCCTTGTGTCGGTGGGGTTGTATTACCTGTTCCCCGAGACCAACTCGGCGACGGCCCAGTACGAGGTCTCCAGCAGCCCGCTCACGCTGATCGACAAGGGGTCCGCAACGCAGACCGAGGACTTCGATGTCTACAAGAGCACGCAGATCGCCTACCTCAAGAGCCCGTTCGTCCTCCTCGACGCCCTGGGCGCCAAGGGGGGAGAGATCAGCCGCTTCAAGATGTTCGACGGCATCCCCGACGCCGAGCGGGTCGAGTGGCTGAGCGAGCAGCTCCAGGTGTCGTTCCCGTCTCGCGGTGAGTTGCTCGAGATCACGATGGCCGGCCCCTACCCCAAGCAGGACCTCAAGGCGGTTGTCGAAGCGGTCTGTCAGTCGTACTTCGAGCTGGTGATCTTTGAGGAGGACCGCAGCCGTGCGGCGCCTTTGCAGATCCTTCAGAAGAGCCTGACGGCGATGGCCAGCCAGGTGGAAGAGAAGATGCAGACCTACCAGTCGCTCGCCAAGGACAGCGGCGCCAGCGTCGCCTATGCGGGCAGCCTCGACCCCGAGACCAAGATGATGCTCTCGGAGGTCCAGAACCTGCAGCGTCGCAAGGGGGTGGTCCAATCGCAGCTGACGGACGCCAGCATGCAATTCAAGGTCTTCGAGACCCAGATGAACGACCCGGTCTTCATCGAGCAGCAAGCGGAGCAAGCCTTGCAGGGCGACCCGAACCTGGGCGCCATGCAGCAAGAGATGCTCATGTACCAGATGCAGATCCGCAACCTGCAATCGACCGTGAAGCGGGGCACCTCCCCGCAGATCCGTTCGATCCAGCGGCAGATGGCCCAGCTCTCGCAAGAGATCGCCCAGGTCAAAGAGCAGATGCGGGCCCAGATCGCCGGCGAGAGCTCGAACGACCCGAACCCCGCGCTCAAGATGCAGACCACCAGCTACCAGATCATGCGTCAGTCGATGCAGGCGGAGCTGGCTCAGATCGAGAAGGGTCTTGAAGAGCTCAAGCAGGCCCTGTTGCTCAAGGCGGAGAACAACACCGACCTGATGCTCAAGCTGGCCGAGATCGAGCAGCTGCGGAACGTGCAGCAGAGCATCGCGATCAAGATCCAAAACCTGCGAGTCGAGAACCAGGCGCCCAACCGCGTCCGCCCGATCGGCGGCAAGTCGAAAGGTGGCGCCCAGGCGGAGACCTTCGAGAACCGCAACCGCGTGACGCGTCTGGCCATCTCCGGCTTGGGCGGCCTCGCGACGCTGGGCCTCACCTGCCTGGGGATCGGTTTCATGGAGTTCAGCGGCCGCCGCCTGAACGGGCCGGATCAGCTCGACGAGGGGCTCGGCATCCGGGTCATCGGCACGCTGCCCAGCCTGTCCGGCAAGAAGGCTCTCAACCCGAAGCACCCGGTTGTCGCTCAGCTCACCGAGTCGATCGACAGCGTGCGGACCGCCCTCATGCACGAGTCGACCAACAAGAAGCGTGAGGTCGTCCTGGTCACCAGCCCGGAGACCAAGGAGGGCCGCACCACGGTCGCCAGCCAGCTCGCCGCGAGCCTCGCCAAGGCGGGTCGGCGGACGTTGCTGGTCGATGGCGACCTGCGTGGACCGGCGTTGCACACGCTGTTCAACTCGCCGCTCGAAGACGGCCTGAGCGAGGTGCTCCGGGCCGAGGCCGAAGTGACCGACGTCATCCGCCCGACCCAGGCCGAAGGCCTCTGGCTCATGACCGCCGGCTACTGCGATGGCGACGCCGTGAAGGCCCTCGCCACCGATCAGGCCCAGCCGATCTTCGATAAGCTGCGTGCCGATTACGACTTCGTCATCATCGACGGTCCCCCGGTGCTCGGTCTCTCGGACTCGCTCCTCTTCGGTCAGCACTGCGATGGCGCCATCCTCTCGGTCCTCCGCGACCGGTCGGGCGTCCCGAAGATCCACCAGTCGGTCGAGCTGCTCCGCAGCGTCGGTGTCCGGCTGATCGGATCGGTGGTGAACGGTGTCGCCACCAAGGCCGACCGCCGCGTCACCCACCTTCAGCAGATCGTTCCGAAGAACAAGCAGAAGCAGTTAGAGACCGTCGAGGACTGACCGCTCTCAGCAAAGCGGAAACGGTGATACGATTGGCGACGCGTCCCCGCGGGGACGCGTCGCCTTTTTTGTGATAGCCAGCCTGAGAGGAACGCCAGAATGCGGTCACTACAGCTCATCCTGGCTCTGGGATTGCTCGCGCCCGCCTGGCCACTCTGCGCCGATGACCTTTCCGGGTTCACCGGGCTACGCATGAATCAGATCCAGGTCATCGGGACGCACAACAGCTACAAGCAACCTATCGAGCCGGAACTCTTCCGCATGGCACGTCCCGTGTCGCCCGATATGGACCACCTCGACTACGCGCACCTCCCGCTCAGCGAGCAGCTCAACCTCGGCTTGAGGAGCCTGGAGATCGACATCTACAACGATCCCAAAGGGGGGCGGTACGCGGCGCCGATCGGCTTGGAACTGCTCCGCCAGCTAGGTTTGCAACCCGCCGAGTACGATCCGTCGGGCGAGATGAACAGGCCGGGTTTCAAGGTGCTGCACGTGGCCGACCTCGATTTCCGCAGCCATTGCCTGACGTTCAAAGCCGCGCTCGCCGAGTTGAAAGCCTGGTCGGAGAGGAACGCGGAGCACCTGCCGATCGTCATCACGATGAACCTGAAAGACAGCCGGGCCAAGTTCCCCAACGCGGTGGAGCCGGCGCCGTTCGACGCCGCGTCGTTCGACGCGCTCGACGAAGCCATCCGCCAGGGCCTGGGCGACGACCGCCTCATCACACCCGACCTCGTGCGGGGCGCCTCGCCGACGCTCGAGTCCGCCGTCCTCAACCAAGGCTGGCCGCGGCTCGACGACGTGCGCGGGCGCTTCCTCTGGGTGATGGATGAGCGCGGCGAGAAAGCGGCCGCCTACCGTGAAGGCCATCCGTCGCTCGCGGAACGTGTCCTCTTCACCATCGAAGAACCAGGCTCATCTGAGTCAGCCGTGCTGATCATGAACGACCCGATCGCGCAGGGCGAGGCGATCCGCCGTCTCGTCCGGCAGGGTTACTTGGTACGCACACGTGCCGACTCCAGCACCAAGGAGGCCCGCTCGGGCGACACCGCGAGGCGTCGAGCAGCGATTGAGAGCGGGGCTCAGATCGTCAGCACGGACTACCCCCAGCCTGACCCGCGGTGGGAGACCGGCTATTGTGTGAGGTATCCAGACGGAACTTACATCCGACCGAACCCGGTCACCTCCGAGGCCACGCGATGAGCACGCCCGCTTCCCGCCGCGACTTGCAGCCGAAGAACGTGTTCGGCGAGCCGCTCATCGGTTGCTGCAGCGACCCGATGACCGGCTTCTACCGCGACGGCTACTGCCGCACCGGCGCCGGCGACAGCGGGGTGCACACCGTCTGCGCGGAGATGACGGCCGGGTTCCTCGAGTTCAGCAAGAGCCGCGGCAACGACCTCTCGACGCCCGTCCCCGAGTACCACTTCCCGGGCCTCCAGCCGGGCGACCGCTGGTGCCTCTGCGCGGCGCGCTGGAAAGAGGCCTACGACGCCGGCATGGCCCCGAAGGTCGTCCTCGCCGCCTGCCACATCAGCACCCTCGAGTTCGCCACACTCGAGGAGCTGCGCGAGTTCGCGGTGGAGTGATAGCGGCTGCTCAGGAGATGCGCCGGCTCAGTGAACGCGCTGACCCGGCTTCGCCCCCTCGTCCGGCGAGAGCAGAAAGACCTCGGCCTTGCCCGGCCCCGCGGCGGCGACCATGCCGGTGCTCACGCCGAACTTCATCTTCCGCGGCGCCAGGTTCGCCACGTACATGACGAGCCGGCCGACCAGCTTCTCGGGCTCGTAAGCCTTCTTGATGCCGGCGAAGACGTTGCGCGTCTCGCCGCCGCCGAGCGACAGCGTCAGCTGCAACAGCTTGTCGGCGCCCTCGACGTGTGAAGCCTCGACCACGCGGGCGATCCGCAGGTCGACCTTCATGAAGTCGTCGAAGTCGCAGTCCTCCGCGAGCGGCTCCGCTTCGAGGGTCTCCGGCCCGTCGTCGTACTTCGCGAGCGCGGCGGCGAGCGCCTCGTTCACTGGCGAGCCGTCAGCGTCAGCGCCCGGAGCGGCTTCCGCGGCTTCTTGCTTCGATTCTTCCATCATCTTCTGGACCTTGTCGGTTTCGACGCGTTGCATGAGGTGTTTGAATTTGTTGACCGGCGTGCCGACGAGCGGCGTCTGCGCCTGATCCCAAGAGGTGATCGGGTCGTTCAGCAGCTCGCCTGTCTGCTGGGCCAGCTGCGGCAGCACGGGGGCGAGGTAGATCGCGATCTGGCGGTAGAGATTCAGCGCGATCGTGCAGAGGTCTTGCAGACGCTCCGCTTGCTCTGGGTCTTTCCGCATCTCCCAAGGCTTGTTCTCTTCGACGAACGGGTTCGCCTTGTCCGCGAGGGCGAGGATGAGCCGCATCGCTTGCGAGTACTCGCAAGCCTCATAAGCCGCCGCGATCTCATCGGCAACCTCAGCGCCCGCGGCGAAGAGGCCGCCGTCGTCGGGGTACTCGGCGGAGAGCCCGGTCTTCTGCACGAACTTCGCGGTGCGGCTGGCGAGGTTGACCACCTTGCCGACCAGGTCGGTGTTCACTTTGTTGACGTAGTCGTCGAGCGTGAGGTCGAAGTCGTCGACCCGTGCTGAGAGCTTCGACGCGTAGTAGTACCGCAGCGGCTGCGGGTCGAGGTGCTTGAGGAAGGTCCGCGCGTTGACGAGCGTCCCCTTGCTCTTGCTCATCTTCTCGCCATCGACGGTGAGGAAGCCGTGGATGTGGACCTTGGTCGGCAGCGACAGGCCGGCCGTCTTCAGCATGCCGGGCCAGAAGAGCGTGTGGAAGTAGGTGATGTCCTTGCCGATGAAGTGGTGGATCTCGCAGTCGTCCGATCGCCACCAGTCATCCAGTTTCTCGCCATGGTGGTCGCACCACTGCTGGGTGCTGGCGATGTAGCCGATCGGGGCGTCGAACCAGACGTACCAGTAGTTGCCCGGCGCGTCGGGGATCTCGAAGCCGAAGTACGGCGCGGGCCGGCTGATGTCCCAGTCCCGCAGCTCGAGCGGCTTCTCGTTCGGTCCCAGAAAGTGCCCCTTGAGGTAGTTGGCGATCTCCGGCTGCAACGCGTCCGCCCCTTCATACTCACCAACCCCGTCGACCCAGTCGCGTAGGAAGCCGTGCAGTTTCTCCAACTCGATGAACAGGTGCGGAGCCTTGCGCACTTCGGGCGTGGCGCCGCTGAGCGTGCTCTTGGGGTCGACCAACTCGGCCGGAGTGTAGGCGCTGCCGCAGACGCTGCAGTTATCGCCCGGCTGGTCGGTGGCGCCGCACTTCGGGCACGTGCCGCGGACGAAGCGGTCGGCGAGGAAGGTGCCCGCCTCCGGATCGAACAGCTGCTCGATCTCTTGCTCTTTGACGAGCCCCGCTTCGCGGATGCTCGCCCACAGCTCGCCGCACAACTTCTCGTTCTCGGGGCTGTTGGTGCTGCCGTAGTTGTCGAACTCGATCAAGAAATCCGCAAAATCTTCCTCGTGCTGGCGCTGCATGTCCGCGATCAGCTCCGCCTCGGTCCGGCCCTCCTGGCGGGCGCGGATCATGATGGCGGTGCCGTGCGTGTCGTCCGCGCAGAAGTAGCGGCAGTCGTTCCCGCGGAGCTTCTGGAAACGGACCCAGATGTCGGTCTGCAGGTACTCCACCAGGTGCCCGATGTGGATCGGGCCGTTGGCGTACGGCAGGGCCGAGGTGACCAGGATTCGGCGGTTTTCGGGCATCTTCGAGGGGGCTAGCAGCAGGAACCGGCGGGCGCGCGAGCGAGCATTCTATCGGCGAGAGGCCCCGCCCACGACCCGACTGGCACGCGCCGTGCATCTAAGGTGAGCCGTAAGCGTCAGCGCCCGGAGCCGGACGCAGAGTCTCTTCTCGAACTCCCGCAAACCAAGCAACAAGGCGGCTCCGAAGTGCCGCTTGAACTGGCTAGAGCTGCTAGCACTCAGGCCGAACTGGCGTTGTAACACTTACGAGACTGGAACACATTTTTCGTACCGTCGGACGGCCAAGCTTCGCGTCGCAGGAGGCGACACGCAGCGTGGCCAAACGCTCGGCGGGTTCATTCATCGACAGACCACGTCGTCCAAGGAGGGATGCGGATGGTCCTCTCAAGGTTCGTTCTGCTCATCGCCGCGCTCGCCGCGGCGCCGACGCTCGCCCAACAGGCCGAGCTGCTCGACTTCTACACGCCCACCTGCGGGCCGTGCCAAGCGATGCGGCCGACGGTCGATCGCCTCGAGGCGGAGGGCGTCCGCGTCCGGCGGATCGACGGCTCGCGCCAGCCGCAGCTCGTCGCCCGGATGCGAGTGGAGGCTTATCCGACGTTCATCGCGGTCGTCGATGGGCGTGAAGTGAAGCGGATTGTCGGCGCCACAAGTTACGACCAGCTCAAGGGCCTGATCACCGCGGCGAAGCCCGCCGCGCCCTCGTCCGCCGCCCCCGCCTCGCGGACGTTCGCTCCCACCGTGGGGCGCGGTTCAACCTTAGCCGCCGTGGGTGGCGATTTCGGTGCGGGCCAGCCGGCTCCCGTGCAGGCGGCGCCCGCCGGTCCGGCCGGGCAAGCCCTGCTCTCTCAGTCGGTGCGTCTGACGATCACCGAGGGCAACGCGACTTCGTACGGCACCGGGACGATCGTCGACTCGCGTGCGGGCGAGGCGTTGGTCGTCACCTGCGCCCACCTGTTCCGCGACGCGAGCAACCAGCCGATCGACACGACCGGCCGCCTGAAGGTGGAGCTGTTCGACGCCTCGACCGGCACGGCCCGAGTTTCCCAGGTCGTCGAGGCTCAGCTCGTGAGCCACGACTTCGAGGCCGACGTCGCCCTGGTCGCCATCCGTCCCCAGGGCGTGGTCCAGACTGCCGCGGTCGGTTCCTCGGTCGGCGATCTGCGCACGGGCGACGCGGTCACGAGCGTCGGCTGCGACCTGGGCGCCGACCCGACGGTGCGTGAGCACCGCGTGGTCGATCTCGATCGCTACCAGGGCCCTCCCAATGTCGAAGCCTCGGGCGCCCCGATCCAGGGCCGCAGTGGCGGCGGGTTGTTCGACGCTTCGGGCCGCTTGGTAGGCGTCTGCAACTTCGCCGATAAGAACGCCGACGAGGGGATCTACGCCGGTCTCGCCTCGATCCACGCGCAGCTCGACCGGATCGGCATGTCCGACTTGTACCGTGGCGGAGCGGCCCCCGCTTCTCCCGCGGCGGCGCCGGCCGTCGAGCCGGAGCCCTTCCCGATCGCTTCAGCGGGCCCTGTTGCAGCTCCTGCAGCGGCCCGGGGGCTGGAGCCGATCGCTCGCGAGCCGGTGGTGCGTGGCCAGAACGCCATCGCCCCGCCCCTCCCGCCGGCCGCCGCGTCGCTGACCTCGACCGAGCGGGCGACGCTCGGCGAGATCGCTTCGCGGGCTTCGAGCTCGGAGGTCGTCGTGCTGATCCATCCCGAGGGGGGCGGGCGGACCGAGGTGCTCACGCTCGATTCGGCATCGCCCGAGTTTGTGGCCGCCCTGCGAAAGTTGAACGCCAGTCGCTAAGGGGTGGCCTCGCAGGCCGCACGATCCGCACGACCTGACCCCGGCTCTCCCGATTGCGACTCGATCCGCGTGGCGGCGCTCGCCCGTAAACTAGGTTTGCGGCTGAGAAAGTCCCCCCGGGTCGTGGATCGTCGCCGTGCTCACCTTCGTTTTCTTTGTCGCCGTGCTGAACCTGTCGGTCGGCTATGCGCTGGGGCGGGGGCTCACTTTGAGCGATTTGCTCGAGCTGATCCCGAGGCGAACCCCGAAACCGAAGGATGACGACCTCGATGACGACATCGAGCTGACGGAGCCGGTCTACGAAGAGGAGGCCGTGGAGGAGGATGGCCCAGCGCAACCGACCCCGGACGACATGCTGGCGAGCCTCGCCTCGTTCCGCGACAAGCTGAACTCGACGAGCATCGAGCTGAAGCTCAAGAAAGAGGACGGGGAGAAGTTCGAGGAGACCGCCTGCAAGTTGCAGCAGGCGAACCACGACTACCTGGAAGAGGCCGAGGGAGCGATCGAGCACCTGGGCCAACTCGGCGCCGACGGCGACGCCGTCGCCGAGGCGACCCGCGACGCGGTCGCGCAGGGCTCCGAGCAGGTCGCCAAGATGAGCGGCGAGATCGACGGCTACCTCGAGGCCGGCCTCGACGACGAGGAGTCGCGGTCGAAGCTCATCTCCAAGGCGGCCGAGATGCGCGACGTCGCGACCGAGTTGCAAGAGACCACGTCCGTCGCGATCGCCAAAGCCGAAGCCGAGCCGGCCGACGCTCCGTCCAAAGACCCCGCCCCTCCGGCGGACGAAGCCAAGGCGGAAGCGCCGGTGGCTCCGAAGGAGAAACCGTCTGCCGCGACAACGCTCGAATCGATCGATGAGTTGCTCGAACAGCTCGGAGCTGCGCTCGAAACGGCCGAGGAAGAAACGGTCGAGCATCTCGCCGCGATCCGCCTCGATCCGCTCGAGGGTCACGAAGACAACGCCGGTTGTCGGAAAACGGTCGAGGCGACGGTCGAGCGGCTTGCGATGGACTGCTTGGGCGACGGCCACGCCTTCCTGCGAGGCGAGCCCGCGATGATGCTCCTGAAAGGGGACTCGTACGACGACGCCCTCAAGCGGATCGAGGGGCTCCGCGAGCTGGTCGCTTCGACCACCTACTCGCACGACGGCGAGCAGGTCAACGCCACGATCACCTGCGCCCTCGCCGACGCGCGCACGGGCGACGCCCGCGATCAGGTCATTGAGCAACTGAGCGAGGCGCTCAGCGAGTCTGCCACCGGCGGCGTCAATCGAACCTACCACCACGACGGGGCCTTCCCCACCGCCGTGGCGGAGTGATCCGTAAGCCCCCGACTCACGGTCCGCGGCGGCTTAGCTTCGCAGCTTGAAGACGGCCTCGATCTCGACGGCCCAACCCGCCGGCAGAGCCGCGGCGCCGAACGCGCTGCGGGCGCCGACGCCCGCTTCTTCGCCGAAGACCTCCTTCATCAGCTCACTGAAGCCGTTGATCACCGCCGGGTGGCCGTGGAAGTCGGGCGCCGATTGGACGAGCCCGAGCGTCTTCACGAGGCGCTCAATCCGGTCGAGGCTGCCCAGCTCCGCCCGCAGCGAGGCGAGCATCGCCAGCCCCGTGAGCCGCGCCGCGGCGGCGCCCGCTTCGGCGTCGAGGTAGGAACCCAAGTGCCCACAGACAAAGCTCCCGTCGGGGCCCAGAGGGCCGTGACCCGACGTGTAAGCCAGGCCATCGACCACCAGCACCGGCTTGTAGAGCCCCAGCACCTTCGGCGCTTCGGGCAGTTCGATCCCCAGGTCGGAGAGGTGTTGTTCAACGGACATGCGATCGGATTCCTTAGAGGTTCTTGGCTCAGGCGCCGTAAGTCACCTTGGGGTCGTACGTCGGCTCCTCGATGACCCGCAGGCCGTCGGCGGTCGCCTCGCGGTAGAAGCAGCTCTCGTAGCCCACGTGGCAGGTGCCGGGGCCGAGCTGTTCGACCTCCAGCAAGATCGTGTCGCGGTCGCAATCGACCCGCACGCGGACGATTTTCTGGTGATGGCCGCTGGTGTCCCCCTTGCGCCACAGCGACTGGCGTCGGCGGCTGTAGTAAACCGCCCGCCCCGTGGCGAGCGTTTCGCGGTATGCCTCGCGGTTCATGTAGGCGAGCATCAGCACGCGGCCCGACCGGACGTCCTGGGCGATCGCCGGCAGGAGCGTCTGGTCGTCCGCGAAGGCGGGCTCGGTTGGTTCGGTTGGCATAGGGAGGCTCGGCGAGGGATCGGCGGCGCCGCCGGCGCGACCGGACCAGACGGAAGAGTCCGCGCCACCGGCGTCGGCAGGCTAACCCTAAGTGTCGCCGGACAACTCCACCGGGGCGAGGGGGCGACCGATGTCTATGCTAGCAACCCCTCCCCTCCTGCCGGAGTCCGACGCCGTGCAGCCGTTATTGACTGTTGTCCTCCCGATCCACAACGCTGAGCGCACGCTCCGGCGAGACGTGTCCGAAGTGCTCGAGGCCGCGGCGGAGCTCACGCCACGCGTCGAGCTGCTCATCGTCGACGACGCCTCGACCGACGACTCGTACGAGGCCGCCGCCGAACTGGCCCGCGACTACCCTCAGGTGCGTGTTGTCCGTCGAGCCCGCCGCAGCGACTTGCGGGAGACGCTTCGCGAGGTGCGGGCGAATATCGCCTCGGGCGTGGTGATCGTTCACGACGGGTCGTCGCGTGTGAACGCGGACCAGCTCCGCCTGATCTGGCGTCAGCAGCAGGTCCTCGGTGCGGTCCGTGACGCCCAGGAGGGCCCGGGGGGCGTGTCGTTCGCCGACCTGCGTCGCCCCTCGATGACGCAGCCCGCGATGGAGGTCGCCCACCGACGCCTGTGGGGTTTCCAGCGGATGTTCGGTCAGACTGCCGAGGAAGCGCCCGCTGCCGAGCAGGAGGTCGACGGGAGCCGCCGGACCGACGGCGCCTCGCAGCCGGCGCCGGCCGCCAACCGGGGCATGGGGGGCGTTCCCAACCTGCCCACGCCGAGCGTGCTGGGTTCGATCGCCGACTTCGCGCTGGGCGAGTGAGGCCGCTCGCTGGCGCAGTAGCGGGATTCCCCTGCGCAACGGCGAGGGGGCTAGGCCGGCAAAATAATTGACAAATATTTCGACGGCGCTTTTTTGCACGCGCGCGCGTAGCGAAGTGAGACAGGGGGCGCCTCAATTCGCCCCAGGCCGGGTTCGGCCCAGCCGCCCGCTGTTTCATTCTGCGACGCGCCGCTTATTGCACGCGTAACGTCCTTTTCTGTAAGCGTTTACGTCGCTTGTAGGCGAGGTTTTCTCTGCCTACGATTCCGCGCAGAGGGTTGAGGTCGGCGGTCGTTCCGCTGACTGCTCCCGGCTCTTCTCTATTCAGCGGAAGTCAGAGGAAAGGAGGCGTGCGATGAGCGTTGCCGACGATTTTGTGATGGGCTCACACTTCAGTCCTGGGATGGGACAGTCCCTCAACGGTGGCGAGGCGTCCAAAGCAGCTCCCCAGCCTAAGCACCGCCTCGCGGAGGTCCGCCAGCAGCAGGGGGTCTCGGTCCGCAGCGCGGCCCGGCGGATGGGCGTGCCGATGGATCAGGTCCGACGCGAGGAACGCCCCGATAGCGACCTAACGCTGAGCCAGCTCGCCCGCTGGGAGGCGGCGCTCGAAGTCCCGCTGGTCGATTTGCTGATCGACAACGAAGCGCCCCTCTCCGAGCCGATCCTCAAGCGGGCCAAGTGGCTCCGCCTGATGAAGACCGTCAAGGCGCTGCTGGAGACCGAAGCCTCGCCCTCGGTCCGCCGGATGGCCGGCATGCTCGAGCAGCAGGTCATCGAGGTCATGCCCGAGCTGAGCGACGTCGGCGCCTGGCACTCCGTGGGCCAACGCCGCACGCAGGACGAGCTGGGCCGCATCGCTGAGGAGACCGTCCCGACCAGCTTTGCCCGCGACGGGTTGTCTTGAGAAAGTGGGCTGTCTCGAGAGATCAGTCCCGACGCTTCATCTGGCTGAGCACCGCGTTGTGCAACTCCGCGGTCGAGGCGATCAGGTAGTCCGCTTTCCAGACGTCGAAAGGCTCGCCCCTCGAGTCGGTGACGCAGGCGCCCGCCTCCTGGGCGATCAGCACGCCGGCCGCGGCGTCCCAGGGCTGGATCACGTGGGCCCAGTGGGCGTCGAGCCGCCCGGCGGCCACGTACGACAGATTGAGCGCCGCCGAGCCGGTCCGCCTGACCGCACGGCAGGCTTGAACGACCGAGACAAAGCCCGCCAAGTCGGGCGAATTGGCGTCGACGCGCGGCGGCAGGCTGACCGCGACCAGCGCCTCGCCAAGCTGGGTGGCGTCGGTCGTTTCGATCCGTTGCTCGCCCAGCCAAGCCCCCCCGCCCCGCGAGGCGGAGAACATCTCGTCGCGCAGCGGGTCGTACACGGCGCCGGCGATGAGCTCGCCGTCGAGCACCGCGCCGATGCTGGTGGCGAACATGGGGAAGCCGTGGACATAGTTCGAGGTGCCATCGAGCGGATCGACGACCCAGCAGAGCCGCCCCTCGCGTTCGGCAGGCGTCGCGTCCTCGGCAGCGCTCTCTTCGCCGACGAAGCAATCGTCCGGCCGCTCGGTGAGTAACAGTTCCCGCACGGCCCGTTGCGAAGCGAGGTCGGCGTCGGTGACCAGGTCGGCAGGGCCCTTCTCTCGGGTTGTGAACTTCTCACGCCAAGCTAGCAGCGTTTCCCCCCCAACACGCGCGGCTCGTTTGGCCAGATCACCGAGGGCAACCGGGTCGATTGAAGGTTTTTCAGGAGTGGCCATCGGGTCGCTCGGCTTGGGGTAGGGGATCGGCTGAGGGGCTTGGGCCGGCCCTCCGGTGGGAAAGCTGTACGGGTTGAGCTGTCGGGTCAACCCGGTGTGGGTTTGGAATGCAAGTGGATGGCTCGATGATTGGCCCGATTCGTGGCGTTGATCTGACGGAAAATCGCCCACAGGCGTCACAAAAGTCTGGACATGGCTAGCGGTTCTGGTAGGATCACTTGTGGTTCGAGAGAGCCGTGGCTTGGATTGTCCCGCCCATCAGCGGGAGGCGATTGCCTAATCCAATATCATCCCCGGTTCCGAAGCGACGGCCTCTTCTCTGTTCCGGCCCCGTCGTTGCACCCTCGGGTGTGCGGCGGGGTTTTTTTATTGGCCGCCGCCTTTCTTGTGTCTCTCGACGATTTGCGTCGCCATGAACTCAGTGGTCACGGAAGATTCACTCGCCTGCGATGCGTTTCGCGGCCTCTTTGTCGAT
Organism: Planctomycetes bacterium MalM25; assembly: GCA_007745835.1. Lineage (NCBI taxonomy): Bacteria > Pseudomonadati > Planctomycetota > Planctomycetes bacterium MalM25. Next base: position 374,190 of record CP036424.1, read on the forward strand.
AACTGCCTCAGCGGATTAACGTGGCACGACGCCCCGGTTGAGGGGACGCTCCTGTCGGTGGATACCCTGCGGGGGCCTCTCCCCGGAGCGAGCGACGCTTACACACGGGGCGGCGATCGCGTTACGACCCACGCCCCGTCCGAGGCGTTCCCGTTTCAGACCCAGCTCCTTTGGTCGGCCGCCAAAGTCGCCGGCGGAGTCGCGGTCACACTCACGGTCTCGTTGCAGACCGACCTGCTCGACTCGCAGCCGAACCTCGCGCTGGTCACGCAGCTGCCCGGCGTGTCGCCCAGGCGGCGTGGGCCCGACGCGTTGCGGTTCGATCTGCCGAAGTGCGCGACACTCCTGCTGACGCCGCACCCGTCGGACACCCCGGAGTGCGCCGCGGTGCTCGAGGGGGAGCGGGGCGTGCTGAAACTGTCGCCCCCGTTCCTCGAGAAGGGCGTCATCCGGCGGTGCCGCGTTGCGGCGATCTGGCTGCCCGCCGACTCCGACGACGCGGCGATCGAAGCGGCCCTTGCCGACTTCGCCGATCAGCCCCTGCCGCTGACGACGTGATCAGCGATCAGTAGTTGAGTTCGGCGCCCAGGTTCAGGCCGTGCGCCCAGAAGCTCGTCTCATCCCAATCGAAACGCGGGTGGGTGTAGGCGGTTGTGTTGTACAGCGGGTTGGACGCGAGGCCGCCGTTCACTGAGAAGTCGATGTGGTCGCCCGGCCGCACGACGTTCGCCCAGTAGACGAGCGTGTACCCCGCGCTGAGGCTGAACCGTTCGGTCACCCGGTACGAGAGCCGCGCGGAGAGTTCGGGCAGGATGCTGAACTGGTCCCGCTCGTACACACCGAGGTTGCTGGTTTGCGCGAGTAGGCCGCCCGGCGTGGTGACGCCCTGCACGCCGTTGGCGCCGATCGTGTTCGTGCCGTAGATCGAGACCCGTTGCCGTGTGTTGCCTAACGCCACCTTGCTGAGCAACTCGAGTCCCCACCGTCGCGAGAGCCACTCGTAGCTGACGCCCAAGTCGATTCCGTGGAAGTCGTTGTCGACCTCGAAGCCCTCGTTCACGCTGACCGTACCGCCGGCGCTGGGCGTGCTCGTTCCGATCAGGGTGACGTTCTCGTTGAAGATCAGTTCCTCTTCGAGGTCCGCGTGGCGGTAGCCAACCAAGAAATCGACGCGCGAGATCGCTCGGGGACGGGCTCCCTTACGCAGCCCGAGCAAACCGCCGCCGCCCTGGCAGCTCGGGCAGTTACACGGGTCGCATCCGCCGCCGATCTCGCGGCAGCAAAGCCCTGTCCTGAGCAGGAGGCCCGCCATGCGGAAGCGGCTGCGGGCGGCGATGCTCAGCGAGCCCCCGACCGCGTTCGGGAAGGAGATGAGCTGCACGTCGTCGGCCGGCGGCAGTTCGTTGTCGTTCGGGTCGATTGGCGAAGTGTTGTAGAACGGCCGGCCCAGCACGCTGGTTCCGGCGAGATCGGAGAAGCCGTAGACGTCGCTCTCGGTCTCGAAGTTGGTCCAGCTCGCCTCGAGGCCGATGTCGCGGTTGTTGTCGAGCCAGCCACCGATCGTGAAGCGGAGACCGTCACGTGAGCCGTCGAGCAGGTCTCCGCCGAAGACGACCTGCGTGCCGGCCACGCCGAGGATCGGCGCGCCGCCCTGGGTGTTGGTCGTCACGAGGGGGGGGGTGTTCATGCCGTCGAACGTCCACAGCAGGTACTCGACCCGTCCGTAGATTCCCCGCCGCGACGCCGGGTTGCAGCTCGGCCCGCAGAACCCCTTGGGGGCGTTGCAGGTGGGGCAGGGCGCCGCGTTGCAATGCGGGCAGTCGTTGTCGTAACGCGAGTACGGCTTGTTGGCTTGGCTCTGGCAGTGGGGGCAATCGGCCGCGTGGTGAGAACCGGTCGCCTCGTTGAGCGTGTACTCGGGCAGCACCTCGGTGGCGGGGATCGGCTCAAGCCGGTCGTCGCCCGTGGGCGAAGGCAGCTCGTCCGCGTAGGCGTCGTCGCTCAGGTCGGGGTCGCCCGCTTCGCCGTCGAGGATCTCGTCTAGGTCGATCGGTTCGGTCGGGTCGGATTCGCTCGCTTCGCCGTAGCGATCGGCGCCCTCCACGAGGCGGTCCACCAGTTGCACGGGCACGACCACGTACTGCTGACCCGGCTCGTCGGTCGCCAGGGCGGTCTCGATCCGTGATACCTTCCGGGGCGGGATGAACTGAGCCGGCGAGACGGCCCGCAGCTCCGACGAGGGCTCCGCCACGGGCGTCCGCGACGAAACGGGCGAGGGGAAAACCAATTGAGAAGCGAGCAGGATGTCGCCCGTGTCGTGCCGGATGCGGACCTTCTGGCCGACGTGCGGCGCCAGCTTCATCCCGGGCGACGGTTCAACGAACCGTTGCACGCGGCCGAACTGGTCCGCCAGCGCGTAAGGGGGTTCGCCGTTACGCGTGTTGGGGTTGCGGATGAGGATCGCCATCGTGCCGGCGGCCTTCGGCGAGGCGCCGTTGGTCGGAGTCTGCGCGGCGGCCGGCGCGGCGGCGAGCAGCACCGCGGCGAGCAGGGCGAGGCTTTGGGTAGGCCAGCGATCCATGTCGTCATCATCTCAGGAGGGTTCGACCCCCTGGCGAGCGGGAAGCCGCACGCACGGGGCGCCGAAAAATTGGCAGCGCGGCGGCTTGTAGCAGCGGAAACTTGAGCCAAACAAGGCCAGACCGCAAAAAACCCTTGTCGGCGCCAGCAGCGGCGGCATTCCGCCGCGGCGAGTTGCCACTGGAGCGGGGGCCGCCGATAGTGCCCTGCAGAGCCGCCCCCTCCCGGGCCCCCTTTAACCGCCCCGACCGCTATGTGGCCCGAATCCGACGACACCCAAGAGCTGCTAGCGGGCGTCGAGCGGGGCGACCAGGACGCCCGCGATCGGCTGTTCGATCGCCACCGGGCGGCGGTCCGGCGGATGATCGACCTGCGGATGGACCGCGTGCTGCAACGCCGGGTCGATGCGAGCGACATCGTCCAGGACGTGCTGATCGAGGCCAACCGCCGGCTGACGGACTACCTGAAGAACCCGGTGATGCCGTTCCACCTCTGGCTGCGGCAGATGGCGAAGGACCGGCTGATCGACGCCCACCGCCGCCACCGCGTCGCCGCCCGCCGGAGTATGGACCGCGAGCAGCCGCTCGCCGTGGCGACGCGCGACGAGGATTCCGTCCTCGACCTGGCGGCCCAGATCACCGACGACCAGATGACGCCCGCCGCCGCGGCGACCTGGCGCGAGCTGCAACGCCGTTTCGCGGAGGCGTGCACCAAGCTCGAGCCGCAGGATCAGGAGATCATCGTGATGCGGCACTTCGAGCGGCTGAATAACTCGGAGGTCGCGACCGCCCTGGAACTCTCCCCCCAAGCGGCCAGCATGCGACACCTCCGGGCGATGCGGAGGCTCCGCGAGCACCTGGCCGATGAGCAGGAGGGCTCCGAGGGTGAAGGGTAAGGCCGCTTTGCGGTAGTTCGGGGGGAACGATCGGGGAGCAGCGGTAGAACTCTTGGTTGGGTGGTAACCCCGACCAAGCTTGGTCGGGGCTATCGATTTCGGCTCATCTACATCTCACCTTTAAACCATCATGGCCCACACGCTCGAAGCCGAAAGCGAAGCGAAGCTCGCCGGTTTACTCGATGAGTTGACCGTGGCCGCGGCTACCGGACAAACCGATTGGCTTGAGCGAACCGTAACGGCCAATCCAGAGCTTGAAACGGACCTCCGCGAGCTCTGGGGCGCCGTGATGGTGACCAACGCGGTCGCCTCGATCTCAACGACCGAGCTGTACGAACCCGGCTCCGGTTCGGCCCCCCCCGGGCCGGCGCAGGAGCTGGAACTGCCCTACGAGCTGGGGGACTACCTGCTGACCGAGGAGGTCGGTCGGGGCGGCATGGGCATCGTCTACCTGGCCCAGCAACGGAGCCTGGGCCGTGAAGTGGCCGTGAAGCTGATCCTGCGGGGAGCGCTCGCCTCGCCCGAGGATCAGAAGCGGTTCCGCAGCGAGGCCGAGTCGGTCGCCCGGCTCGAGCACCCCGGGGTGACGCCGATCTTTGAAGTGGGCGAGCACCACGGGCAGCTCTACTTCAGCATGCCGTTCATCGAGGGGGAGACCCTCTCCCAACGGTTGGAGCGCGGGCCGCTCGCCGACCGCGAAGCCGCACGGATCGTGCGTGATGTCGCGCAGGCGATCGAGTACGCTCACAGCCGGGGCGTGGTGCACCGCGACTTGAAGCCGGCGAACATCCTGCTCGACCCGCAGGGGCGGGTCCACGTGACCGACTTCGGCCTCGCCAAGCGGTTCGCCGATAACGCGGAGACCGCCTCGCTCACGCAGACCGGCGCCATCCTCGGCACGCCCGCCTATATGGCGCCCGAGCAGGCCGCCGGCGGGCGTGGCGACATCGGCCCGGCGACCGATGTCTACAGCCTCGGTGCGATCCTCTACGCCATGCTCACGGGGCGTCCTCCGTTCCAAGGCCCCACGCCGGTTGACACGGTGCTCATGCTGCTGGAGCAAGAGCCGGCGCCGCCCCGCTTGCTCCGCCGCCGAGTCGATCGCGATTTGGAGATGATCGCGTTGCGTTGTTTGCAGAAGCCGGTCGAGCTGCGCTACGCCACCGCCGGCGCGTTGGCGGCCGACTTGCAGGCGTTCTTGCGGAGCGAGCCGATCGCCGCCCGCAGCGGGCGTTTCACGCAGGTCGTAGCGCGCGTCTTCCGCGAGACGCACCACGCCACGGTGCTGGAGAACTGGGGCCTGCTCTGGATGTGGCACGCTCTGGTGTTGCTGGTCATCTGCTGCGTCACCAACTGGTTCCACCTGCAGCGCGAGGTGTGGCCCGACATGCAGAAGACCACCCCTTACGTGCTGTTGTGGGGGGGAGCCTTGGCCGTGTGGGCGCCCATCTTCTGGCGGCTGCGGCATCGGTCGGGGCCGGTGACCGCGGTCGAACGCCAGATCGCCCACCTGTGGGGCGGCAGCGTGGCGGCGGTGATGCTGCTGTTCTGGGTCGAGCACCTGCTCCGGCTGCCGGTGCTGACGCTCTCGCCCGTGCTGGGGCTGATCAACGGGATGGTCTTCGTGGCGAAGGCGGGCATCCTCTCCGGGGCTTTCTACGTCCACGCCGTGGTGCTGCTGCTGACCGCGGTGCTAATGGCTTGGATGCAGTCGGCCGGGTGTGGCTACGGACTGACCTTCTACGGGCTGGTGTCCGCGCTCACCTTCTTCCTGCCGGGGCTCAAGTACTACCGCCAGAGCCGCAAACGGGCCGCTTAAGCGGTGTTTCTGGTCCCTCCGACGATTCTCTTCCGCTCGCGGGCGGTCTAAGATCGTTGTCGAAACCGAACGGAATGACGGCCCCGCCCGCACGGCCGCGGCGACCCCACCTCGACCGACCCCCCTGATATTCACGGAGCAGCTGGCATGCGTTTCGTTCTCGGCTTAGCTTGCGCGCTTGCGCTGCTGACGGCCTTCTCGACCCCTACTCCCAGCGTGGCGTACGAGGTGTTCGCGACCAGCATCTTCTCGCCCGTCGACCCCGATCCCGATCCGGGCCTGACCGGCCTCCTGAAGATCGATACGGACACGGGCGTCGCCACGACGTTGGTTGCGGAAAGTGTCGGCGGGCTGACTTCGCCGACCGACGTGGTTTTCGCCTCGGATACGAACACGGTCTACGTGTCGACGCAGAACGGCTACATCTGGCACTACGACGCGACGACGGGCGCCCCGCACGATTCGTTGGTCGTTGGCCAGCCGACGGGGGTCTTCGCCTTGCTGCCCACAGCGGGCTTTATGGACGGCGTCAACTCGCTGTTGCTCGACGACGACGAGCTTCTCGCCGCCACCGCCTTCGGTGCGATCACTCCTTTCGACCTCGCCACCGGCGCTCAACAAGCGGACCTCGCCACCGGCTTGGTCTTCCCGTCGGGGCTTTCCAAGACACCCGGTGGCGCCATCCTCGCCTCGACGGGCAATCCGCTGGGCGAAATCCCTACCCCGGGAACGATCGTTCAAGTCGCTAACGGCATGGTGACCACGCTGGTCGATGAGATGGCGTCGCCCGGGGTCTTCCCGGCCAGCAACCCAACGGTGGTGACGCCCGCCGCGGACTACGACGGCGACGGCGTCGTCACGACCGCGGACTACGACACTTGGGAAGCTCTCTACGCGAGCGGCAACCCGCTGGCCGACGGAAACCGAGATGGCGCGGTCGACGCCGCCGACTACACGCTGTGGCGTGACTCGCTCGGCGAGGAGGCGCGGATCTTGGTCACCGATCTCTTCACCAACCAAGTCGTGGGCTTCGACCTGGACGGTTCGGCCGGCGCCCACTTCGCGCTGATTCCGCCGTTCCCGCTCCCCCCGGAAGTGGACCCGACCAATTCGCCCTCGGAGCTGCTCGTTTCGCCCGAAGGGACCCTCTTGGTCAGCACCTTGGGCCCGACCCGCCGTCCGGACAACCGCGGCGCTTTGCACGAGTTCGATCGCAACGGGAATCATCTCCGCACGATCGTTGACGGCTTGCCCGCCCTGAGCGGCATCGCCCTCGCGCCCGCGGCAGCGCCGGCGGTGATCCCCGAACCGAGCACGCTGCTGCTCGCTTCGGCGGCGGCTCTCTTCCTCGGAGGTCGCTTTCGCCGATGAGCCTCGGACCCGCCAAGAAAGGAAGCCGGCGCGGGTTCACGCTCGTTGAGCTGTTGGTCGTGGTGGCGATCGTCGGCGCGCTCGTGGCGTTGCTCCTGCCGGCGGTCCAATCCGCCCGAGAGACCGCCCGCCGCACGTCGTGCGTGAATCGCCTCAAGCAGTTGGGCTTGGCGATGCACAGCCACTTGGCGGCGTACCAAACGTTGCCGGCGGGGGCCGTCTACCGCGAGAACCCGACCAGCCCCAACCTGCCGCACATGCTCTATCGCTGGAGCGCGCTGGCGGCGGTGACTCCCTATTTGGACAACGCCACGGCTTACGAAGCCCTCGACCTCGACACGCCGCTCTATCAAGGCCTGAGCGGCAACGTGACGCCCGAGAACACCGAGGCGGTGAAGCGTGTGCTGGTCGAGTTCCTTTGCCCCAGCGATCAAGCGGCGGCGGTGAGCCCCGACTTCGGGCCGACCAACTACGCCGTCAGCGTGGGCGTCGGTCTAGGGGACACCGACCTGATCTACGACGACGGTTCCCCGTTCGCCTCCGACGGCTTATTCGCGGTGAACTCGGCCGTTCGGCCGGGGCAAGTCACCGACGGGCTGAGCAAGACGATCCTCGCCAGCGAGAGCACGCTTGGCGTTCCGAGTGAGAGCGAGCCGCACGACCCTCGGTTCGAGTACAAGATGGTCCTCTTCCCAATGTCCGAAGCGCGGTGCGACGCGCCCGCGCAGTGGAACGTGAACGACCCGCGTGGGTTCGCTTGGGTGAACGGTGAGTTCCGCTGCGGCATGTACAACCACTACCGCACGCCCAACTCGGCCCTGCCCGATTGCCTGAGCGCCCCGCTCGGCGGATCGCCCGCGACGATCTACAGCCCCTACGGCTGGCGGGCCGCCCGCAGCCTGCACCCGGGGGGGGTCAACGCCCTCTCGGCGGATGGGGCGGTCCGGTTCGTGGCCGACGCGATCGATCCTGCGGCCTGGCGGGCCGCGGCGACCATCGCCGGGGGAGAGGGGGCGGGGGGTGACGGCGCCACCCTGTGAGCTATCTTTGAGGGCGGTAACCCAAACAGTCTCCCCAGATTGCCTTGCTTCCGATGATCCGCTCCCTGATGCTGGCGGCCCTGCTGGCCGCGTCGTTCACCCTCTCCGCCGACGCCCAGACCCGGCTCGCCACGGTCCGCCAGGGCGAGGCGGCCGTCCGCGAGCTGCCGATCCACGAACGCCCCAACCGGTTCGGCCACTTCTACGGCAACACGGTCCGCCGGCGTCACCACGGCACGCTGTTCGTGAACCGGATGCACAGCGATCGCCCCCTGGCTCGGTTCTTCTACGCGCCCCGCTGAGCCGAAGGCGCCGGACTCGAGCAGGCGGATCCAGGTTTCCTGTGAGTCGGCCCGAGGCTAGCGTCTGCGATCCGAGGCCCAGCCGAGTCAGATGCCGGCGAAGTAGTTCCGCACCGCGGCGCCCAGGCTGCGCGCGTCGGCGACCGGTTGGAGCCCGTGCACCAGGCAGAAGTTGTTCGCCTGACGCAGCAGGTCGCGCGGGTGACAGAAGCGGAGCGCCCGGCCGGTTGGCTCGTAATGCGCCTTTAGCAAAGCGTCGACCACCCCGGGCGCAAGCTCAATTCCGAGGCGGCTGGCGTAGAAGGCGAAGACCTCGTGGAACTGATCGACCGACGGGTCGGCGACCTCCACCTTGTAAGGGATGCGGCGGAGGAAGGCCTCGTCGACGAGCTCGCGCGGCTCGAGGTTGGTCGAGAGGACGCAGAGCATCTCGAACGGGATCTTCGCCTGCCGGCCCGACGCGAGCGACAGGTAGTCGAATTGCTTCTCCAGCGGCACGATCAGGCGGTTGAGCAGTTCGGTCGGGCCAACGCGTTGCCGACCGAAGTCGTCGATGACCAGCACGCCCCCGTTGGCCTTCATCTGCACGGGCGCTTCGCTGACGCCGCTGGCCGGATTGAAGTTCGGGTCGAGCTGTTCGAGGGTCAGTTCGCCGCCGACCACGACCGTGGGCCGTTCGATCAGCACCCAGCGGCGGTCGTAACGGGCGCCCTTCAGCTCCGGGGCCTCGACCGGGTGGTGGCAGGTCTCGTCGTAGACACGCACCAGGTCGCTGCCGATGGCGACGGCGCGGGGGATCCAGAGGTACTTGCCGAAAGCGCCGCAGAGGTGCTCGGCGATGGTCGTCTTGCCGTTGCCGGGTGAGCCGTAGAGGAACAGGCCGCGCCCGTCCGACACGGCTTGCGCGAGCAGGCTGAGCATCTCGTCACCGAGCGTGAGATCGCCGAACGCCTCGCGGAGCCGATCGACCGTCATCCGCGTCTGGCCGATCGCCTGCGCACAGATGGCCCGCTCGTACGCGGCGAGCGGCACGGGGGCGGCGTCGGCGTAGTTCGCGTGGTCGGCGTGCTGTCGGGCGCGGGTGTGCCCGTTCTCGGTGAGCTCGTAGGTGTAGTCGCCGCCGCTCGCTTGGCCCTTGATCGTCAGCAGCAGGTCGTCGCGCAGCCGGTTGAGCGCCTCGCCGACGATCGACCGCGACAAGCGTGTCTGGTCCGCGAGTTGGGCGCCGGTCGCCGTGACCCGCTGGAGCAACGCCTTGAGCAGAAGGGACTCGACCAGACCCTCGCCCAGCCCCGCCTCGGCGAGGGTGGTCGGTTCGGGTGGGGGCGCGGGGTAGGGGGATTCGCCCCCCGGCGCCGTGGGCGCCGCGGTCGGGTGATCGGGCTCTGTCTCGGCCCGCCGCTTCTGGATTGCCGCTGCCAGCTCGGGGGGGAGGATCGACTCGAGGGGCGAATCGCTCGGAACCGTGCCGGCCGTGGTGGACATGAGCTGTTCGCCGCGTGTTGGGGTGGGCGCGTGATCGAATCGGGCGCGCACCGCGCCCGATCAAACATGCCGCGCCGACCCGCAACGTCCAGCAGCCGTGAGCGGGTGCGTAGATTCCACATCGGACGCCCTCGGCGCATCCGCTACGACCACTCCCAGCGGCTCGATCAGGCCGCGGCGAGGGTGAACACCGTCACCTCGGGGCGCACACCGAACCGGATGCGCCGCTTGTATCCGAGCCCTCGGTTCACGTAGAGGTCGCGTCCCCCGCTCAAGCGGAAGTGCCCGGATGCGTAGCGCTGGTTGTGGATCGGCAAGATCGGCGCCCCGATGAACGGGAAACGGCACTGACCGCCGTGCGTGTGGCCGGCCAGGATCCAGCCGGAGAACGTGCTCCACATCGAGTCGTCCGCGCAGTCCGGGTTGTGCACCAAGCAGACGGTCGGGCGTTGGTGATCGACCCGGTGGAGGGTCCGCACCAGATCGAAACGGCGCGACCACAGCTCATCGCCCCCGGCGAACTGCAGCCCGTCGATCTCGGTCGACTCGTTCCGCAGCATCGTGACGCCCAGATCGCTCAGCCCGTCGGTCAGTCGATCGGCGACTTCCGGATGTTGCGAGTGGAATCCGTAGTCGTGGTTGCCGAGGATGCCGACCGTGGGCACGTCGGCGATCGGGCTTTCGCGGAGCGTATCGAGCGTCGGGTTGATCTGCTCTGCCCGCTCGGTAGTCATAAAGTCGCCCGTGATGACCAGGTAGTCGGGCTCCAGCTCGGGGAGCCGGCGCAGCACACCCCGGAGGTAGCGGTTGTCGACGATCGGGCCGACGTGCAGGTCGCTGATCTGAACCAGCCGCTTCCCAACCAGCGCGTTGGGCAACGCTTTGAAGGGCATCCGCACATGGCGGACCGTCACCCAATGTGGCTCGACCCGCCAGGCGTAGACCCCCATCCCCAGGCCGAGGGCCGCCCCGCCGGCGGCGGCGCGCTGGAACCACTCTCTGCGGCTCAGCTTTCGGGGCGGTTGGTTCTCGGGGCTCATGGGCGGGGCGTGGGGGCGGTGGCCGTGCGTCATCGGGCGGCGGCCGGTAGACTGATCGAACAGAACCCGCGGTGGTAGGCGGGTTCGAGGGGGGTCTATCCCGCATCGGGCGGCCCTCGTCCAGGTGAATCCCCTACGTCGGCGATGGCGATGCCTCTTCGGTTGCTCAACTCGAACGCGATGACCGGCCCTCGACGCCTCGGACCGTTGGTTCTTGTGCTAGCGGTCCTGCCGTTGGTCGCCGGTTGCCCGACCGAAGTTCCCTACCAAACGGGCGAAGAGGGGGCCGAGGCGCCAGCGATCCCGTCGGACGGGCCGGAGACGCCCGGCGACGCGGTCGAGGTTCCCCCGCCGGGAGTGGAGGGAGAAGACTCGTCGCCTGCTGAGTCCCCCGAAGCGAACGACACGCAGGCCTCGGCCGGCGGTGACCGCTACGCCACGCCGCCGGGCCAGGCCCCTGCGCGGATGCCCTGGGAGACCGACCAGCCCGCCGAGGAGACGCCGCCCGAAGCCGAACGCCTTTTTGCTGGGGCCGAGACCCCTGCCGAGCCCGTCGCGAAAGCTGAAGAGCCCGTTGAAGAGGAAGCGGAAGAGGTAGCGTCCGATGACAGCTTCGGCGACTTCCTCGGCGACGCCTACGCGGGGCTGATCGAAGAGGAGCCGGCCAAAGAGCCTGAGCCGGCCGAGCCCGAGCCAACCTCCGTGGCCGCCACCCCGACCCCCGATCTCGGATCGCGGTACGAGGTGAACGATCTCTTTCCTGCCGAACCCGACCCGGCCGACGCCCCGAGTGCGCCACCCGTGACGGCGGAGCCGGCAACGACGATCGAGCTGGAAGACCCGGTCGAGATCAACGACCTGTGGCCCGCCGATCCTCCGCCCGCCGACCCCACGCCCGAAGCCGATCCTGACGCCGGTCCCGAACCGGAGCTCCCCGAGGAGCCGACGATCGTCCAGGAAGAGACCGAGCCGTTCGAACCGGCCGAGACGCCACCGGAGCCGATGCCCGAGCCGGTGGTGACCGAAGAGCCGCCACCGCTGTTTGCCGACGCCCCTGAGCCCGAACAGGCCGAGCCGATCGAGACGTTGCCAGAACCCCCCGCGACCCGCTCCGAGGAGGCGGAGGAGCCCGAGCTAGCCTTCGATCCGGAGCCGGCTCTCGATACGCCATCGCCACGCGAGCCGCCCTTGGCCGGTTCGGCGATCGACCCCTTGCCCGCGGTGCCGGTGCTCCCGTTCAACACCCGCCATCTGGCGTGGCTGTTGGGCGCGAAGTACGGGTTGGCCGAGCTGGCCGATCTCGACGGCGCCACGCCCGACGAGGTCGCCGAGTGGTCGTCCGAAGTCGATCGGCTCGCCCGCGAGCTGCGGATCGGCACGCCCCCCTCGGCCCGCCAATCGACCGAGCCGGCGGAGCGCGTCGGTCGGATGATGCGCGCCGCCGCCCGAACGGGTGAGGCGCTCGCTTCGGAGCACGGCGTCGATCACGCGGCGTTGATGGAGATCTCGCTCAAGACAAACGCCCTGCTTGTCGTCGCCGAGAAGCGTCCCGACCTCGCCGGACCGGTCGCCCGGGCGGTGCGTGACGCGGCCGATCGGGCTCTGCTGCCGCGTTTCCTCTGGGACCAAGCCGTCCGGGTGCTCGAGAACGATCCGACGCCCGAAGAGGCGCTCGACGCGGTCAACGGGCTGCACGAGCGCGTGGAGTCGTTCCTGCGTTGACCGAACCTGCCCCCGCGGAAGCCAAGGACGGGACCGCACCGCCACCCGTGTTACGGATCGGCGTGTTGGGAGCGATCGCTTTGTGGTTTGCGCAGCCCCCGCTCGCCTGCCACTACCTTGCTTGGCTCGCGCCGGCGGCGTGGCTCTGGCTGGCGGACCACCCGGCTCGCTACGGCCGCGGGCACTATTTCCGCTTCTGGCTCGCGGGGGCGTTGTACTGGCTGCTGGCCGTGCACTGGGTCCGGCTGCCGCACCCGCTCACTCCGATCGGCTGGCCGATCCTGGCGGCGTACCTCGGCGCGTACACGCTGGCGATGTTTGCCCTGGTGCGGCTCGCTCGCCGGCGATGGAGCGTCCCCCTGTGGTTCGCCGGCCCGATCGCCTGGACCGGCATGGAAATGCTACAGGCCCGGCTCTTCACCGGCTTCCTGATGGGCGCCGTGAGCCACTCCCAAGCGGGCCAGCCTTGGGTCCGCTCGCTGGCGGCGTGGGTTGGCGCGTACGGGGTGACTTTCGCAGTCGTGCTAGTCGCGTCCTGCCTTGCGATGGCGCTGCGTGACGGGGCAAGACGCTACGGCGGCTGGGTCCGTGTGACCGCGGCGTTGGCGGCGGTGCTCGCTCTCGGCTGGCTGGCGCGTTCCACGACCGAGATCGAAACCGACGCCGGCCAACACCCGCTCGTGGCCCTCGTTCAGGGCGACACCCGCGCCACGTGGGACCCCGATCCGAAGCGCAGCCAGAACATCATGGACCGCCAGGTCGCGTTGTCGGCCGAGGCGCACCGGCGCGCCGAGGCGGCGGGCGAAGCGATCGACCTGGTGATCTGGCCCGAGTCGATGTTCCGCTCATGGCTCCTCACGTTCGACGGCTCGGGCGTTCCGCCCCCGGACGCGAACGAATCGACCGCCAAGATGGTCGAGGCGACGAACAACTGGCTCCGTTCCGTGACGACCTGGGTCGGCGGCGCGCCGATCCTCGTCGGGATCGACCGCTTCGACCGCCGCCCGCTTGCCGGCGACGAGTTCGCCACCGACGCCTACAACAGCGTGGCGCTGGCCGACGGCGACGGGGAACTGGTCTCGTACTACGACAAGACGCACCTCGTGCCGTTCGGCGAGTACATCCCGCTCGCGAAGGGCGTGCCCGCGCTCTACTACCTGACGCCGATGGCGGGCGGCTTGGACGCCGGGACGGGTCCGGTGCTGATGCGGGTTCCGTTGCGTGACGGGGGCGAGCTGCTCGTCGCGCCATCGATCTGCTACGAGACGGTCGTCCCCCGCGTCATCCGCCGCCAGGTCGCCGAGCCGACGGTGCGCGGCGAGCGGCCCGACGTGCTGGTCAACGTGACAAACGACGCCTGGTTCTGGGGTTCCAGCGAACTCGACATGCACTTGGCATGCAACGTCTTCCGATCGATCGAGACCGGAACGCCGATGCTGGTCGCGGCCAACGGGGGGCTGTCGGCCGTGATCGACGCCCGCGGCGAGGTGCTCGCCCTCTCGCCGCGGATGCAGGAGCACGTGATCCTGGAGCGGACGCCCCCCAAGACGGCCCGCCCGACCCCCTACGTTCTGTGGGGCGACTGGCTCGCCGGCGGGTGCTTGCTGGCCTGTGGCGTGCTGGTGCTCGACGCGGCACGGGCCCGGTGGCGATCGTCCGGGTCGCGCGACTCGTAGGGCCCCGCCGCGGATCGTGGCGGGCGGCTGCGTGAGGTAAGCTGGAGGGTCTCTTCGACCCCGCCCTTGGCGTCCTTGCTTCCCTTGCTTCCCTTGCTGCGTGCTGCGTCATGAAAGTCGTCCAAGTCATCCCCAACTTTCAGCTCGGGGGCATCCAGAAGGCGGGCGTCGTGATGGCGGGCGAGCTGGCGAAGCTCGGCCACGAGGCGATGGTCATCGGTCGCGACGGCGGGCCACGCTTCCTCGACGAAACACCCGACGGCCTGACGCACCGCGTCTCGGAGAGCCAAGACGAAGCGGGCTACGCCCGCGAGATCCTCGCGTTCGAGCCCGACGCGATCCACATCCACGGCCCGGCGTACGATGAACCGTTGGTCGAAGCGCTTGCGGCCGCTGGCGCCCGGGTGGATGGCGCGCCGCTGCTGATCTCGACGCCGGTCTTCGGCCGCCCGCCCGAGTCCCGGGCGATCCTCAAGAAGACCCGCACCGCCGTGGTCGGCACGTACATCCTCTACCGGTTGCGGCACTGGCTCGGGATGTCGCTCGACAAGGCTTTCGAGAGCGGCGTGGTCCACCAGCCGGTCGTGTCGTTCCAAGCGACCGACCCGCCGCACAGCACGCTCGACTCCGACGAGGTGCGCGCCGCGCGGCGGGCCGAATTCGGTTTGCCGGCGGACGCCTTCGTGATTGGCCGCATCGGTCGCGCGACGCCCGAGAAATGGCACCCCGCGAACATCTCGCTCATCGACCGGTTCCTTACCGCGCACCCGAACGGGGCGTGGCTTTCGGTCGGCTGCCCGCTCGAAGAGGAGATCGGCGAGCTCAAGCGGAAGTGGGGCGACCGGGTGGTGAGCCTGCCACAGTCGTCCGACTACGACCTGCTGGCCCGGGCGTTCGCCTCGATGGATGTGCAGGTCTTCATGAGCTGCGCGGGCGAGTGCTTTGCGGCGACCATCTGTGAGCCCGCGGGCGTCGGCTTGCCGACGATCGCCACCGCCAACCCGGTGAAGGACAACGGCCAGAGCGAGCAGGTCGTCGAAGGGGTGACCGGTCACTTGGTCGGTTCGCTCGACGGCGCCCTGCAGCGCGTCGACGCGTTGGTCGCCGACCGCGAGGCGTTGGCCCGACTGAAGCAATCGACGCACGACTACGCCCACTCGCGCTGGACCCCTGAGCAGATCACTGCCGAGCTGGTCGAGACGATCGAGGCGTGGCTCGGCGAAGATCCGCTGGCGACCCCGCGGATGCGCCGGCTCCACGACGAGGCGGCCGCCTTCGACGCGGGGTACCTGCCCCGCTTGCTTGGCTTGTACGGCAAGAACGCCCGCTCACGCGCCTGGTGGAATCTGAAGCTCGCCGCGGTGCGGAACTGGCGAACGTTCCAACTCGCCGCGAGCATCAAGCGGAAGCTCGGCTAGGCGCTGAGCCTACGACTTCTTTGGAGCGTACCCCTCGAAGGGGACGCCCAGCCAGGCACGCAGCGGCAGGAGCGGGAACGCCGTGAGGTAGCGGAGCCGTCCCATGCGGAGGTTCCACCAGAAGGCGGAGCGGTAGAGGCTCCACGCCAAGTCGCTGCGGCCCGCGTTCACGCACCGCACGCTCACCGCGCGGACGCGGATCAGGATCTGCTCGATCCGTTGCCACTTGCGCTCGGGCCCACCGGGGTAGGCGCCCTCGCGTTCGTTCTGCATGAGCATCTGCATGCCGCCGTGCCCCTTCACGGGGTTCACGGTGACCGAGCCGTCGTGCTTGCGGTAGGCGAGCAGCGGGGGCTCGTGGACGCGGACGAAGCCGGGCTCGACGCCCATCCGCAGCAGGACGTCGCTGTCGGTGCCGTTGACGTTGATCTCGGGGCACCCGCCCACCTTGAGGTACGCCTCGCGGCGGCAGACCGTGTGGGCGACGCCCAGGGCGAACCCCATCCGCATCGCGTCGCGGAGGAAGTCGTCGCCCGCCTCGGCGTGGACCGGCGACTCTTGGACGAGAGCGACCTCCGACTCGTCGGAGAAGTTGTGGAGCGTGATGGCGACCATCGCGGGGCGGTCATTCTGCTCGATCTGGTCGGCGAGGACCCGCAGGGTCCAGGGGAACCAGAGGTCGTCGCTGTCGAGGAACGCGAGGTACTCGCCGTTCGCCTCGCGTGCGCCGTAGTTGCGTGCGGCGGCGCAGCCCCGGTGATCCTGCTGGAGCACGCGGACCCGCTCGGGCCGCTGCGCGGCGAACTCCTGGAGAAGCGAGAGCGTGCCGTCGGTCGATCCGTCGTCGACGAGGATCAGCTCCCAGTCGCCGCACTCTTGCGCGAGCAGGCTGTCGAGGGTCGCCCCGACGTAGTCCTCGCGGTTGTACGTCGGGATGACAACCGAGAAGAGGGGCATCGGCGTAGTGGCTTCGCGTGAGCGGGGCGGAGGGATCAGCGACGACGGCGGCCGGCGGTCGGGTAGAACCGCGAGTAGTAGCCGAACACCGTCGCGTGGCCTGTCGCCATCATCCGGTCCGAGCCCTGCGCTTGGAAGGCGGGTTGCGCCGCGATCTGCTGGACCCGGGTGTTGAGCTGCTGGGTCTGGCGCTGCAGCTGCCGGTTGAGCGATTGTTGCTGCAGCTGGGGACGCACGATCGTGTTGTAGTTGTCGATGCTGGCCTGGCCGCCGCCGATACCGGTGTTGAACAGGTTCAGGTACGGGCTGACGGTCGGGTCACGCCGCAGGCTCGTGAACGGCTTGCTCCCGCCCGCCCCGCCGGGGACGGTTGGAATGCTGGCGCTGGCGGGGGTGCGCCCGAAACCGCTCGAGATCGACGAGTTGGTGACTTGGAAGTTGCTCGTGCCGGTGCTCGCCGCTTGGGCCCGCGAGTTGACGATCGTGTTGTTGATGATGCTGTTGACGGAGTACCCCGTGCCGATCGCCTGGTTCTGAATCCCTTTCAGGTAGGAATTGGCGGCGGACCCCTGGCCGATGTTCTGAGCCATGCCGAGGGAAGCCGACATCCCTATTAATGCCAGTACGGTAAGAAGCGTGGCGGGCATACGCATGGTTCAGCACTCGCGGTCAGGAAGGGCTTCGACGGGACGCGGCGTCCCCAGCACTTAGAATCGGTGAACCCGATTGCGGTTCCCTAGTCTACACGCCGGACCGGCGCGCGGTCGGCCACCGGGTCGCTCCACCACGACGGCACGGCCCGATCGAGGGGGAGAACCGGCAGAAGCCCCCTATCCGGCTCCCTTGGCAGGACGCACCAGCACCCGACCGGCGATCTGGCCCGCCAGGATCTGCTCAATCCGGCCCGGCAGATCGCTCAGGGTCACGGTTTGGACCAACTCTTCGGGCAGATCGACACGCCAATCGGCGGCCAGCCGCTCCCAGATTTGCAGCCGGGGCCCGCGTGGACATTTCGCCGAGTCGATGCCCGCGAGCGTGACCCCGCGCAGGAGGAACGGGTAGACGCTCAGCGGCAGGTCTGCCCCGGCGACGAGCCCGCAAGCCGCGACCACGCCGCGGTAGCCGGTCGCTTTAAGGACGTTGGTCAGGGGGCGCCCGCCCACGGTATCAACCGCGGCCGCCCAACGCTCGGAGAGCATCGGCCGGCCCGATTCGTCTTCCAGGGCGTCACGCCCCAGCACCTCGGTGGCGCCCAGCTTGTGGAGCCCTTCGGCCCGGTCGGGCTTGCCGGTGATCGCGATCACCCGGTAGCCGAGCTTCGCCAGGATCGCGACGGCGAATCCGCCCACGCCCCCGGTGGAGCCGGTGACGAGCACCGGGCCGGCGTCCGGGGCGACGCGCTCGACGATCGCGTCCACGCACTGCGCAGCGGTGAAGCCGGCGGTGCCGTAGATCATCGCTTCACGGGCGGTCAGCCGCTCGTCCCGCGGCACGACCCAGGAGGCCGGCGCCCGCACGACGCCCGAGTAACCGCCCCAGCGCGTCGAGCCGAGGTCGTACCCGGTGATCAAGACCGGGTCGCCCGTTTGGAAGTCGTCCGATTCGCTCTTCAGGACGCGCCCCGCGCAGTCGATACCCGGAACGTGCGGCAGCGAGCCGGCAACGCCCCGGTGGCCTTGCGAGGCGAGTGCGTCCTTGTAGTTCAGGGAGGAGTACTCGGTTTCGATCAGAACGGTCGGTGTGTCGTACTTCGGCAGGTCGCTTTCACCGAGGTGCACCAACCCACCGCGCGGAGCCCCCTCGTCGGGCTGGGTCACCAGCCAGGCGGGGAAAGATTCGAGGTCGAGGTGGGAAGCGGTCATCGCGGGGCGTCCTGGCGATCTGCGGGGTGTTGTCAGGCGAGCTAAACGGGGCAACGGCTTCGCCGCTAGCACCGCTACCCTTGCGCGGTTTTCTCTAGGAATCGCTCTTTACGGCGCGAAGCCGGATCGTGCATCGTGGCCGATTGACGGGGGCATGCGTCCGGTCGCTCTTCTCTATCGGGAACAGGCAATGGTTACTAGTCGCGTCGTTCACCAAGCCGAGGATTGCCTCGGGGCGAGTTCGCACCTCTTCTTGCGCCACGTGGAGTGTCACGAGGAGGAGGGGGCGCTCTGCCTGGAGGGGAAGGTCCCGAGCTTCTATCTCAAGCAGACCGCGCAGAGCCTGCTTCAGTCCTTGGACGGCGTCGATCGGATCGTGAACCGGCTCGTGGTCGTCAATGCGTACGGCGTGAGCAGTGAGCCAAGCGGTGAGCTGCCGCTTTCCACAAAGGCGATGCGTTAATCGCCCTGCAGTTCGATCGGCAGCTGATCGATCTTCGCCGCCAGGATGAAATCGTTCTCTGAAAGCCCACCGATTGCGTGGGTCCAGAGTTCGACCGACACGTTGCGGTAGCCTTCGAGGTGCAGGTCGGGATGGTGCCCGTCCGCTTCGGCGACCCGCGTGCACGCCTCGAAGAAGGCCATGCCCGCGAGGAAGTTCTTGACTTTCCAGTCTTTGCGGATGCGCTGGCCGTTGTGGGTTAGCCGCCAGCCTTCGAGCTTGGCGAGCTGCTGGTTGGCCTCGTCGAGCGGGCAGGGGGCGACCCCACCCTCGCACGGCAGGCACTTCTTGTTGACAAGCTCGCCCGGTTCGTGAACGGCCATTGGTTGGTTCTGCCAGGGGTCGGTGGTTGGGGAAGCGGTCGTCTGAGAGCAGGCCGCGGGTCTCGCACGCCCCCGCGGGGGCGACCGTAGGGTGAAGAACCAGTGAGTCGCGTTGCCACCCCGGTGACAGAGGTGTGACGCCGCGACCCGATCGCCTGTCAGCCTAACTCAATACGAGAACAAACCTTAGGAGGATTGTGTGCGAATGCGAAAGACATTTCGGCGTTCCCCGTCGCCATTGCATTGAGATTCTTGGCTGGCATGTTCGGGGCCACGCGTCCTGGGGTGGACGCATCCCCACACCGAGTGTGCCGCAGCATGTCCAAGAATCCACCGAAACGGCGTCGGATGATTGTCCTGCTCCAAATGCAAGACCCGCTCGACACCGAGGCCTACGCCCATCGTTTGAAGGCGGAATCCCGCTTGGTTGTCCGCACGGACAACCGTTCACCGAGGCGTCCCGACCTGGTCATCTCGGATGGTTGCCCGCATCGGACCGATGGAGCGCCAACGCTGATCCTCAACCGCGGCGGCCACGCCTACGTCCCCGAGTGCGACTGCTGCCAGCGCACCACCGCAAGGACCCGGTGGCCCGCCTTCATGAAGCAGGTCTACGAGGTTCTAGGCTGCTCTCCCGAGCCGGCAACCCTCGACACGACCGACGAGGGGATCGCGCGCTTGACACCCCGCGAGCGGGACGTGCTCAGCCTCGTGGGCCAGGGGAAGACCGTGGAGCAGTGCGCCGAAGCGATGGGCATCGCTCCTAGCACGGTCGGCAACCACAAGCACCGGCTTATGCGGAAGCTGGCGGCGAAGAGCTCGCTCCAGCTGCTGCGGATCGCGGTGCGGAGCGGCCTGGCCGATTTCAAGTAAGCCGGGCGACGGGGGAGCGGGGGTGTCTGCGAGGCGTTGAGCGGGATACGCTCATGAGGGTCAATCGAAGGGTTCTGTCCGCCGACTCGTCCCCTCTCCCCCCGTTCGCGTCTCGCCGATGCCCAAGTACGTCGTCCGCTACGGCTCGATGCGCCACCTGGGCGTCTTCTCCTGTCGAGCACGCGACCGCTACGCGCGAGGCCAGCGGGTGATCACCCGAACGGGCCGTGGGCAGGAGTCGGGCGAGGTCCTCTGCGAGGCGACCGAGCACGTGGTCTCGCAGATGGGGAAGGACCCGCGGACGGGACAGATCTTGCGCCTCGAATCGCACGACGACGCCGTCGAGCTGCGCCGACTGGACGACCAGCAAGAGAACGAGTTCGAGGTCTGCGAGAACCGCATCGCCGAGCTCGGCCTCGACATGAAGCTCATCAAGGTCGAGCGGCTGTACGGCGGCGAGCGGGTGATCGTCTATTACCTCTCGGAGGACCGCGTCGACTTCCGCGAGTTGGTGAAGGTCCTCGCCCGCGACCTGCAGACCCGCATCGAGATGCGGCAGATCGGAGTCCGCGACGAGGCGAAGCTCCTCGCCGACTACGGCGACTGCGGCAAGCCGGTCTGCTGCAACACGCACCTGTCGGAGATGCCGCCCGTCTCGATGAAGATGGCGAAGCTCCAGAAGGCGACCCTCGACCCGACCAAGATCTCAGGCCGGTGCGGCCGCCTGAAGTGCTGTCTGCGGTACGAGTACGACACCTATCAGGAGCTGCAACGCGAGCTGCCCAAGACCGGCTACGAGGTGCTCACCCGCGACGGCAAAGCGAGGATCCTGTCGCAGGAAATCCTCACGGGCGAGTTGCTGGTCGAGACCGAGGACTCACGCCGCGTGGTGATCCAAGCCTCGGAAGTGCTGTCGGTGGTCGGCAAGGCGAGCCGGGGCAAGAAGCCCTCGGGCGACAAGCCGCCTCGCGACAAGCCCGCTCGCGACAACTCGTCGGGCGGGAAAGAGAGCGCGACGCCGGACGGCGCGGAATCGGGCGATTCCGCGGAGGCCAAAGAGGGAGGCGGCAAGCCGAAGAACCGCCGCCGTCGACGCGACCGGTCGAAGCGTGGCAAACCGAACGAGAACGCGAGCGAGGCAGGCTCCAAAGAGCGGCCCGACCCCGGCGCCACCAAGAATCCGCCCTCTGGAGAGAGCGAGGCGGGCCCCCCGGCAGGTGGCGAAGGTTGAGTTTCTGATCTGGCTGTCCCCGTTTTGACTGGTGGCGGATACACTCTGGTGTAGGGTTGGGTAGCCCCGCAGCCCTTGAACCATCCGCATCCTCCAGCCCACGAGCGTCACGTGCCCGTCATGCTCGATCCGAAGCACCCCCTAGCCGAGCTGCTGCGTCGAGATCAGCGCTACGAGTTCGACGCCTACGTGTTTGTTTTTGACGCGTTGCGGTACGGGCAGGAGCACCTCGGGCTGGGCCAGCCCGAGGGCGAGACCGACGCGCAGTCGCTGCTCGCTGAGGGTGACGAAGAGGCCGAGGACGACGAAGAACGTCACGTCACCGGCGCCGAGCTTTGCCGCGCCATCCAGAAATACGCGATCGACCAGTACGGCTACCTCGCCCGCAACGTGCTCGAGCACTGGGGAGTCCGCTCGACGGGCGACTTCGGCGAGATCGTCTTCAACCTGATCGACATCGGTCAGATGCGTAAGACCGACAGCGACCGCCGCGAGGACTTCGACGGCGTCTACGACTTCGAGGAGGCCTTCTGTGAGAGCATGGTCTTCACCGCCGACTGCGCGGGCGACGACGAGATCGACTGATGTCTGATGTGGCGAACCAGAACCAGGCCAGCCCATCGCACGCCACCGGCTTGAGCGTGGTCGTCCCGGCGGTTCTGTTGGCGGGCTGGATGGCTTTCCTCGCCTGGCTCGCCTTGGCTTAGCGAACCCTCCCTCCATCGGAACCGAGAGAGAATCCCTCATGCGTCATTTCCGTTTCGCGGTCCTCGCCCTGCTATCGCTCGCCGTGCCGGCGGCTTCGTTCGGTCAAACGGCCGTGGCCGACGGCGTGAAGACCGGCCCGCTGGTCGCCAAGGCGGTCGCCTATCTCAAGACCTCACGTGACGAGAACGGCGCGTACAGCGCCCACCTCGGCCCCGCCATCACCGGCCTGGTCGCCACGGGACTGATCCGCAACGGCCGTTCAATCGACGACCCGATGGTCGCCGACGCGGTGGCGCACGTCGCCCGCTTCGTGCAGCCGGACGGCGGCATTTACTCCCCGGGTTCGACCTACCGCAACTACGAGACGTGCGTCGCGATCATGTGCCTCCAGGAGGCCGCCGCCGCGCCGGGCGCCACCGAGGACTACGCGGAGCTGCTCGCCAGCGCCGAGCGTTTCGTGAAGGGCATCCAGTGGGACGAGGAGGAGGGGCACGACGTCTCCAGCACCAGCTACGGCGGCGCCGGTTACGGGCGGCACAAGCGGCCCGACCTGTCGAACACCTCGTTCCTGGTCGAGGCGCTCCACTCGCTCGGCCGCGGCGCCGAGGACCCGGCGATCGAGCGGGCGCTCGCGTTCGTGAGCCGCACACAGAACCTGGAGTCGGAGCACAACACGACCGAGTTCGCCGCCAAGGTGAACGACGGCGGCTTCTACTACACTCCGGCGGCGGGCGGGTCGAGCCAGGCGGGCGAGACCGACGCCGGCGGCCTGCGCAGCTACGCCTCGATGACCTACGCCGGCCTGAAGAGCATGCTTTACGCGGGCGTCGGCCCCGAGGACAAGCGGGTGAAGGCGGCCCACACCTGGATCACGCGGAACTACTCGCTCAGCGAGAACCCGGGCATGGGGACCTCCGGCCTCTACTACTACTACCACACCTTCGCGAAGGCGCTCGACGCGACCGGCGAGTCGGTGCTGATCGACTCGGAGGGGGTCTCCCACGACTGGCGGGCCGAGCTGGTCGCCAAGCTGGCCGAGGAGCAGCAGGATTCGGGCGCCTGGGTGAACAGCAACGAGCGCTGGCTCGAATCGGACCCGAACCTCGCGACTGCCTACGCGCTGCTAGCACTCTCGTGCTGCGAGTGAAGCCGTTCGGGGCAGTTCGCTCTTTGTGAAGCCGGGGGCATCTGCTAGTTACCGCCGTGGAACCGCTGCGCCGACGTGGCCCAGCGAGGTTCGGTTGCCCGGTAACCCCGCGTGAGCGTCCCCGATGCTTCGCTACAGTTCGATCGTCGCTGTCTGTTTCGCTGTGCTTGCGCCCGTCTCGATCGGTGCGGAGAAGGTCGCCCCGTGGTCTGCGGGCTCGGCTTCGCCGGGAGACGACCCCGCCGCCGTGGCGGAGTGGGCCGAGAATGCCTTCGCGCAGCCTCGGCAGCAGGCGGCTCAGCCGACGGCGCCGACCCAATTGAAGGTCACGCCGCTGGCGACGCCGACGCCCAGCACGTTCGCCCCGGTCGCCCCGCCTGCCGGCGGGCGCTACGGAGAGGCGGCCCCAACACCGGCGCCCTTCCCGGCGCCACCCGTGAACACGAGCCGTCTGACGCGTCCCAACGCCGCGCCATTGCCGCATGGCAACCCGCTGCGAGGAGGCGCCCGGCCCGTGACGCGGCTTGAGTCGGGGTCGGTCTCCAGCAAGCCGGCCGCCGTCGCCGCCTTTGAGCCAGCCCGTTCCGCCCCGACCGCCGAGCCGCCGCAGCGATTGGAAGTCGGCGCCACGCCGGCGCGTCGCCAAGACGACGAAGCGGTCGCCATCCCGCCGCAGGCCTTCGCGCCGGCGCCGGTC
The DNA here is from genome assembly GCA_007745835.1 of Planctomycetes bacterium MalM25. Classification (NCBI taxonomy): domain Bacteria; kingdom Pseudomonadati; phylum Planctomycetota; species Planctomycetes bacterium MalM25. The sequence goes on from CP036424.1 coordinate 397,838, forward strand.
GAGCCGTCGCCGAGGCCCGCCCCACGCCAAGAGCCGCTGGCTCCGCCGCGCGTGGCGCTGAACACCATGGCTGAGCCGGCCGCCTTCGAGACGACCTTCGAAGCGTCATCGGTCGTTACGCAGCAAGCCGTCCGCGAGGGGATGGGGCGTCCCGGGCCGCAGGAACTCGAGGGGCCCCAGGAGGCTTCGCTCGTCCTTGAGAAGCGGGGCCCACGCGAGGCCCGCATCGGGCAGCCCTGCCGCTTCGCCGTCCGCGTCCGCAACACCGGAACGGGCGACGCCGAGAACGTGATGCTCACCGACCAAGTCCCCGCCGGCGCGCGGCTTATCAGCACGAACCCCAACGCCCAGCAAGAGGGCGACCGGCTCGTTTGGCGGCTCGGAAAGATCCCGTCGGGCGAGACCCGCACCGTCGAGATGCGTATCGAGCCGACTCAAGAGGGCCCGCTCGGCAGCGTCGCCCGGGCGACCCTGGACACCGTGGCGAGCGCCTCGACCGTCTGCACGCGTCCGCAGCTCGCGGTGCGGATGTCGGCGCCGCAACACGTGCTGGTTGGCGAGGAACAGATCATCACGATCGAACTGCACAACCCGGGCACCGGCGCGGCCACGAACGTGATGCTCAGCGAAGACGTCCCCGCCGCCCTCCGCCACGCCGCGGGCGCCGAGCTCGAGTTCGAGGTCGGCACGCTCGAGCCGGGCGAGACGCGAAGGATTGATCTGAGGATGACCGCCGCCGCCGCGGGGCGGGTGCGGAACCTCGTGAACGTGGTCGCCGACGGCGACCTGCGGGCCGAAGAGAGCGTCGAGTTCGAGGTCGTCGCGCCGTCGCTCGCGGTGACGATCGATGGGCCGAAGCGGCGTTACCTGGAGAGCCAGGCGAGCTACACGATCGGCGTCGACAACCCGGGCACCGCCCCGGCCCGCGACGTGCGCCTCGTCTCGCAGCTGCCGCGCGGCATGGAGTTCGTCCGCGCGAACAACCTCGGCGAGTACGACGCCACCACGCACAGCGTGTACTGGAGCCTTGCCGAGCTGCCCGAGGGCGAGCGGGGCGAGGTGAAGCTGGTCGCCACGCCGGTGGCGGCGGGCGAGCACACGCTCAAGGTCGAGAGCGAGGCCGCCGGCCTGAAGGCCGCGCACTCGCACCGCGTGCAGGTCGAGGGCGTCGCGTCGCTGGCGTTCGAGGTCCGCGACCTGAAGGACCCGATCGAGGTCGGCGAGGAGGCGCTTTACGAGATCCGCGTGCTGAACGAGGGGACCAAGGCGGCCACCGGGGTCACCGTGAGGGTCGAATCGCCCAGCGGCATGCGGATGGTTGCCGCCCAGGGCCAGACGACCGCCCAGACGAGCGCCGGCCGCGCCGAGTTCGCGCCGCTCGCCAAGCTCGAGCCGGGCGAGAAGGTCGCCTACCGGGTGCGCGTCGCCGGCGTCGAGTCGGGCGACCAACGCGTCACCGTGCTGGTCGACTCCGACGACCTCACCCGCCCCATCCGGCGTGAAGAGAGCACCCGGGTGTACGGCGACGAGTAGCGGCCTTCCGGCGCTGCGTCATGGTTCGAATTGTTGGAAGCGAACCCCCCGTTTTTGGCCTCAAGTCCGGGGTTTGCGCTGGGCTCCTCCAAACAATTCGGGTTCGCGCAGGTGGCCAAACCGATGGCCAAAGAAATCGCTTGACTTGGGCTCTCTTCGTCTCGGCCAGTCGATTGAGTCGAATGCACTAGCGTAGGAAGCTCACGCCGACACATTCGTGACCCAGGTCGACGCCTCATTTGTACTTAGCGATGGACTAGACTGACCGGAAGTCGCCCTCGTACGGGCCGGCCGAGCCACCCAGAAGTCGCCGAGGTTGAGCTGACCGACGCGAGTTAGCGGCGAGCCGAACTGTGGACGGGTGGTCCAACCTCAGGCTATACGCTCTCGCTGTTGGCACCGGCCTCAACAGTACGACCGTCAGCGGCGACGTCGCGCGGGTGCCAGCGCGGCTAGGCAGAGCACTAGGCCGCCCGGCTCGGGGACCGCATTCGACAGGGCCGGCAGCGTATCGCCGTAGTTGTTTCTCCAGGTGTCGTACTGGGCGGTGCCGATCACGCCGCCGTCGGCGTCGTTGGGCAGCGTGCCTGCCGGGGCGCCCTCGTTGTCGCGCCAAACGGTGTAGTCGGCGGCGTCGACCAGGCCGTCGTTGTTGTAGTCGCCCGCGATCGAAGAGAGCACCCGCAGGACGCCGTCGGTGTGCAGCTGACTCTGGTCCCAGCTCATGCCGCCCGTGAGGGCGGGCAGGTTCACGGCGTCGAACGCGCCGGTGAGCGAGCCGAAATCGAGGAGGTCGAAGCTGTCGCCCGCCGAAGGCGCGTAGGCGTTGACCAGCGAAACCTCTAATGTGCCGTCAACCGCCAGCGTCCCCGCGACGTCCAAGGCGTCGTGCTCGGCGCCGGGCATGACCCCGCCGAGTTCCATGAAGAGCGTGTTGGCGCCGCCGAAGGCAGCGCCGTTCTCGACGGTGACGAGGGCCGGGCTGTCGCCGGGGCTGTAGCCACCATTGAATGTGACCGTGCCACTGCCAAAAATGTTGCCAGCGCCGCTCACTAGGCCACTAAATGTTACGTCGCCGATCACATCGATCGTCGAACCAGCGGGGCTGACCAACGGTTGGTCAAGGACTGTCGAAATCAGGGCCAGGTGGCCATTGTTAGCGATGTTGCTGGAACTTAAGGAACCGTCGACGATCAGTTCGGCATTGGCATCGACGGTGACTGCCTGCGAGACGCCAATCGAAGAATTAGAAGGGATATTTACCGACTCACCGAGCAGCCCAGAGCTTCCCACCACAAGGCCTGAGTCGGTCAGGTTCAGTGCCCCATGGACAAAGTCAACCGTCCCCCCCATGTTGAAAATCTCACGGGTGCTGAGCGTCCCTCCCGAGATGCTTATTAACGATTGTGAGCCCAAGTTTAGCCCACCCACACCACCAGTGGTGGTGACCTCCACTTGGCCGCCGTCGGCAACCAAGAGCTTACTGCCCGGTTCAAAACTGACAAAGTCATCGATGGCCCATGTTGAGCCGGTACCGGTGACGGTCACCAAGGAAGCGTCCCTAACATGGGTAAAAGGGGAAACAACACGCCCGCCTGCCTCAATAGCCAAGCTATTCGGGAATTCCCCACTAGCTCCAGACCCGCCGTTGCCAATCGAAAAATCGAGGCCGGTAATTTCCAACAGTGAGTCCGTGCCGCTGACCTTCACGATTGAACCATTACTCATCGACATATCTGTACTGGAAACGCGGCCCCCGGCTTCAATGATCAGCTCCCCCTTGTTTCCACCAGGGAAGCTTCCCATTCGCAAAGCGTTATTATTAATCCACGTTGAATCGGTCCCGGTGACGATCACTGTGCCACGGTATTGGCGTGCCGCAATGTAGCCGTCCGTATTGCTAACACTCGCTCCCCCCTCAATTAGCATGCTACCTACGCCTTCATATCCAACGGTCAAGTCTCCCGTAATCGTCCAAGCGGTGCCGCTATCAAAAAAGTTGGCGAATCCAATGCCCGCATTTCCAATTCTAGCACTAGTGCTGAGAAAAGTGGTCCCTTGAGTAAGCTGGAAAAAATCGACGAATCCCGCTCGGCCCAAATTCTGCGTACCTCCAGGTACACAATCCCCAGTACAAACACCATAGGCAGACTTGTTCGAGGAACTGAGCAGCAGTAGTACCAAGAGGCATGGAATGAACAGGCAGCCGTTTAGCAGAGAGCGAGCAGAGGGAAGTCTTGTTGTGACAGAGGAATCGCAAGCGAAAGACTTATTCATAGGTGAATCTTTCAGAAAAGTGGAGCTCGAATGTATGAAATCGCCTGGTCGGTTTGAGTCTTGATCAAGTGAGCGCCACTACCTGGAGCAGCATGAATGGACTGGGGGAGAATCTGTTGGATCGCGGCGTGCGAATCCGGCGGCTTCGCAAGCAGGACGGCCACCGCCGCCAAGAGCAACCAAGAAGCCGGCCGCACGATTGATCTGTTAAGCATCGGGCCACTCGGATAGAGCCGGCTTGAACCTGGAACCGTCGCCTCTTAGCTTAACACCGCGCTCCCCCCGTATGTCATATCGCCTGCTAACTTCTTGTGCTATTTATGCGAGGATAGCTTTCTTAGATCAGCTAGGCATCGGCTGTTCAGCCGGAGCGACGGGGCCGCGCCGTCTGCGCGTCGCCCCTCGTCGTCGGTTACCTCGGTGGCGCCCTTGTTTGAGTAAGTGTTGGATTTACTTCCGGCAATGCCTCTCTTACCATCAGTCCAAACGACCGAGGTTGCCTCACCTGCGGCGGATTCCAGCCTTGCCGAACTCGCGTCGGTGCCCGTCACCTCAGCAGGTTAGCCCGTGCGCGAATACGCCTTCGGGCTATCGCTACTACGCAGCCGATCCGCTCGCCTCTAAGTACAAATGAGTGACCCTCCGGAGCAGCAAAGTGCTGCATCCCGAATGCCACCCTCGCTGTCGCCTACCAAGCCCCGGTCGCTTCGCTCAGCTCCAGCCATTCCGCCTCGAGCGTCTCAACTTCCGCGGCGATCGTGGCGAGGCGTTCGTAGAGCTGTTTGGCTTCGTCGGCTTCGGTCACTTCGAGCTGCTTGGCGGCGAGCTGCTTCTTCTCGTCGTCGAGCTTGGCGATCTTGCGCTCGACGCTCTTGAGCCGCTTCTGCGCGTCGCGGTCGGCGCGGCCGCCCGGCTTGCCGCCTGTGGGGGTGTCGTCCTTCGGTTTCGAGCTCGGGGGGGTGCGCAGGCCGGCGTCGATCTCTTGGCCGACCCGGTAGACGTAGTCGTCGTAGCTCGCGGGGTAGCTCGTGACACGGCCGCCGCCGACCTCGACGACCGCCGTGGCGACCTCGTGCATGAAGTGCCGGTCGTGGCTGGTGAAGATGACGGTCCCCTCGTAACGCTTCAGCGCGTCGGCGAGGGCCCCGACCGTTTCGACGTCGAGGTGGTTGCCCGGCTCGTCGAGCACCAGCACGTTGTGCTTCTCCAGCAAGAGGCCGGCCAGGACGAGCCGAGCGCGTTCACCACCGCTGAGCACCTTGATCTTCTTCTCGGCCGTCTCGCCGGAGAAGAGGAAGCTGCCGGCGATGGTCTTGATCTGCTGGGTCGTCGTGCCGGGGACCGCTTGGTACTCGAGGTACTCCAGCACAGTCTGGTCGGGGCGGAGCGTCGTGTAGACGTGCTGCGCGTAGACGCCGAGCTGACAGCCGAAGCCCCACTTCATGTGGCCGGCCTTCGCCGGCAGCGACTCGCAGATGGTGCGGAGGAAGGTCGTCTTGCCCTGGCCGTTATCGCCCACGACGCCGACGCGTTGGCCGTGCTCGATCTCGACCTGGATGTCGTCGGCGACGGTCCGGTCCTCGTAGCCGATCGCGAGGTTCTCCGTCCGCACGGCGGGGCCCTTGCGGGGCTCGATCCGCGGGAACGAGAAGTGGACGCGCGCCTCGTCGCCGGCGACCTCGACCAGTTCCAGCCGCTCGAGTTGCTTCGCCTTGTTGCGGGCCTGGCTCGCCGTGTTGGCGTTCGCGCGGTTGCTGGCGATGAACTGCTCCAACTGCTTCCGCTTGGACATCGTCGCCGAGTTGAGCCGCTTGTCGTGCTCGCGGCGCTCGTCGAGGTTCTCCAGGTAGGCGTCGACGTCGCCGGGGAACATCGTCAGCTTGCCGCGTGAGATCTCGAGCGTGTGCGTGCAGGTCTTCTTGAGGAACGACCGGTCGTGCGACACGACCAGCACGCCCGCCTTGAAGTCCTTGAGGAAGTGCTCCAGGAGGATCTGGGTCCGCAGGTCGAGGAAGTTGGTCGGCTCGTCGAGGATCAGCAGGTTCGGGTCGTGCAGCAGCAGCGCGGCGAGCTTCACGCGGGTCTGCCAACCGCCGGAGAGCTCGCGGACGGGGCGGAGCAGCATGTCGTCGCCGAGGGCGAAGCGCCACGCGACCTGGCCGCAACGCCAATCGGGCTGGTCGGAGTCCCGCATGAGGAACTCCATGCCGGTCTCGCCGTCGCGGAACGGGTCGTGCTGCCGCAGGTACCCCAGGCGGAGTTTCTTGGTGCGGACGACCTCGCCCGCGTCGAGGTCCTCATCGCCCAGCAGGACGCGGCAGAGCGTGCTTTTTCCGGCCCCGTTGCGGCCGATCAGGCCGACCTTCTGGTCGTCGGCGAGGGCGCAGCTCGCCCCATCGAGAAGCACCTGCGCAGCGTAGCGCTTGTGGGCGTCCTGGAGGCTGAGTACGACAGGCATTACGAAGGGGGAAGGCGGGGGGGCGAAGGGGGAAGCCTGCTAGTTTCGGTTTCAAGCGGATGACAATCAACCACTCGGTGGGATTCGGTATGAAGTTCGTAGGGCGTTTGGCGGCGGTTCTTCTGCTCTTGGCATGCGTGCCGCCGGCGGCGCAGGGGCAGGTCCTGGCGGGGGTCGACGTGCTGGCGCGAGACGGTTTCGCTCCGCTGGCGGGCAAGCGGGTTGGGCTCATCACCAACCACACCGGCCTGGCGACGGATGGGCTGACGACCACGATCGACCTGCTGCACGCCGCGCCCGAGGTCGAGCTCGTGCGGCTCTTCGGTCCCGAGCACGGCCTGCGGGGCGAGCTCGACCAGTCGCAGATCGACGACGGCGTCGACGGGCCGACCGGCCTGCCGATCGTCAGCCTCTACGGCCCCCGCCGCGCGCCCGAGCCGCAGCACCTCACCGACCTGGACGTGCTCGTTTTCGACATCCAGGACATCGGTTGCCGGTTCTACACGTACATCTCAACAATGAAGCTCGCGATGCGCGCCGCGGCGACGGCGGGCGTTGAGTTCGTCGTCCTTGACCGGCCCAACCCGATCGGCGGCGTCGCGGTCGAGGGGCCGATGCTCGACCCGGGCGACGAGTCCTTCGTCGGCTGTCACCCGTTGCCGGTGCGGCACGGCATGACGATCGGCGAGCTGGCGGAGCTGTTCCGCCGCGAGGGGGATGACGCCGGTCCGATCGACGTGCGGCTGACCCTCGTGCCGTGCGAGGGGTGGCGTCGCGACCAGCTGCACGATGCGACCGGCGCCGTGTGGACCGACCCGTCGCCCAACATGCGGCGGCTGGAGCAAGCGATCCTCTACCCGGGCGTGGGCCTGCTGGAGACGACGAACGTCTCGGTCGGACGCGGCACGGACACGCCCTTCGAGCTGTTCGGCGCCCCGTGGATCGAGCCGCGTGAGCTGGCGGCGGCGTTGAACGCGGCCGAGACCCCCGGCGTGCGGTTCGTGCCCCGCTGGTTCACGCCCGACGCGAGCAAGTTCGCCGGCGAGCGGTGCGGCGGGATCGATATCGTACTGACCGATCCGGAGGGCGTGAATGCCGTCGACGTCGGCCTGACGATCGCCGCCGAACTGCGACGGCTCTACCCGGAAGACTGGCAGACCAAGGGCTACTCACGCCTATTGATCCATCGCGGGGTCCACCAGGCGGTGATCGACGACGCCTCCGCCGAGGTGCTGCACCGTCTGGCGAGGCGGGGCCTCGAGGAGTTCCGTGAGCGACGCCAGAGCGTGCTGCGCTATCAGCGCTGACGGCGGCTGGCGGGGCCGACCAGCAGGGTGACGACGAGCAGCAAGCCGCCCGGCTCGGGGACCGCCGTGGCGAATGCCGCCGACGTGGCGCCGTAGTTGTCCGACCAAACGGTGAGGTCGCCGGCGTCGATCTCGCCGCTGTTGTCGCCGTCAGCGGCCAGATCGACGGTCGATCCGAAGCTGTCGCGGTAGACCGTGTAGTCCGCCGAATCGACGATGCCGTCGAGGTTGTAGTCACCGGCGAGCGTCGCAACGACCTCACCCAGCAGGGTGATCTCGACCATCTGCTGCTGTTCACCCGGCAGGTCCTCGCCGGACAGGTTGAGGGTGTAGGTCGTCTCGAACTCGCCGGCCAGGCTGGTGTCGAAGACCGCGTCGAACATCAGGCTATCGCCTTGTGCGAGCCCCGAGCTGGTCATCAAGTCGAGCGACAGCGCGCCCGAGTCGCCCACGGGGACGAGGCTGTCCAGGTCGAGGTCCGACGCGAAAGCGGGCGCGCCGGCGCCGTCGTAGTTGAAGAGCTCCAAGGCTTGTTCAACGAGGCCGCTGCCTAGGTTGATGGAGCCGAAGTCGATGGTCGTTGTGCTGAGGATCGAGTCGGCCGCGAACGAAGCGACCGGGTGGTCGAGCACGGTGAAGGAGAGGCCGATCACGTCGTCGGTATCGTTGGCTCCGCTGCCCGCGCCGCCGCCGGTGGTGACGTCGAGGTTGTCGACCAGGACGGCTCCGCCGGTCACGCCGGACACGGCGGTGGAGACATCTAGCCCCACGTCGAACGAATCGCTCACCCCGGCGCCCATGGCGAGGGGCCGGGCGTACTCGCCCGCGTCGGACGTCGCGGCCCCGAGCGTGGTGACGCCGTAGTAGGTGCCGTCGACGCCCCCCTTGTTGATCGTGAGCGTCTGGTCGCTCGGCGCGGCGCCGCCGACGTAGACACGTCCCAGGTCGATCGAGGTGGATCCCGCGACCGAGACCGTCGTGTCGTTCGCCTGATCGACAAAGACACTCCACACGAACTCGGGGTGATCGATGAACGCGTTGCGGTTGTTTGTGTAGTAACTCGGATTCTCAGCTTGGCTGTAAATCGTATGGTTACGCCGCCGTTCGAACTCATCCGGAGCGTCGGAGTAGTGCCAATTGAGCAACGCCGCTAGGTCGCCCATCTGGTTGCTGCCGGGCGAACCGTTGACCAGTGACAGGCCGTTGTAGCGCGTCGCCGAATAGAAAAGCTGCCGCGCGGTATCGCCCTTGTCGGCGTCACCTGGGAAATACAACGAACCGACCGACCCGTTCGACCCCGAGCTTGAAGCCGTGCCGAAGGGATCGTTCCCCCGGTTCGAGTTGACCCCTGGGTCCGAGGGACGCAACGCGTGAGGGTCGCCCAGGTTGCCGGTCGTTCCGTTCGACGCCGACCCCGGCTGACGAGATTGCGGCCAAGTGTGCTCACGGTTCCAAGTATTACCCTGATCCCAGGTCGCCGGCACCGATGAGCGATCGTAAACCAGCAGGATGTTGTTCGGGTTGTTCGGATCACGGTCGGTGATCGCCGCGGAATTACGGAAGTCGCCGTACGTCCGTTGGATATGGCCCGTCGACATGATCGAAGCAAGTTGCGACTCAAGCGTCGCACCCGTTCCGGTCGCCGTGCTGTAGTAGCCGGCGGGGGCGTCGTAGGGACCGGCCATCGCGGCGAGCGGAGCCGAGAGGACGATCGCGTGCGCAAATGCGCGGAGGCGGGTTGCTAGAGTGATCATCCGTTTGGCATCGCCTGCGAATTAAGTCGAAACACCCCATTCTCGCTAGCTGACCCGCCGTTGCAAAGGATTTGGCGGCCGTCCGCCCGGAGAAACTGATGATTCACGAACCCTTTGGCCTCCGCCCGCTGCGGTCTTTGCTCGGCCTCCTCCTGATGGCGGGCCTCGCCCCCGCCGCTGAGGTCGGCGACGCGGTCCCCCGCACGGGCGACGAAATCGTCGTCTGCGGCCAGCTCTTCCACACCACCACCCCCGTGGTCACCTGGATGGACCCGGGCGGGTACGACGGCTACCGCATCAACCGCCGTTTCGGGCCGTTCGAGGAATCCGACTGGGATCAGATCAAGGACCAGCTCTCGGAGCCCGCCCGCTACAACCTGCGGATGAAGGGCCTCGAGCCGCCGCTCACCGCCGAGCAGATCGAGCAGGTCCGCGGCGGGGGGTGGTCGATGGAACAGCTGCAAGAGGTCGTCGACCAGTTCGTCATGCACTACGACGTCTGCGGCACGAGCAAGGTCTGCTTCAAGGTGTTGCACGACCAACGCGGGCTGAGCGTCCACTTCATGCTCGACATCGACGGCACGATCTACCAGACGCTCGACCTCAAGGAGCGCGCCTGGCACGCCACCAGCAGCAACAGCCGTTCGATCGGCATCGAGATCGCCCAGATCGGCGCCCGCAGCGCCCGCAGCCGGCACCAACTCGACGAGTGGTACGAGAAGGACGACCGGGGCATGCGGCTCACCATCCCGTCCCGCTTCGGCGACGACCTGGGCATCCGCACGCCCGACTTCGTCGGCTACGCGGCGAAGCCGGAGATCGTGGTCGGCGAGATCCAGAAGACCGAGCTCTACCAATACGACTTCACGCCTCAGCAGTACGAGGCGCTCACGAAGCTGACCGCCACGCTCTGCCGGGTCTTCCCGAAGCTCACGTGCCAGTACCCGGCGGATGAAACGGGTCGCATCATCGCCGACAAGCTGCCCGACGCCCAGCTGCGTGATTATCACGGCCTGCTCGGCCACTACCACATCCAAACGAATAAGACCGATCCCGGGCCCGCGTTCGATTGGCAACGTGTTGTTGGCGGCGCGAAACGGCTGCTCTACACCGCCGGGCAGCTCGACACCGCCGGGCAGTAAGAGGGATAGGGAAAAACCGCTCGCACGATTCCATCGTGCGAGCGGCTCACGCCTGCGGTCCCGACGACCCGGCGGCGTAGGGTTCTCTCGATCAACGCCAGTTCAGCACCGCGAAGACCCCTTCGCCTTCGCGGATGCGATCGGGCAGCGTCAGCAGCCGATCGCGATAGACGCTCAGCAACACAGCCCCGGCGAACAGGGCGCCGCCGCCCGCCATCAAGTAGACGGCGACATTCTGCAGCTGGTCCGGCACGTTGATCAGCGTGATCAGGCTTAGCAGATAGACCGTCAGCGTGACGATTCCGGTCAAGGTGGTCGCCTTCAGCCGGCACAGAAAGCCGCTGCCGATGAGGGCCAGGCCCAGCGCGAGCACGCCGACTTCGTGGAGCATGGTCCACCAAGGTTCGCCGCCGCCTGCGCGGATGACGAGCAGACCGATCGCGGCCGGCGCGGTCGCCATCAGGCTGCCCACCCAAAGGTTGGCGTCGACAAAGCTCTCTCGGCCCCGCTGGCCCTCGGCGTGGTTTGCTTCCCGGCGCCAACCGAGATGGCCCACCACCAGCATCCCCACACCGATCGCGGTGCCGAGCAGCTCGACCCGTTGCACCAAGCTGAGCACGCTCAACTCGTTGACGCCGAGACCGACGAGGATCAGCTGTCCGACCGTCAGGGCGATCATGCCCCGACGCCCTTCGTGGGGTCTTGTCAGCCAAGCCGCCACGCCGCCAAGCACCGTTTGGACGACCAGCAGACCGAGCAGAGGAGCTTCCATCTCGTGGGCCAGCAGGCGATTGCTAACGAGCAAGCCGCCGGCCGTGGCGCCCAGGATGACCGCGATCCTTCCCGGGAAGGCGGCCTGCTCGAGCCGCGAGGGCAGCAAGCGGCTCGCCACGACGGCCGTCGTGCCCAGCGTGCTGAGAGTCAACAGCGACAGGTGCAAGCCGACCTGATAGACCACCATGGCTTGCGCGCCGGACGCGACCAGCAACAGGGCGGCGATGATGGCCGCGTACGGCCGATTCGCTTGCATCGACACCACGCCGAAAGCGAAGGCCAGCAGGCCGGTCGCCGCGATCGTGCCGAGGGCCGGCTGGAAGAACGCGTAGGGCGCCAGCCCCGCGAGAACGACCAAGGCGGTCGTTTCAGCCGCCCTGGCGAAAGCGCCCGTGCGGGAAGGGAACGTCAAGAACGCCCAGGCCACCGGCGTGCAGGCGAGCAACGCGAACCGCCAAGCCAGCGCGAAGCTCTCGGGTGGCGCCGTGATATAACTCAGCCCGGCCGAGGCGGCGAGCGTGGTCAGGCCGAGGCCGACCAAGTGATTGGGCTTCGTGCGATCGCTTTGCTTGATCGCGAGTCCTTGTGCCGTCGCGGCGAGCGAGGTCGCGACGAGGTAACCGAAATCGAGGCTGAAGCCGACGATCTCAACGCCGGGCATCCAGAGCCCGCGCAGCAACTGCACGGTCGTGAGCACCACCGCGGCGCCCCCGGTGAAGCGAGCCAGGCCTTGCGTGAGGCCCAGCAGCTCGTGCGCCTCGTCGCCTTCGCCACGCAGCGTGGGTTCGAAGAGGCGGCACGCGATGGCCACCACGGCAAGCAGCCCAACGCCGATCGTTTCCGTGAACTCGATGCCCATGAGATCGAAGCCGATGAGGGCGCTCCACGCCAGCGACAACGCCGCGAAGAGCGAGTAGCGTTTCCCCCCCACGGTCAGACGCGAGTAGGCGTAGGCGTACACGCCCGCCAAGGCGAGGCCGAGGGCGGCGAGCTTCACTCGGGTGACGGTCGCCACATCGGGGGCGGTGAACCAACCCAGGTCGGCGAACACGGCCCCGTACAGGCGGCCCGCGACCCGTCCCCCGAGCAGGACCACCAAGCCGGTCGCGAGCAGCGCGTGGCCGGCCCGGAAGAACGCTCGCCCGAAGTCGCCGCGGGTGAACGCGGCGTACGCCTCGTCACGCGCTTGCGCCGGGAAGAGACGCTCCGCGTGCAAGCAGGCAACGCCGAGGGCGACCAGTAGCGTGCTCGGCGCGAGCACTTCCCAGAGGCGTTCGACCTGCCCCCCCGCGAGGAAGAGCAAGCCCGAGAGGGCCACGCCTCCGACGAACGCGTAGACGAACAGAGAGTCCTTCAAGAGCCTGGCGATGCCGGCGTAGATCACGCAGCAAACCAGCGCGGGGAGCCAAAGGTGCCCACCCCCATCGAGTGTGATGAGCCCCTGCGCGTCGTAGAACCAGAGGTTGAGCGGCAGCAGCAGGCACGCGAGCATCGCCGTCGCCCGCCCGGCAAGTTGGTGACGCGTTCGGGTTGCGATCGCGACCCCCGCGGCGAGCAGCCCCAGGTTCGCCAGTCCCAGGCCCGAGGCGGCGATGACCGGGTCCTTGAACACCCCGACCACCGCCAGCCAGATAACCAGCCCGAGCGACAAGAGTCCTCCGCCCGTGGCCATGAGGGTTTGAATGCCACGTGGATCGAGCAGCAACTGGACCCAGCTGAGGGCTGTCGAATCGGTTGGGATCTGCTCGTCAGGCGGTGGCGGCGAGCTTGTTGGGTGCGAATCGTTGGGGGCCATGGCGTGTCTCCTACGGGTGGGGCGAGGCGATTGCGGTCGTCGGGACCGGACGCCTTTCGCGTTAGCAAGGAGTGCGCCAGAGTTGGTTGGTCGTCGTAAGCCCTTGCTGTTTATCGGGTTGTGGGATTCGCGAGCCGGCAGGCTAAGACGGCGAGCGTCGCCCGCCAAGTAATGCGTACACTGTGGGTACACCACCCGTGCATTGAGTGTCGTTGGCGATGGCGAAACTAACCCCCGAAGAACGCCCCCTGCTTGAGGCGTTCAGCGAGCTCACCTACTGCAACCCTTTCGAGCCCGTGCGGATCGAGCTCGAGCAGGCGGTGCTGGGGGATCGCTTTGTCCCGGAAGGGCTCGATTCCTGGAGCCGCACCGAGAAGTTGGATCGCCGCGAGCGGCAGAACGTTGTGCGACTAACTGAGCTTGCCGGTCAGCTCGTCAACCAGCTCGCGGAGCGCCAGCAGAAGGGGGATGCGCTGACCGGCCAGGACGCCGCCCACTACGACGACCTGGTCACCTACACGCTTTACTACCGCCACCTTGCTGGCCTGGACGAGTCGTTGCTCGACCCCGGGAACGCCAACCATCGGCTGAAGCGGTTGGCTGGGGTTTGGCGCGCCTTCAGCGAGGATCGCGAACGGCTCCTCGCGCCCCTCGGGGCGGCCGAACGCCGCGACTTGCCGGAGAGCGATCACCTGTTCGCCTGCCTCCACCAGGTGCGCCGCGCGTTCAACGCGATCTTCGATTACCTCATCGGCGAGTCGCGCCCGGCGACGCGCCTGCGCGCCCAGGTGTGGCAATCGATCTTCACCCACGACCTGCGCCGTTACCGCCGCACGCTGTACCGTTGTATGGGCGACCTCGCGACGCTGGTTACGGGGCCGTCGGGGAGCGGCAAGGAACTCGTGGCGAGGGCGATCGGGAGTTCGCAGTACCGCGCGTTCGACGGCGAATCGGGCGCCTTTGTTGTCGCGGCGGAGTCGGGCGAGGCGTTCATCGCCCTCAACCTGTCGGCCCTCTCGCCGACGCTCATCGAGTCCGAACTCTTCGGCCACCACAAGGGCGCTTTCACCGGAGCGACGGGCGACCACGTCGGTTGGCTCGAGCGTTGCCCGGCGCACGGCGCCGTGTTCCTCGATGAGATCGGCGAGCTCGACCCGGCGATCCAGGTGAAGCTGTTGCGGGTCGCCCAGACCCGTGACTACAGCCGACTGGGGGAGAGCAAGCCGCGACACTTTTTCGGCAAGCTCCTGGCGGCGACCAACCGCGACCTGGCGACCGAGATGCGCGAAGGGCGTTTTCGCGAGGACCTTTATTACCGGCTCTGCTCGGACCGGGTGATGGTCCCCTCGCTCCAAGAGCAGATCGTTGATCGCCCCGAAGTGCTCAGTGGGCTCACCCGCTTCCTGTCGCACCGGGTGCTCGGAGGGGGCGACATCGAGCGGGAGGTCGAAACCCTCTCCCTGGAAGTGCTGGCGTGGATCGATCAGCGTCTGCCCAGCGGTTACGGCTGGCCCGGCAACATCCGTGAGCTCGAGCAATGCGTGCGCAGCGTGCTGGTGCGTCGGGAGTACCACCCCCCTTCCAGCGAAAGCGGTCCCGCCCACTCGCGGTGGCTGCGTCACGCTCAGGGGGGCAAGCTGACCGCCGAGGAGCTGCTCAACGCCTACTGCCGTCTCGTGTACGAGCGGCAGGGGGGGTACGAGCAAGCGGCTCGCGTGCTGGGGCTCGATCGTCGCACGGTTAAGAGCCGCGTCATGGCGGCGTCGGATGGCGGCGGCGACTAGGCCGGCCCCCCCCCAAACGCCGCCAGCCCGCCGAGCCGCCTCCGGTGAAGGAGACCGCTCGTCGGGCTCGGCGGGATCGTCGGGGAGGCTGAGGTTTGTTTGGGACCGACTCCACGAATTCGAGTGGCGTGGCGGTCGAGTTTCTCAGCGTGATGTCCCCGAGGTTCTCAGGCGTGGCGACGCGGCTCAGTAGCATCCCCAGTAGCTGGTGATGACCGGAGCGCAGTGGTGGTAGCAGCGGGTGATGGGGCGGTAGCAGTACAGCGGTCGGCAGTAGCTGTAGCAGTGGCCGTAGCTGCGGTAGCAACTGCGGTAGCCACGGTAGCCGCCCCAGTGGCCGCCCCAGCCGCCGCGTCGGAAGCCGCCGAAGCGACGGAAGCAGGCCTCGATGGCGTCGGTCTCTTGGCCGGCGTTCTCGGCGAGTCCGTCCAGGTCGATCGCGTCGAGGTCGAGCTCTTCGACGTCGGCCGACGTGTCGTTGATGGTGTTGAGGTCCATGTTCGCCAGATCATCCATCAGGTCGCCGGCGAAGGCGGAGCCGGACAGCACGAACATCGAAGCGAAGGCGAGCGTGAAGTTCTTGAGCATCGGAAGGTTCTCCAAAATCGGCAGGCGTTGGATTGAATGGCGAGGCGAGCGAGTCTGCCGTGTCTCGTCGTCGCCGGTGAGAGCGTTGTGTCTCTGCCAACGCCAAGCGGCGGGATCGCCCGGGTGTTACGGGGCGGTTCGGTTTTTCTTTGAACCACGAAGAAACGACGGAACAACGGCCGCCTGCTCGGGGCGACGCAGGAAGGCTGAAGGTGACGCTGGAGGGATTGAGTCAGCGCGTATCCCCCTCCCTTTCAGGGAGGGGCTAGGGGAGGGTCAGCCCGTTCGGCACAGGGCAGTCGTCTTGTGCTGAACGCCTTCACCCTCCCCAACCCCTCCCTGCAAGGGAGGGGCTTATTTCGTCGTGCCCTTCGTGTCTTCGTCGTTCCCCCCTGTAACACCCGCCGGCGGGCTCCGCTTGGCTGGTTAGAACCCAACCCCCATCCCAGCCATCTGGACCCCTGTTCCAGGAGCCAAGCCATGCGTCGCCTCGCCCCCTTCGCCCTCGTGGCCCTTGCCCTCTCACTGACGCCTGCGGCCAGCCGGGCCGATGACCTGTTCTCCGAGTTCGCCGTGGAGTCGGTGTTCGCCGCCTCGGTGAGCTCGAACTCCTCTGCCAGCAGCGACAAGACCGTCGCTTCCTCCCGCGTGACGGGGGCAGGCCAGCTCGGTTCGATGCTCCGCACGGCCGGCTACGAGCCGGAACGGATCGACGGCAAGGCGGTGAAGGTCACCGTCACCCACGGCGAATGGACCATCCCAACGGTCTTGCGGGCCGATGTCGGAAGGAGCGAGATCGCCCTGACGATGGGCCTGGCCACGCCGAAGAAGGCGGCCGAACTGGGGGGCGAGAAGCTCCTGCGGCTGCTTGCTGGGGCCCCGGATGCGGGGGGAGCCTACTTTGCGTACGACACCGAACTCAGCCAGATCCAGCTCCGCAAGTCCGTCTCCGCCCGTGAGCTCAACAGCTTGCGATTGGGTCGTTTGCTGACCGAGATGGCCGAATTAGCGGTTTCCCGTGAGTCCACCTGGTACGAGGCGCGCCAGAAGGAGCAGGCCTCCGCGACGACCCGGCCCCAGAGCTCCAGCCCGCAGAAAGTGGTGACGGCTTCGCTCGCGGGCTCGTGGGTAGCCCCTCTGGCTGGGGGCGAGGCGTTCGCCATCCGTCTGACCGAGGCGGGGCGATTCTCGCTGGCCCACGTGAAATCGGGCCGCACCACGACCTCCACCGGTGCCGTGCAGCGTGAGGGGCAGCGGCTGAGCCTGGTCGGCTCAACCGGGGTCACGATCCGGGGCGTGCTGTCGAGCCAGACGAGCCAGGGGTTCGACCTGACTCTGGGTGGTGGCCGCAAGCTGACCTTCAAGCGAGCCGGGAAGTGAGGCCCTTGTGAGAGGGTGATCCCCGTCGGGGGGGCAGTCAGCGTCGGCGCCCTTTTCAAGCCCTTGGCACGCAGATTCTAGGAATTCCGCAAAGGGTTCGTTGTCCAACGTAGCAGCCACAAAATACTCGCAAGGGGCTGTGGCGCATGGCTATGCTGTATGGCCTGGAGTAGGCGTAGTGCGCCATGACGTGGTGAGACTCGGAGCAGGAACATGCGGATGCGTTTTCGGAACAGCAGTTTGGCGAAGGCTCCCCGACGGCGTCGGATGGGGGGCAAGGGCTGCGAGACACTCGAGATGCGGGCCATGCTGTCCGCCGACGGGTTCGCGACGTTCGATGCGACCGATGTGCGCATTTCCCCGGCGCTCCCGTACGTGTACGCCGGCGAGTTGGGCGAGGAAGCCCCGTTCGGCTCCGACATGACCACGCCGGTCTTTGATCTCGATTCGACCTTTGAGTTGCACAGCAACCCCGAAGCGAATCACACGATCTACCTCGACTTCAACGGCCACCGGACCGAGGACACGCCTTGGAACGACTTGCTGCTGCAGGACACCGATTTCGAGGGTTCCCCGTTCGACACGCCTCCCTACGACATCGACGGCAACACCCTCAACTTCAGTGAGCAGGAGTTGCTGAACATCCAGGAAGCCTTCCTGAGAGTGTCGGAGGACTTCGCGCCGTTCCATGTCAATGTGACGACGCAGGAGCCCGAGGACCTGGACGACCTCCGGCGCACCGGAGGCCTGGACGAGCGTTGGGGTATCCGTGTCGTGATCGGTGGTCTCTCGACCGACTGGTACATCAACGTGGACGAGGGCGAGAACCCCATCGGCGGCGTCGCGTTTCTAAACTCGTTCAACAGCCAGATCGACACGCCGACCTACGCCTTCGCCGAGTCGGGTTACGCGTCGGCGAAGAACATGGCGGAAGTGATTTCTCACGAGGTCGGCCACACCGTCGGCTTGTCGCACGATGGCCTGCTACCCCAGAACGGTTGGGACCCCGACGACCCGACCGATCCCCGCGCGCCGGTCGAGTATTACGGGGGGCAGGGCCTCTGGGCGCCCATCATGGGCAACTCCTACGTCAACCCGATCTCGCAATGGAGCCAGGGCGAGTACTTCAACGCGGACAACCAACAAGACGACCTGGCGATCATCGCCGGTCCCGCCAACGGATTCGGCTTCCGCGAAGACGATCAACCGGGCACGCTTGTCAACAACGAGGTCGTCGATCCCGACCGGCTGCAGCGTGAGCCTCCGACAACCGAGTCGATCTTCGCGAACGAGATCGTCTACTCGCAAGAGGGGCTCATCGAGCAGAACACCGACTACGACTTCTTCGAGTTCTTCGCGAACCAAGGGACCATCACGATCGAGGCGCTGCCGGTCGCCTTCGGCCCGAACCTCGACATCAAGCTGGAGCTCCGCGACCCGAACGGCAATCTCATAGCCGAAGGCGCTCCCGACGATCAGCTCGACGCGATCCTGGTCGGCACCGCTTTTGTGCCCGGATACTACACCGTCGCCGTGACCGGCGACGCGAGCCAAGCGGTCCCGCAGCCGATCAGCCCCGACGCCACCGACTACACCGACTACGGCAGCCTCGGCGAGTACCAGCTGTCGATCACCGCTCCGCTCGGCCCCGAGCCCGACCCCTACGAGAAGAACGACTTCCTAGGCGAGGCCTACGACGCCCCCTACGCGGATTACACGATCTACGGTTCGATCCAGCAGGGCGGCGACGAGGATTTCTACAAGTGGACCGCCGGTGAGAACGGGACCCTCAAGGCCGACCTGCGGTTCTTTCATTCCGATGGCGACCTCGATCTCAGGATCTACGACCAGGCGGGCGTCCCGATCGTGGGGGCGATCAGCGCCTCGATCACGGACAACGAGTTCATCGAGATCCCGGTCACCGCGAACCAGTTCTACTACGTTCACGTGTGGGCCCCCAGCGCTTCGTACGTCGATGAGTACACCCTGTGGCTCGACGGGCCGGGCGTGCCCCTCGATGGATTCACGAGCCTCGACGGCACGATCGACCTGGCGACCCAGTTCGATGAGTTCGAGTTCCCGGACATCGAAGTCCGATCGGAGCTCGGAGCGGTGGAGAGCAACGACACTCCGGCGAGCGCTCTGCGGCTGGAGCCGGGGCCGTCGATCGGTGGCGGAAGCCTGCCCGATTACGACCTCGATCTGTCGATCCACCGTCCCAACGACCGGGACTACATGCTGTGGACCTCCCCGGGCGACGGCAAGCTGATCCTCGACGCCGAGTTCGCCCACAGCGAAGCCAACATCGACCTCCAGGTGATGAAGGCGAACCTCGACTCGAACGGCGACCTCGTCTCGGTCGTCGAGATCGCGGGGGGGCTATCGGAGTCGATCACCGATAACGAGCAGGTCATTGTCGATGTGGAGGCCGGGCAGGCCTACATGATCCACGTCTTCACGACGATCACCCCGGGCACCAATCCGCCCGGCGACGCGCTCTACACGCTGCGGATCGACGGCCCGGACATCTCGTTCGACAGCTACGAGCTCAACAATTCGTGGCGCGACGCCAGCGACGCGCTGGACGGCGCCACCGGGTTGTTCCCCAACCTCTCGGTCCACAACGAGCTCGATTCGGACTGGTATCGCTGGACCGCCCCGGCGACCGGGGACCTGCGGGCGCGGGCCTACTTCTTCCATCAGAACGGCGACCTCGATCTCGGCATCTACCGCCTCATCGTCGATCCCTCGGAGCCCGAGAACGAGGACCTCTGGACGATCGACCAGGTGGCGGTCTCGACCTCTTTGACCGACAACGAGTCGGCCACCGAGAGAGTGATCGGGGGCGAGGTCTACCTCATCAATGTTTACGGGTTCGAGGGAGCGACCCAGTCGAACTACGCCCTTGAGCTGGCCTTCGCCGCCGCCCCGGAGATCCCCGGCGACTACGACGGCAACGGCTACGTCGATGGCCTCGACGAGAAGGTCTGGTTGGAAACCTACGGCGCCAACGATCTCAACCTGCCGCCGGGGGAGACCACGCTGAGGGCCGACGGAAACGGCGACGGTTTCGTCAACGCGGCGGACTACTCGATCTGGCGCGACAACCAAGGCTCCGGGTACGAACCGGAAACGGGGGCGGTGGGCCTCAGTGGCCGTAAGACCGCGCAGGCCTCGTCGGGCCTCGTCCAGTCGGTCACCGCCTCGGCTTCCGCCGCCGCGACGAGCCACCTCATCGTCGCGAGCCCCGTGGCGCCTCCCAATTCCGGGGCCGGTCAGGACCCGATTGGTCTGGCGAACTTTGTTCCGTTCGACGAGACGTTCACGCTCCACAGCAACCCGGACGCCGATCACACCATCTACCTCGATTTCGATGGGCACATCACGACGGACGCCAAGTGGATCGACGGGCTCAATAGCAACGAGCCGGGCGTCGGGTCGCCGAATCGTTTCGGGCTGCCCTTCGGGACCGAGCCCTACGACATCGATGGCGACACGGATAACTTCAGCCTCCAAGAGCTGGCCAACATCCAAGAGGCCTTCTTCCGTGTCGCGGAGGACTTCGCTCCCTTTAACGTCAACGTGACCACCGAAGAGCCCCCTCTGGCGGACCTCGAGAACGCCGGGGAGGGGGACACCCGTTGGGGCGTCCGCATGGTGTCCGGCGGCAGCACGTTCGACTGGCTCTCTTGGCCGGGTGGTGGCGGCGCCGGTGGCGTCGCGTTGATCGGCAGTTTCGCCAGCGATACCGACACCCCCGCCTACGCCTTCATGGAGTCGGGCTACGGTTCGCCGAAGAACCTGGCCGAGGTCATCTCGCACGAAGTCGGCCACACCCTCGGCCTGTTCCACGACGGTTTCTACGTCCTGCCGGACCCGGATGAGATCGATCCGGACATGCCGCCCGAAGGCCCCGATTTCGAGCAGTATTACCCCGGGCACGAGAACGGCTTGTGGGGCCCGATCATGGGCGCCGCGTACGAGCCCACGATCACTCAGTGGAGCCAAGGCGAGTACTTCTTTGCCGGCAATCCGCCCGCCGAGGGGGTCGATCCCGATCAGAAGCAGGACGACCTCGCCGTGATCGCCGATGTCAATACGAACGGTTTCGGCTACCGAGAGGATGACTACGGCGACACGATCGCGTTCGCGGAGTTTCTGTTGGGCGACTTCGACAACGACTCGTATTACATCGAAGGCCTGATCGAAACCAACGACGATTTCGACGTCTTCAGCTTCTACAGCGAGGCCGGCACCGTCACGATCGAGGCCCTGCCGAACACGTTCGGCCCGAACCTCGACATCCGGCTCGACGTTTACAACGAAGCGGGCGAACTCGTCGAGACGGCGAACCCCGAGTACGATCTCACCGCTTCGCTCGAACTCACGCTGTCCGAGCCGGGGCAGTACTACGTGTCGGTCACGGGCGACGCGTACCGGGATCTGCCCGAAGGTTCCAACATCGAGACCGACTTCGATCTGCAGACCAAGGGCTACACGGACTACGGAAGCCTCGGGGTCTACTCGCTCGCGATCAGCGCGCCGCTTGGGATCCAACCCGACCTCTACGAGGTGAACGACACGTTCGGCCAGGCGTACAACCTCATCGGCGGCGACCGCAACCTCGACGGACTGTCGCGTCACCGGCCGAACGACGACGACTTCTTCCGTTGGACCGCCGGCCAGAATGGCGCGCTCCGAGTCGATCTGCTCTTCTTGCACGAGTCGGCCGACCTCGACCTCGAAATCTACGAGAACGTCGAGGGCGCCGACCCGGTGCTTGTGGCGAACAGCCTCAGCTCGACCAACAACGAGTCGGCCTCCACGCCCGTCACCGCCGGCACGGAGTACTACATCCGGGTCCTGGTGTTCGGCGACCCCGAGACCGAGCCCTTCGAGCAGCTCACGATCGAGGAATACTCGCTGGTGGTCGATGGCCCCGGCGGCCCGCCCGACCTGTTCGAACAGAACAACACGGCCGAGACCGCCACCACGATCATCGGTTCGAATCTCGATGTCGATCTCTCGCTGCACTTCACCGGCGACGAGGACTACTTCGAGTGGATCGCGCCGGCCGACGATGAGGTCCGTTTCGAGTTCGTGTACGACACCAGCAACTTCAACCTGGGCGTTGAGGTCTTCGAGGTCATCGACGACGTATCGACCCCGGTGACCACAACGGACAACTCGACCTCGGTCGGGCGGGTCGTTGAGTTCGACGCGAACCAGGGCTCGCTCTACCGCATGCGGGTCTTCGCCGACCCCGGCCCCGGCGCGGACGACAGCACGGGCGACTACCGCCTGATCTTCAACGGTTTCCCGATCGCGGGCGACGAGTTGGAGCCGAACGGCCCGGACAACCCGACCCTGATCACGAAGAACAAGTTCGACAAGGACAACCTGTCGCTCCACGAGACGACCGACATCGACGCGTTCGAGTTTACGGCTCCGGTCACGGGCACGCTGAAGATCGACGCGACCTTCTTGCGGCGGTTCGGCGATCTGGACATGCGTCTGCACAGCCCGGCCGGGTTGATCGCCGAGGCGATCACTCCGACCGACAACGAGAGCATCGTCGCCCGGGTCGTTGAGGGGACCACCTACACGCTCGAGGTCTACGGCTACCAGGGTGTGCTTGTCCCGGACTACTCGCTCAACATCACCTTCTCCCCGATCCCCTTGATCGTCGGTGATTTCAACGAGGACGGCTTCGTCGGTGAGTTGGATCGTTTGATGTGGGTCGACCAGTACGGCATGACCGGACCCGACCTGGCCGCCGACGCCAACGAGGACGGGGTGGTCGACGCGGCCGACTACAGCCTGTACCGCGACAACCTCGGCACGACTTCGGGACCCGTCGCCGGGAGCCAAGGCGCCGCGAGCTCCTTCGTTGTTCAGACGACCAGCGCCCCGGTGGCGACTCCGTCCGAGCCGATCGTTGAGCAAAGCGATTCCGTGGCCGATTCGTTCGCGTTGGCGCTCGCCCTCGTTGCTGAGGAGGAGCGTGACGAGCCGTCCGTCGAAGCGGCGGCCGGGTTCGCTCCCACGGCCGGCGACGACCTGCTGCTGTTCGTTGAGCAGCGTCTCGCCGACGAAGAGGAATCGCCCGAGGGGGCCCCAGCCGACACCGACGAGCAGCCGGTCGACGACGCCTTCGCCGCGTTCGGACTGAACCTCTCGCTGTGAACCGGGCGGCTCGCCTTGGGTCGCCAGTTGCGTCATAACGGCGGCGATGCCTGAACTGCCCGACATCGCCGCTTACCTCGGCGCGCTCGATCAGACGCTCGCGGGGCGTGAGGTCCGCGCCGTGCGGGTCCGCAGCCCGTTCGTCGTGCGGACCTTCGAACCGAGGATCGACGAGCTCGCCGGCCGCCGGATCCTCGGCTTCTCACGGCGTGGCAAGCGGGTGGTCATCGAGTTCGACGGTGGCCTGTGGGCGGTCGTCCACCTGATGATCGCGGGGCGCTTCCACTGGAAGAAGCCGGGCTACGCCGCGAAGGGGAAGAACGACCTGCTCGCGCTCGATTTCGAGCACGGGGTGCTCGTCCTCACCGAGGCGTCCAAGCAGAAGCGCGCCGGGGTGTGGCTCTTCGATTCTCTGGAAGCGGTCGATGCGACCGACCCGGGGGGGCTCGATACGCTGGCCTGCACGAGCGAAGCGTTCGCCGAGCGGCTCCGCGAGAAGAACAGCACGCTGAAGCGTGCGTTGACGGCCCC
Source organism: Planctomycetes bacterium MalM25 (assembly GCA_007745835.1). NCBI lineage: Bacteria > Pseudomonadati > Planctomycetota > Planctomycetes bacterium MalM25. Next base: position 421,347 of record CP036424.1, read on the forward strand.
GCAACGCTTCGATGGGATTGGCAACGCGTACAGCGATGAGATCCTGCACGCTGCCCGGTTGTCTCCCCTGAAGCGGACCGGGCAGCTCTCGGACGAAGAGGCCGAGCGGTTGCTCGAGGCGACGCGCCAGACGCTCCGGGAGTGGATCGATCGGCTGACCACTGAGTCGGCCGAGAAGTTTCCGTCGAAGGTGACCGCCTTCCGCCCCGAGATGGCCGTCCACGGCAAGTACAACGAGCCCTGCCCTGTTTGCCAGACGGCCGTGCAGCGGATCCGCTACGCCACGAACGAGTGCAACTACTGCCCCCGCTGCCAGACCGGCGGGAAGATGCTGAGCGATCGTTCGCTGGCCCGGCTGCTGAAGGACGATTGGCCGCAGACGATCGAAGAGCTTGAGGGCGAGGGCTAGCGTCCTCCGCCCACGTCGAGCAGCGCTCCGGTGACGTAGCTCGCTTGATCGCTAAGCAACCAGAGGATCGCTTCGGCGACCTCGCGGGGCTCGCCCGGTCGTTTCATGGGGACGCCCCCGCTCAGATCGTGAGCCCGGTTCGGGGCGCCGGAGTGCGTGTGCATGTTGGTGTCGATCAGGCCGGGTCGGACGGCGTTGACGCGGACGCCCTCTTCGGCGACCTCCTTGGCGAGGCCGATCGTGAAGGTGTCGATCGCCCCCTTCGTGGCGGCGTAGTCGACGAACTCGCCGGGCGAACCGAACGACGCCGCCCGCGACGAGACGTTCACGATCACCCCGCCCGCGCCGCCGTGACGCGACGACATCTGCTTGAGCGCTTCGCGGGCGCAGAAGAACGAGCCGTACACGTTGACCCGGAAGAGGCGTTCGAGGCGCTCGCCCGCGATGGCGTCGACGCGCGCAATCGGCCCCAGCACCCCGGCGTTGTTCACCAGGGCGGTGACCGGGCCTAAACGCTCACGGACCGTTTGGAAGAGCGCCTCGACGTCGGACTCATCGCCGAGGTCGGCTCGCACGGCGACCGCCCTGCCGCCGCCGGCCTCGATCGCTTGGACCACCTCGGCGGCGCTCGCTTCGTCCTGATGGTAGTGGGCGGCGACGGCGTAACCCTCGGCGGCGGCGAGCTCGGCCACCGCCCGGCCGATGCCGCCCGAGGCGCCAGTGACGAGCAGCACCGGGGAACTTTTGACCACGAGATTCCTTCCTAGACTGACACCGCGGGGCACGTTGTTCCAGCCGCCGGCGGCGACTACGCTTTGTCCAGTTTACCGATTCTCACCCCAGCCTCTCCCCCTCATGAAGATTCTGGTCACCGGCGGCGCCGGCTACGTCGGTTCGCACGCCGTGAAGCGGCTGGTCGCCGGCGGGCACGACGTCTGGGTCATCGACAACCTCGTGTACGGCCACCGGGCGTGCGTCGAGGCCCTCGGGCTCCCCGCCGAGCGGTTCATCGAGGGCGATCTGACCGAGCGTCCGCTCGTCGAGAAGCTGCTCAAGGAGAACGGCATCGAAGCGGTCATGCACTTCGCCGCGTACGCGTTCGTAAACGAGTCGGTCACCGACCCGGCGAAGTACTACCAGAACAACGTGGTCGGCACGCTCTCGCTGCTCGAGGCGATGCGCGCCGTCGGCGTGAAGAACGTCGTCTTCTCTAGCACGTGCGCCACCTACGGCGTGCCCGAGCGGGTGCCGATCCCCGAGGACCACCCGCAGGCGCCGATCAACCCGTACGGCTTCACGAAGCTGGTGATCGAGCACGCGCTGCAGGATTACCACCACGCCTACGGCTTCAGCTACGCGGCGCTCCGCTACTTCAACGCGTCCGGCGCGGCGGAGGACGGCACGATCGGCGAGGACCACACGCCGGAGACCCACCTGATTCCGCTCATCCTGCAGGTGGCGCTCGGCCAACGCGAGCACATCACGATCTTCGGCACGGACTACCCGACGCCCGACGGCAGCTGCATCCGCGACTACATCCACGTCGACGACTTGGCCGACGCGCACCTCGCCGCGATCGAGAAGCTCGCGACCGCGGGCGACGAGGGCCTCGCGATCCGTTGCAACCTCGGCACCGGCGTCGGATCGAGCGTCCGCGAGGTGATCGCCGCTTGCGAGAAAGTGACCGGCGGGCCGATCAAGACCCTCGAGGGCCAGCGCCGCGAGGGCGATCCGCCCGAGCTGGTCGGCGACCCAAGCGGCGCGGAGCGGATGCTCGGTTGGCGCGCCCAACGGACCGACATCGCCGAGACGGTCGGCTCCGCGTGGAAGTGGCACTCGGCCCACCCCGACGGCTACGGAGACTGACCCCCCGGTGCTCTGCCAGACGCTGCGAACCGCCGTGCTGCTCGCCTCGCTCGTGCTGGCGGTGCAGACGTTCGTCGCGCTCGGCTGGTTGCGGCCGGTGGAGGTGGCGGGCGATTCGATGGCCCCGAGCCACGCCGACGGCGGCCGGCTGCTCGTCCGGCGGTGGGGCCTCCCCCGGCGGTGGGACGTGGTCGTCCTCCGCTCGCCGAACGACGCCCAGCAGTTGCTCGTGAAGCGAGTTATCGGCCTCCCCGGCGAGGAGATCACGCTCCGCGAGGGGCGTGTCCAGATCGACGGCCAGCCCCTCGGGAACCCGCCGGAGGTCGCCGGCGTCTACTATGGCGCGATGGGCCACCCCGTCTGGCGGCTGGGGACGGACGAGTGGTTCGTCGTTGGCGACAACCAGCCCGTCTCGATCGACAGCCGCAATTGGGAGCACGCCCCGGGCGTCCCGACGCGACTGATCGTGGGGACGGTCGCCCGCTAGCAGGGGCCGAGCGACCTACGTCGCCACGCCCACAGCCGATAGAATGCGTGGCCCCGAACGCTTCCCAACGAACCCCACACCTCCCCGATGGCGAAGAAGAACAAACGCCGCGGCCCCGCCCCCCTGAAGGACGCGGGCCGCGTGAAGACCCCCGCGGAGATCTTGGGCGTCCCCGAGCCGACCGCCGCGCAGCTCAGCCGGCGTGGCGGGCGCGAGACGATGGACGCGCTGGTCGTCGCCTTCGTGCTGGCGTTCCTGATCCGCACCTACGTCGCGGAGGCGTTCGTCATCCCGACCGGGTCGATGGCCCCCACGCTCATGGGTCAGCACAAAGACGTCTTCTGCGACCAGTGCGGCGTCCGGTTCAAGGTGAATTCGTCGGACGATTCAGAACGCTACCTAGCGCAGATACGCAAGCAGCGAGAGCAACTGGACGCCGAGATCCAGCAGATCCGGCTCGCGGTAAACGCGGGCCGTCTCAGCAGCGAAGAGGCCCAACGGCGCATCAACAACGGTGAGCAGTACTATGCAAGGCAGATCGAGAGCGTGCAGGGCTTGGTTTGCGTCGGGGGAGAGTGCCCCCAGTGCCGACGGCTGATGCCCCTCTCGAACGGTCTCCCCGCGGAGCTTCGCCCCGCGGGCAGCGACTCGATTGAGCAGACCGCCGACTACAGCGGCGACCGTCTTGTGGTGAGCAAGTACGCCTACTCGTTCGCCAACCCGGAGCGGTGGGACGTCGCCGTGTTCAAGTACCCGGGGGACTCGGAGGTCAACTACATCAAGCGCGTCACCGGCCTGCCGGGCGAGGAGTTGCGGATCTTCCAGGGGGATCTCTACACGCGTCCTCTAGGGACGGACGAACCGTTCGCGATCGCCAGCAAGCCGGCGGAGCAGGCGATGTCGATGCGGCAGTTCGTACACGACACGCACCATGAATCCGCCAAGCTGATCAACGCGGGTTGGCCGCTCGCCTGGTCCGCCTCGCAGGGGTGGAAGCCGGTCATCGACAAGGCGCTCCGAAAGTCGGCGCGCGGGGCGGAAGTACTCCGCCTGACCTACGAGGGCGAATCCCCCGCGGGCGAGACGCGTTGGCTCCGCTACCGCCACACGCCGCCGAACGAGAACGTCTGGAATCGGGTTCTGGAGGGTGGGGGCGAGAAGATGAACTACACCCCGCAGCCGGAGTTGATCACCGATTTCACCCCCTACAACACGCGTCTCACACTCACCCAGGTGAGGGCGCAGAAGCGCTTCACCCTCGAGCCACGTGATCGAGAAGACGCCGATCTGGGGAGCATCGGCGCCCACTGGGTGAGCGACCTGATGGTGGAGGCCGAGGTCACGGCCGAGGGGGAGGCGTGCGAGCTTTCGCTCGACCTCGTCGACTCGGGCGAGCACTTCGGCGTGACGATCCAGGCAGCCGACGGCTCCGCCCGTTTCTGGCGCCGCGCGTTCGAGGGTAACGAGACGGTTGAGATCGCCTCGGCGTCGACCCCCGTTCGCGCCGGTTCGGCGCATCGGCTCCGCCTGGCCAACTTCGATAATCGGCTCCTGCTGTGGGTCGATGAGACCCTGATCGACGCCGACGCCGCCTACGAAACGCCCCAGAGCCAGGGCGAGGGGGACGCCACGGCCCCTCGGTCGAGCGACACGGACAAAGGCGACTTGGCCCCGGTCGGCGTGGGCGTCAGCGGTGGGGACGCGACCGTCGCCCGGTTGCGCGTTTGGCGAGACGGGTACTACCTCGCCGCCAGCCACCGGGAGCCGCGATCGAACTTCACCACGGACCTGTCGCTCGGGGCGTTTGAGCCCGAAGATCAACGCAACTGGAGCCGTTCGGTTAAGGAGATGACTCGCGATCCCGACCTCTGGTACGCCTTTGCGAACCGCCGACGGGTCGATTTCGAAATCGACGAGGGCCAGCTCTTCGTGATGGGAGACAACAGCGGCCACAGCCTCGACGCCCGCCTTTGGAAGGGCGGCAACGGCGGCGACCTCGGCCGCCCCGGGGGCGCCTACCTCGAGGACTCGCAGCTCGTCGGCAAGGCGATCTGTGTCTACTGGCCCCATTCGTGGTATAGCGTGGGGCCGTTGCCCGTCTGGCCCAACTTCGGCGACATGCGGCTGGTCCGCTGACCGACGGCGCCTCAACAGCAGTGCTAGCGAAGGACCGCAAGCGATGTCCCTTTTAGAAGCCCGCGGGCTCGTGAAATCGTACGGCCGCCGCCGCGTGGTGGACGGTGTCGAGTTCGAGGTCCACCCGGGTGAGATCGTCGGCCTGCTCGGCCCCAACGGCGCCGGCAAGACGACCTCGTTCCGCATGACGTGCGGCCTCGTCGAGCCCGATGGCGGCACGGTCCGCCTCGCCGGCCAGGACGTCACCAAGTGGCCCCTCTACCGCCGCAGCCGCGAAGGGGGGATGGGCTATCTGGCGCAGGAGTCGAGCGTCTTCCGCAAGCTCTCCGTACAGGACAACCTGCTGGGCGTGATGGAGATGCTCGGCTTCGACCGCCGCACCCGCCGCAAGCGGTGCGACGAGCTCATGGAGCAGTTCGGCATCACGAAGCTGAAACGGAGCCGGGCGATGAGCCTCTCCGGCGGCGAACGCCGGCGGCTGGAGATCGCGCGGTGCCTGGTCTCCGACCCGAAGATCATCCTGCTGGACGAGCCGTTCACCGGCATCGACCCGGTCACGATCGACAGCATCCAGGAGATCGTCCGCGACCTGCGGACCGCGGGGATCTCGATCCTGATCACCGACCACCAAGTCCGCGAGACCCTGGAAATCACGGACCGCAGCTACGTGGTCAAAGCGGGCCGCGTCCTCTGCCACGGGCGGCCCAAGGAGGTCCTCGCGCACCCCGAGGCCCGCAAGCACTACTTCGGCGAGGGGATGGACGTCTCGCTCGGCGGGGCGGCGTGAGGCGTTTGCTTGCTGAGGCGTGGGGCGCGGGCGTAGACTGCTAGCGGTTTCCCACAGCCTCCAACGCACGAGTCCGGCCGTGCTAGCGACCTTCGACGCCATCGACGCGGTTGGGGTGACCTGGTTCGTGGCGGTCTTCTTCGGCCTCCCCTTGCTGGGATGGCTCGCGATGGTTGTCGATTACCGCGCGTACCTGCGTGGCTTGCGACGGGCCTTGGTGCTTGTCCGCACTTACCGGATCGAGACGCCGCTCTGGGCGTTGCTCGATCGCCCCCAGTGCTTGCAGGACCTCGAACTCAACCGGGGCTGTACGCGCGAGGAGGTGATGGGGGCGTACCGGCGACTCGTTAAAACGGCGCACCCCGACCTGGGGGGCGATCGCCGACGGTTCGATCGTCTGCAGAGGTCGCTTCAAGAAGCGATCCGGTTGGTCGAAGCGGACGAGGCGTCGCGCTGCTAGCACCGCGACGCTTATCAATCGGTAGGGTTCGATCTTGCCGCACCCTCACCTCGCCGGCTACAAATCGCAGAACCCCCTCGCCGCGCAGGCGTGGCGCCGGCCGCACATGACCCAGGGAAGGGTCTCCAACGGAGCCGGCGAAGGCCTGGAAGGAACCGCATGGCTGCTCCGACGACACTCAAAGACCTGGCCGCCCTCGTGGGCGGAGAGGTGATCGGCGATCCGGCAACCCGGATCGACAACGCTTGGCCTCCGCAAGACTGCGACGCCCGTTCGATCACGCTCATCGATTCGGCCGAGAGCCTGCCCAAGCTCGCCGATTGCTTGGCGGCGGCGGCGGTGACACCGGCCGACGTTGAAGAAGACAAACTCGACCGGCCCGCGATCCGCGTGGCGGATGTGCACGCCGCCTTCACGGCGATCGTTATGCACTACCGACCCCGCCGCGAACGCGCCACCACCGGCGTCCACCCGACGGCGATCATCGCCAAGTCGGCCCGCCTCGGGGAAGCGGTCTCCATCGGGCCGGGCGCTGTCGTTGGTGAAGACGCCGTCTTGGGAGATGGCGTGGTGATCGGCGCCAACTCGGTTGTGAGTGACGACTGTCGAATCGGTCGGGCGAGCCACCTCGGGAGTCGGGTGACGCTCAACGAAGCGACCACCCTCGGCGAGCGCTGCCGACTGCACAGCGGCGTGGTGCTGGGCGCCGACGGCTTCGGCTACCGCCAGGTCGATGGCCGCCACGTGCCCGTGCCGCAGCTTGGCACGGTCGAGATTGGTGACGACGTCGAGATCGGTGCGAACACGACAATCGACCGCGGCGTCTATGGACCGACGAAGATCGGCGACGGCACGAAGATCGATAACCTCGTGCAGATCGGGCACAACTGCCGCATCGGTCGCCACAACCTGCTCTGCTCGCAGGTCGGGATCGCCGGCAGCACCACGACGGGTGACTACGTGGTGATGGCCGGTCAGGTCGGCGTCCGCGATCACATCAGCATCGGAAAGGGCGCCATCATCTCCGCGCAGGCCGGCGTGACCAACCACGTGCGCCCGGGCGAGGTGATGCTCGGCGCCCCGGCGACACCGCTCCGCGAACAGAAGCTCAAGCTCGCCGCGATCGCCAAGCTGCCGCAGCTCCGCAAGGAGTTCCGCGAGCTGCGCAAGGAGATCGCCGAGCTGCAACGCCGCCTCGACGAGGGCGGCTCGCACCGCCTGCCGCACGCCGCCTGAGCCGATGACCCACGAAGCCAAGTCACAGCTCCCCCCGGTTGGCGTGCTCGCGGCGTGGGGGCGTTTGCCCGTCGTCGTCGCCGAGGCGATGCGCAACAGCGGCCGCCGCGTCGTCTGCTTGGGCGTGCGCGACCACGCCGATAAAGCCGACTACCGCGACCTGGTCGACGCCTTCCACTGGATTGGACCGAGCCAACTCGGCACCGCGATCCGGTTGTTCCGCCGCTACGGCGTCGAGCGGGCGACGATGGCCGGCAAGTTCCACAAGGTCCGGCTGTACGAACCGGGCGCCTGGTTCCGCTTCGCGCCCGACTGGACCGGGTTCAAGGCGTTCTACCACCACTTCATCGGGCACTCGGGCGATCGCAAGGACGACACGTTGCTCGGCACGATTGTCGATGTTTTCGCCAACGGAGGGATCACCATGGAACCGGCCACCGATTTCGCCCCGGGGTTGTTGGTCCCCGAGGGCCTGGTCGCGGGCAAACCCCTGTCCGCGGCGCAAGAGGCGGACGTCGCCTTTGGCTGGGAGCTGGCCCGAGAGATGGGCCGGCTCGATGTCGGTCAGAGCGTCTGTGTGCACGGCCGGGCGGCCCTGGCGATCGAGGCGATCGAGGGGACCGACCTCTGCATTAAGCGTGCGGGAGAACTTTGCCGGCAAGGTGGCTTCACCGTGGTGAAGGTCGCCAAGCCAGAGCAGGACATGCGGTTCGATGTGCCCACGGTCGGCGTGAAGACGCTCGAATCGATGCGTGCCGCCGGCGGGCGAGTGCTGGCGATCGAGGCCGATCGGACCATCCTTCTCGACGCAGAAGCCTTCCGCCGGTTTGCGCATAAGCACGGTCTCTCAGTGATCGCCCGTCGTGAATCACCGGCCCAGGCGGCGGCTTAGTTGCTGATTGACGACAATTGTTGATTGACCCGCTCGGCGGCAAGCGTCTCAGGGGTTTCGTCATTCGAATCGTCGCAAGTTGTTTTTACGTAAAGGTTTGCGGCGAAATGCGGTGGCCCGCTATGCTAGCATAATCGGAACGGTTTCGTCCGCCGGATCTCTTTTCCTAGTCCGTTTTGTTGAGGTAACTCGCCATCCTGCCTACCATGGAGGCTGGAACGGAGAGCTTTTGTTCGTGGGCGGTCCACGACGAGCCGACTGGGCTCAGGCGTATAGGCTGCGGCTGGGCGTAACGAAACGCAGATTGGGGTGCTCGTGACCTTTTAGACCGTCTGTTATCCACGCGGACGTGTGTAGCAGACGCCTTGGAGTGAATCGGTTTCATCAGAACGGTGACGCGCTTCGCTCTCACGACGACACTCCCCGAGGCGGAATTATCCGCCTGGATCGGCGGCCACGACATTCACTAGGTAAGAAGGCCTAGTGCTTGGAGCGGTTGCGACGGGGCAGAGAAAACGGCATGTCGACCACAGCGTCGATCTCTTCGAAGCGCACAATCGACGACCTGACGTCGCGTCCGGCCACGGATAGCGATGCGTGGGTCCTCGGAGCGAGCCCCCGTGCCCGGCAGATCGCCCGGCACGCCGAGAAGGCCGCCGAGGTTCAGTGCACCGTCTTGGTGACCGGCGAGACCGGCACGGGCAAAGAAGTCTGGGCTCGGGTCCTGCACGAGCTCAGCCCCCGCGCCAACCAAGCGTTTGTGCCGGTCAACTGCGCAGCCCTCACCGCCACCCTGGCCGAGAGTCAGCTTTTCGGCCACGAGAAAGGGGCCTTCACCGGCGCCGCCGGCCGGAGTTTGGGTGTCTTCCGCGCTGCCGAGGGGGGCGTTGTCTTCCTCGACGAGGTCGGCGAGATGCCCCTCGAACTGCAGCCCAAGCTCCTCAGGGTGCTCCAGGAGGGGGAAGTCACGCCCGTGGGCTCCTCGAAGCCCGAGCGGATCAACGTCCAGGTGGTCGCCGCCACGAACCGTGACCTGGCGACCGAGGTCGCCGAGGGGCGTTTCCGCGAGGACCTGTACTACCGGCTCAACATGGTTGAGCTGAAGGTCCCCACTCTGAGGGAACGGGCCGAAGACCTCCCCATTCTGGTGGAGTTCTTCTCAGAGCGGTTCGCGAACAAGTACGGTCGCAATCTCTGGCGGCCCACTCCCGAGCGGCTTCAGGAGTTCTGCGAGTACCGCTGGCCCGGTAATCTGCGGCAGCTATCGCACGTGATCGAGCAGGGCTACGTCCTCGATTGTGAGCCCTGTTTGCCTGTCGATCGCCCTGCGGAGACAGTCGATAGCCGCCTCCCCTCAATGAACCTCGACGAACTCCGCACGATCGCCGTCCGACAGGCGTTGCGGACCACGGGGGGGCACAAAGGCCGAGCCGCCAAGCTGCTGGGCGTTCATGCCAACACGCTCACGCGTCTCTTGGCGCAGATCGAGACCGAAGACTGAGCCTCTCCAAGACGCGATACATCCTCAAGCCACGCCCCGCTCGCCGGGGCGTGGCTTTTTTCGTTTGGGGGGCGAGCCAGGCCTCTGCTTCGCTTCACCATTCTGGTGGCGGTTCTTCGGTCTGGTGAAACGAGAGGTTGAGCCCAGTTTCTTCGGTTGTTTTCTACCAATAGCCATAGCGTTCTCACTGGGTTGGTGAAGCGGCATGTTGCCCCCGCGTTGGGTCTTGCGGCAGTCGCCTTACGCTAAGCCTTATCGCCTTAGGTAGTTACGGCGTTATGGCTGTGTTGCGGACGTTTTGGCACGCGGCTCGCTTTAGATGGATGGCGTGCGACGGACTCCGTCGCCTCTCGCCGGGAGCCCGCTGGGCCTCGGCACAGGAACCATCTCTTTTAAGGAGCAGGTCAATGAGCACCGACCACAGCTACGAGCACGACGACCAGAACTACAGCAGCCAGTCGTTCCGCAGCAAGCGGGAAGGCAAGACCTCCGGGGCGAACAGCCCGATCCAAGGTCGCCGACGTGGCAAGAGCCCGCAGTCGGTCAACGGCATCCACAAGCGGCGTCGCCGCAAGATGTCCTGGTGAGTCCGTCGGCTTGACTGGAGCCGAACCTCACCTCGCTGAGAGTTACGTCGAGCACGAGCCCAGGCGCCGCGCCCGCCACATGGCGGCCGCTGAGCGCGTGTGTCGTTGCGACTCGATCCACCCCTTCCAGCCGGGGCGACCGGCGGGCCGTGTGTCCGCTGTCGCCCGGGCCGGTGTGGGGGGGCGATCGCGAGGAAACCGTGCGACTGGCGTGAAGGCGTATCGGAGCGCTCGCTCCGAATGAGAAACGAACGACACCGAATTGATTGTACGAGTTACTGCGGCGTGTTTGGGGAGGTGCGCCGCGTCCCGGAGTTATTTATGGCTGTTACCGCATCGGCCGGCGCTGCCCCGACGTCGCCTGCCGCTACGACACACACGGAATTGAACAATCCGCTGCCCGCCCCGTCGCGCCCCGCGCCGCGGTCGGTGCGTGCGGCCGTCGCCTCTTGGGCTTGCCTGCTCCTCTCGGAGGAGGAGAGCCGACGCGACGCCCTGTGCCACGCCGCCGAATCGGCGGGGTGGGACCCGATCCCTTGCGGATCGGTCGGCCAAGCCGTCCGCGAGATGGATCGCTGGCAGACCCAGTTGACGATCATCGACCTTGGTTCGATGTCGTCGCTGCACAAGTCGGCTTACATGCAGTTCGCGTCGCGCACGACCGGGCCCGATCGGCTGCTCTTAATCTGCGACGAACCGACCGACGCCGAGGGGGAGCTGCTCGCCCGCCAAGCGGGGGCGTGGATCTACGCACCCTCGCCCGAGTTCGGCGCCGCGATGACCGAGTTGCTCAACGAGGCGCGAGGCGTTGCGCAGAAACTCGCCGAGCAAGAGCTGGCGACACGCTGACGTATCTGGCCGCTAGGCCATGGCCCCCCAAGAACGGTGAGCCCCCGATGATCAACGACGAAGAAACCGACGACCTGGGCGTCGATGAATCGAAGCGTACGCGCCCCTTCCGCAAGTCGAGCGGACCCGGCCGCGAACGCAAGCAGAAGGCACGTCGCGCTTCCCGTCGCAAATCCGGTGGCGCCTCGCCGGGCGGCATCCATCGCCGCGGGCAGAAGCAACGCCCGAGCTGAGTAGCGGATTCACTTCACGACGACCGGACGCTCGGCCACCGCGAGCGGCTTCTCGATCCGCACCGTCGCGGCCCCCACGGCGAGCCCTTTGTCGGATCGTAATCCGACCCGCACGGTCGCCCCCCCCGGCCGCCATTCGACGGGCGCCTTCACGGTGACCCGGTACTCTCCCGGGGCGTCGATCATCCAGATCGACGACGCGGACCTCCTCTCGCCGCCATCGAGGATGAACCGATCGCGGTTCAGCTCCACGCGCAGCTCCCCGGGCGAATCGGCCCAGCCTTCGACAATCAGCTCGCTACCGGGTGACGTCGTGTCACTCAGGGTAAACGAGTGGGGCGTTGTCCGCCGAACATCGAGCAGCGGATCGCCGAGCAGCACGTACATCGCCGCGTGCTCTTGCCGTTCCACTGCGAGCATGCCGGGGTCGGCGCCGAGCAGCCGCGCGATCGGGTCGAGTGAGGCGAGCAGCGGCGAGTCGCTCTCGGCCAAGGAACGCCGGCGCGCCACCGACAGGACTTCACCGACCGGCAAGGCGCTCGGAGCCCCCAGGCCTCGCAGCAGCTCGCCCGCCAAGCGGGCGTTGCCGTACGGCATCGACACACGCGTCGAGGCGATCACCGCGAGCGGACCCTCGGGCGAGTCGAGCATCTGTTCGGCGACGCATCGACCCGGCGCAGCGAAGTCGCCGGCATAGCACGCGACCAGCACCGCCACGTCGGCGCCCCGTGAGATTTCGGTCACCCTGGCCGAAGGCACGCTGGGCAAACGGTTGCGCAGCCCGTGCCCAAGCCAAACCCAGACACCGCCGGGTGTGGTGTACGGCTCATCGCTCCCTAAGGCTTCGCCGCGCCGCAGCGAGACCTCCGCGTCGAGCGGCGCGAGTCCCTCCAGGAGTCGCCTCGCCGAGCCCTCGATGGCGGCGTCGATCATCGGCGAGAACCCACCGATCCCCGCCGCAATCTGCACGCGTGTGTCACTCCAGTTAATGGGGCGTTCCTCACGGCGGATCACGCGCGCAAGGTAACGCGACAGCGAACCGGGATCATTGAATGGCAGTCGCGCTACGCAATCGGCGCCGTACTGGGAACGCACGGTTTGATCCGTAGCGATCGTCGACTCGGGGCCGTAGCGTCGGATAATCCGTGCCGGCATCTTGCCGGTCGCTTCGCCTGCTAGCGCCCCGTCACCGACCAGTAAAAGCACCAGGCGTTCGCCTTTTCGCCGTGGGACGCGGTCGGGCGGGGACCCGGGGTCCACAAAGGTGACACGGCGTCCCGCCTGCTCGCGGAGCCGTCGCCAATCCGACATCGCCGGGCGTAGCTCGGGGGGGCAGACGACCAAGACCGTCTCGGTCCAACCCGATTCGGCATAAATCAGAAGGCCCGCCAAGGCGGCAAGCAGGCGAAGTGAGGGGGGCGTACGCGGCATCCGCGGATCGTAGGGAGAGCCGCCCGGCCTGTCGCGGTCGATCGGCGCCAGCATTCGCTTGCCATGCCCCCACTCCAGGGGCTAACCTGGAGGCCCGCAAGCGGGCGTAGCTCAGTGGTAGAGCGCTAGCTTCCCAAGCTGGATGTCGTCGGTTCGATCCCGATCGCCCGCTCTTGATGTAAACCGAATCGGCGTAGGAACTTAGGCCTAACCTCCCCGTGGTGGGGAGCGCTGCCGGCAAGCCAAAGCGCAGTTACACCGTAACTGCGCGGCCTCAGCCCGCAGCCACCTATGCGCACCCGATTGCCTACCTACGCCCACTTCAAGCCGCGAAACCAGGCCTGCGTCTGGATCAAGCGTCGGCGGATCTACCTTGGCCCTTACGGCTCGCCCGAGAGCCACGAGCGCTACGCCGCGATCATCAAGCGGCTCCTAGCGGGCCAAGCCGTGGAGGGCTACGAGGAAGATCTCGGAGGGTCTTCGGAGACTCGTACTGCGCTCACCATCGCCGATCTTGCGGTTCGCTACGGCGAGGTCGCCCGAAAGCGCTATCGCTCGGACGGCAAGCCCAATGCCGAAGCCGAGATGCTCGTCTCCGCCCTGGAAGAGCTGGCGGCTCAATACGGAGCTATTCCAGCGACCAGCTTCGGGCCGCTGGCGCTCAAGGCGTATCGCGATCAGATCGGCCAGCGGCTCGCCCGCAGCACGGTCAACGCGCAGATCAACCGCGTACGACGCGTGTTCCGCTGGGCGGCAGCCGACGAGCTGATCCCCACCTCGGTCGTCACCGCGCTCGAAGCGGTGCAGGGGCTTCGAGCAGGCCAGGGGGGCCGCGAAACGGCCCCCGTGCTGCCGGTCGAGGAGCGGAGCGTGGCCGCCACTCTAAAGCATCTCCCTCAGGTGCTCGCCGACATGGTCCGGCTTCAGCAACTGACGGGGATGCGTCCGGGCGAAGTCTGCGCCCTCCGGCCGGTCGATCTCGATCGCTCGAGCGAGATCTGGCGATATCACCCGGCCAGCCACAAGACCCAGCACCTGGGAAAGTCGCGAGTCGTTCTCATTGGCCCACAGGGGCAAGCTCTGCTGCTGAAGTACCTGACGCGATCCCCCGACGACTACTGTTTCTCACCTGCCGAATCGGAATCGAAGCGCCGTTCGGTGATCCAAGCGATGCGTACGACGCCGCTGAGTTGCGGGAACACCCCGGGCTCGAACACGGCGAATCATCCCAAACGCGCGCCGGGACGACGTTACAGCACCACGGCTTACCGGCGAGCAATCCAGCGAGCCTGCGATCGCGCGGGCGTCCCCACCTGGAGTCCGAATCAGTTACGCCACGCGACCGCCACCGCCGTGCGTGCCGAGTTCGGTCTCGACGGGGCTCAGATCGTCCTGGGTCACAGCCACGCCAAGACGACCGAGATCTACGCCGAACGCGATCTAACGGTCGGAGAACAGATCGCCCGCAAGATCGGCTAGGTCCCACCAGACAGGCTCTGAGGGCCTCTGAGGGGGGGCGGCGCCTCCCAGGTTGAGGTCACGCTTTCCGCATCGAGAACGAATACAAACCCACGAGAATCAAAGCATGAACACGATCGATAAGGGCAAGGCGCTTGAGAAGGCGGTCCACGAAAGCTGCCTGAGGGTGTTCGACGTCGTGGGGCAACTACGGCAGCCCGACCCAGCCCTGATGGGGCGCCTGGAGGCGGGTAAGACCGAACTGCCGGCAAGGGACTTGGCAGGGCTCGGGAAGCGGCTGAAGGAAGGCCTGCAGGCTGCCCGGGACGCGGTCAGGCGAGCGAAGGGTCTGGCTGACCAAGAGCCATCGTTGCGAGAGGTTCTGACCGATGTCGAGTCGTCGCTGCTCGCCGTTGAAGGCCTCGTGCTGCCCGAACTGGAGGGTTATCTCAAGGGGGTCGCGGCGCGTCGCGTGCACCAACGCGAGCACGCGTCCGAGTCGCCCGAGCGGCAGCCGGGAGAGATCCCGCTACATCGCGTTGGCGAATTGGCGGCTTACTACGAATCGGAGCCGGAGATCCACATCCAGAGCCTCTACCAGGGCTACCGCCGACTGCAGTGGCACGACGGGATCAAGCCCGAGTGGGATGCGGCCAGCGGCAAGCTCTTCTACAACGGTGTCTTGGTTAGGGAAGTCTCGGCTGGAGCGACCAACCTGCGTCGAATCCTGGACTCTTTTCAGGAGCTAGGGTGGCCGTCGCGGATCGACGATCCACTGCCTGGCGGGCCCAATCCGGAGCGCTTGAAGAACGCCTGCAAGAAGTTCCGAGACGGGGCGGAAATGCTGGAGATACGACCCGACGGGACGGGGAAGGGCAGTCTTTGGCAGATTACCAACTAAGGATGGACCCCTAGCGGACCCCCCGCGGACCCCTGTGGACCCCGCCAGGGCGCCTGACATTGGCTAGCTTGCGTGCCTCGATTCTCGCAACCACGCACAGCAAGGCGTCCCATGACCGCGTTACGTATCGCCCCGGGCGACGAGCTCCTCCCCGTCCGCAAGGCGGTGAAAGAAGCCACCGGCCGCGACATCCACCCGTCGACCGCCTGGCGGTGGATCCACCGCGGGGTGAACGGCATCCAGTTGGAAGTCGCGATGCCCGGCGGGCGTCCGGCGACCACGGTCGAAGCGGTCACCCGATTCGTTGATCGGCAGACGGCCGCGGCAATCGGCGACCGCTAGTTGCGAGTCAACGAGGGGCCCGAGCGGCCCAAGAACCCATAGCCCCCTATCTGGGCGACGGAACCCCAACGCCGACGCGGCCAAGGCAACGGCACAGCCCGCAAAGGTTGGGAACCCCCGCGACTGCGGACCGCAAACAGGCTTCGGGCCGGTGAGTGGGGCGCGGGAGTAGTAAATAACCGCAGTGACCAAGCGACCGACGCGAAGCGTTCGGCGGAGAAATCCAGCCTGGTCCCCCCGATCCTGAGCCTCATTAGGGCTCGGGGGTAGGGGGGCCTGCGCTCCCTCGGCTCTCGTTCAACGGTGAAAGGGTGAAGTCAGTAGTATTGCCATTCGCGTGACTGCGTAGCGCCTGTCTGATCACGGCGTCAACCAACGGTCACAACCATCCGACTCGCGCGACGTGAGTCGGTTCAAAGACATCCGGCGGGCGTCTTGACCGCTGGGCTACAAACTCGCTGAGGTGTCATGCACCGCCGTGACCGGGCCTGTGGCCGAATCCGTTGAGGTTGAGGCATCCGAAGCAGATGTGCTAAATGCCGAGAATCTCGGCATTGAGAGTCCGTTCGTAGAACCAGATCGCCGCGACGAGGGCTACGACAACCGACCCGCCTCGGAGGACTATGGTCTGGTAGCACCACGTGCCGCGTAAAGGGTAAGCGACTGGAAGGAACGCCAGCACGATCGCAAGCTGCCCGAGTTCCACGCCGACGTTGAACCCGAACAGAGCCAACGCCAGCGAGCCGCTGGTCAAGCCGAGGTCGATCAGCACGTTCGCGAAGCCGAAGCCATGGATGAGCCCGAAGAGGAAAGCGACCTTCCACCCGCTGACCGGCAGCTTCGGGTAGAGGTTCGCCAGCGCCGTGACAATGATCGACAGGGCGATCGACGCCTCGACCCACTGGCTCGGCAGGGCCACGTACTCCATGACCGACAGCCATAGCGTGATCGAGTGGGCGACCGTGAACATCGTCACGATCCGGAAGACCCGGCGACTGGCTGCCGCAAACGACTCGGCCCCTGACCAGGACCCCTCGCGCCAGACGAGCACGGCGGGCAGCAGGAGCGTGACCAGGAAGAGGATGTGGTCAAACCCGATCCAGATGTGCCAGACGCCCTCGCGCACGTACTCGGCGAGCGTGTGAAACGCTGTGATCTCACGGGGGTCTAACCGGACCGTGGGCTGTTCCGGGCTGAGGATCGTCGTGCTGACCCCCGCGTCGCCCCGCAGGAGAACCAGGCCCCGGTGCGTGGGGTCGAGGGCGAACAGGAGGTCGTAGTCGAGTTCGAGCGGTTCGGCCGCGGAGGTGGGCTCACCCGAGAGAGACAGCACCGCGTAGGCACCGTCGCTGTGGCGGGTGACCCGCAGGTCGGTGGCTTCTATCGGGAGGGGCGTCCTCCCGGACCGGACCGTGAGGTGGCTCAACGCGTGGGCGGCGACCGCTTCCTGCTTCTGCTTGAGCTCGCCCCAGGTGATCTTCCCGTCTTGATCGTCGTCGAGTCCGACGAGCAGCTCGAGGTCGCGGACGGCGATGTCCCACTCCGCGGCGAAGGCGGCGGCGGTGCCGTCGATCCGCAGGTAGCTGTCGCTGGGCTTGTGAGCAAAGCACCAACCCGAGGAGGCAGCCAGGATCAATGCGACGAAGAATCGCAGAAGGGGCATCACTCGCCCTCCAGCCGCTCGATGAGCCGTCCGTACGCGACGTCCTGCGTGCCGTACTTCCTGAGGAAGGCGATCACGGGCTCAGCCGCCGCCGGTTCCGCGGCAGCGAGGGCCGCTTCGAGGGCGTTCCGGGAGTCGCGGAGTTCTTTCTGCCGAGCCCAATTCGCGAGCGCCAGCTCGAGCGCTCGCCGCGGATCGTCGCCGAACTCGAGCTCGAAGCGGGCCTCGTAGCGGCCATGCGGCAGGTCGCCACGGAGGCGCGTCTCGGCGAACCGGTTGCGGAGGGTGTCGCTCAGCTCCATGGTGTTGGGCGCGCCACAGCGTTTCGCCGCGACCGCGGCGCGGAGCAGCAGCCCGTTGTCTCGGCGGTCGTCGCCGAGGAGGTCCGTGACCTCGTCGGGGCGATCCCCGTCGAGCAAGAAGTCGGCGTACGCCCGCCGTAGGTAGGAGCTACTGGGGTCGGCTTCGTAGGCGGCCTGGTAGTGCTTCTCCGCGGCGGCGGGCCGGCCGAGTGCTCGGGCGATCTCGGCCCGCATGGTCAGCAACCACGGCACAAGCCCCGGGAGTTGCTTCTCAACCCGCGGCCGCTGCTCACCGAGCAGGAGGTAAGCGGCCTCGGCTTCTCCCGTGACGGCCATCAGGGGGACGCGGGCGGCAAGGGCGGGGATCGACTCGTCCGCCCCGCCCAGGTGGTCGCAAGCCTCGGAAGCCAGATCGTAGTCGCCAACCACGCGGCGGATGTTGGCGACCTCGACCCAGGCCTGTTGATCACTCGGCTCCTTCTGCAGGAGCCGATCCAGATCGACCAAGGCGGCGGGGAAGTCGTGGTCGGTCTCTTTCAGCTTGGCCCGCACCCGCAGAATCGGGGCGGACGGCGAGGGTTGGTCCCACCAAGCCCCGACCGCCGCCCGGGCGTAGCCGTAGAAGCGTGGGTCGCCCTCGGACTTCCCAAGCCCGACGTAGTGCTGGGCGATCGTGGCGGCCACCTGTTGGTTGTCCGGCTCGGCGGCGAGCCGCTCGCGCAGCCTCCTGATGCTGTCACGCCGTGTGAACACCGCCGTTGGCAACGTCTCAAGGACTTCGTCGTCGCTGGTGGGGATATACGGCTCGTTAGCCAGCAGCAGCGGCGGTAGGGCGAAGACGGCCAAGGCGGTGATCGCGGCGGGGTGGATCAAACGCTTCACGTCGAAGAACTTCGTTGCGGCTTGGGCTTGGGCGTGGGCGTGGCAACATCTAAAGCAGGAGCCTGGCCACGGGTGGCCAGGCTCCAAGATCCAGGTGCTCATCAAGGAGGGGTCAACCCGAATCAGGCCCGCGTGCGGTGCCTCGTCAGGGTGGCGAGTGACATGAATACCAGGGCAGCAGCGGTCGGCTCCGGCACATTGGCCGCTGCCAGGTAGGGGAACGATCCACGGAACGGAACGTTGTTGCCATCGACCCCGTCGCCGGTGACGGCCCCCGCTGAAAGCAGGCCGAGTTCAGCATCAATGACGTCGTCGGCTAGCCCGCGGCCGTTCAGGAAGCCGGAGGGGTCGGACGTGTCGATCGTGAGCACGTCTGGCAGCAAGACGGGGGTCAGGGCATCCGCGTTCGCCTGGTCGCTCAGGCCGGCGATTGAAGTGTTGACGATCGCACCGAAGTTGGCGAAGTCGCCGGCCGGGTCGGCAAGGTTGAACGCGGTCTTGTCGGCCCCGTTCGGGATCAAGGCGGTGGTGATCGCGGGCCGGCCCATGCGGTCCACCTGCACGCCGCCGCGTGAGGTGGTGGCCCAGACGCCGATGTCGCTCGCCCCGAGCTCGCTGCTTGGGACTTCCAAGACGACCGCCGAGACGTCCAGGCCGGCGAAGAAGTCGTCGCCGGTGAAGTTGAAGCCGTCGTTGAAACCGTTCAGGTCGAAGAAGAACGGGTCGTCGAACACGCCCGCGGTGACCGCCTCAACGCCCGTGCCGGACGCGGTAGAGCCCGTCGTGCCGGCCACCGGGCCGCTTGGGCCGGTGAGCGTGAAGCCCTGCGTCCCGCCGGCGGCGGCACCGAACGTGGCCTCGTAGCTGAGATCGGCGACCGCGTCACCGTTGTTGTCGATCTGGAAAGCGTAGGTCACGTCGGTCCCGAACGTGCTCGGGCTGAACACGCCAACGGCCGGGTTGACGGTCAGGATCAGCACCGTGTTGTCCGGGTTGGTCGGCGACTGGAACGCGAACAGGTCGTTGATGTCGGACTGCCCGTCGCCTATGACGTTCGGGGCGTCGAGGTGGTCTGCCGCTCCGCAGCGAGAGCCTGCCGAGGTGAGCAGCATGGCTGCAGAAAGGGCTAGTGTGGTTGAGAAACGCATTATAAAGGTGCCTTGAGGCAAGTAGTCGGAGGGAGCCCGTACAGGGGGGCTGTGAAAGGCTTCAGCGGCGTTTCTCCGCTCGCAGGACGGTAGCGGCGAACGCAAGACCCACGAGGCAGACAGCGGTCGGCTCGGGGATCGGCGTCACCGCGATCGCCGTGATCAGGTTTCCGCCGCCTACTTCACCGACGGGAGACCCGATCCCGGTCGAGAGATCGACTGTCCAGAACGTCGTCTTGGATGCAGTAGCGTCCTCGATTGCCAAATAGGCGACACCTGTAACCCCCGAGATGTCGAATCCACCGGTTGGAGTGATGTCGGTCCCGATCGCGCCGACCGTGCCGAGCGTGCCCGCCGAGTTGGCCTGGGTGACGAGGATGTCGAAACCTGTATCGATGCCGTAGAGCTGCGTCGAGGCCGATCCGCCGAAAGTGCTGTTGGTGTAGGCCGCATGGACGACGTTCGGGTCTTGGCCCTCGTTCGGGTCACCAGGTCCATAGAAGAGGTCGGTGACTTCCGTAGCCGTTCCGTCGTTTGGGTTGAGCACGTAGTTCTTGTTCACGTCCGAGTCGAGTCGGATTCGGTCAATCACCGGGTTGAAGTCGAAGCCGAAGGCCGAGCCATTGATCGGGGGCGAGAAAGGCCCCGCTCCAACTTCGGTCGCGCTGCCGGTCGCGGTGCTCAGCGTGTACAGCCGGCTCGTGCTTCCCAGGGCGTACAGCTCGCCCGTTGCCGGTCGGAAATCGATCCCCAGGACCGTTTCGTTGCTCTGTAGGCCGCTGACAGGCGAGCCCGAGAGCAGCGTGCCGGGGGTGACCGAGTCCCAACTGACGAGGAACTGGTTCTCGGTAACCCCGTAGACGACCTCTGCCAGTGTCACGGCCGGCGTAAGTAGGGTGAAGGCCGCCATTGCAACTAGCTTCTTGCGGATAGACATGGGCAGCTTTTGCGTCGGTTGTTCGAGTGGGTGTGGATCGCAGTTCGCAAGGGGTACGACCGTCGCCTACGGTTGGATGAACCAATCCATAAAAAATATTGGCAGTCTCTCTCCTCCAACGATCTGGGGCCGAATCTGTTGACGGCCGCACTTGCGACAGATAGCCTCAGCCAAGGTGCCGTGTCTCGAAGCGGCGTCGCTTTGTTTACTACTGGTCGGCCCAATGCCCCGTATGCAACTCCGGCCGCTCCCGCTGATCGCCTGTAGCGCCATGGCGTTCGCCCTAGTTGGGTACGCGACGGCAGCGCTGCCCGACGAGAAACCTGCGTCCGAGGATTCCGGTAACACGCCGGCCGAGGTCGTGGAAGCGCAAATGACAGCGCTGTCGGTCTGGCGAGACGATCACGATTCCGCCGCCCGCGTCTTCCGTCACGCGTCACCAGCTAACCGTGCTGTCACTGGCCCGCTGGAACGTTTCCGCTCCATGGTCGAACAAGACTCGTTTGCGGCACTGATCGACAACGTCGGTTGGTCCGCCGGGAAGGCCGTACTCGCGGAGGATGCTGCGGTTGTCTTGGTGACGATGATTCTGCCCGACGGGTCGCTCCACGCGTTCCGTTTCTACCTGAGCAGGCAGCCAGACGGTGCTGGCGGGGAGTGGATGACCGATGCGGTGATCCCGATCGCGTTGCCGCGAGGGCCCGGCGGAGTTGTCCTCGGTCCGAAGGCTCGAGCGGCCGCCTGACCATGCCCTCGAAAGCCAACCCGTTGATGCGCAAGCCGCCCACTAACCGCCGGGAGACTCCGGTCGAGCCCCCGGCTGGGGCTGGCCGAGATGAGACGGATGAGTTGGCGACGATTCGATCAGGCGACCGGCTCGCGTTCACTGCCCTCTACGACCGGCACGCGGCTCTCGTGTTCACTCTCGCGCGGAGGATTCTCCGGTGCGACGCCGATGCCGAGGCCCTGGTTTCCGACATTTTTGTCGAGCTATGGCGGAATCCAGAGCGTTTTGACCCATCCCGCGGCGATGTGAGGACGTACCTCCTTGTGCTGACGCGATCTCGCGCGATAGACCGAATCCGAGGAGAGTCCCGTCGTCGTGCCGTCCAAGACGACTACGCTACCCAAGGTACGGAGCGTGCTGTGACCACCTCCACCGCCGAGCGCCCCGATCTCGCCGCGTTGCACAACGAGCGATCCGTGGACGTCCGCAACGCGGTGGCGGGTCTCGACTCGTCCTATCGTCAGCCGCTCCTGCTAGCATTTTTTGAGGGGCTGACCCATCGCGAGATTGCGGATCGGCTCGACGAACCCCTAGGAACCGTCAAGTCGCGAGTACGTGCTGCGATTCAGACGCTGAAGGCCAAACTCCATCGGTACGGGGGGCACGACGATGAACTGCCGTGACGCCCAAAAACTTTTGCCCGATTACGCGCTCGACCTCTTGGACGAGGGTGAGTTGGAGGCCGTGGCTGGCCACCTCTCGACCGGTTGCACCGCGTGCAATCGCGACCTAGACGACTTGCATGCAACCTTCGAAGGCCTGCTCCAGAGCGAATCGGTAGTTAAACCGCCGCCGCGGATGCGAGATGAAATATTCACCAGGATCGACGACCACGCCGTGGTCCCCGTCGGTAGAACCGAAACGGTGTCGTCGCGTGAAGGACGCTCGCAGCCGCCTACATGGGCTCGCAGGGTGATGGTCGTCGTTGCCGTGGCGGCTTGCCTTGTTGGAATCGTTCGCTGGATCGGCACCGGGACGGCTGACGACCCGGAGGCGGCTCTATTGTCGTGGCAGCAACGCATCGATCGCGTGGACCGGCGACTCAACACGCCGGACTTCCGACTTGTCAGCCTGCTCGCCGAGAGGCCCCATGGCTCGTTGGTCACGCATCTGCTCTACGACGAGCTCTCCGCCCAGCTCCACGTTTGGCTAGCATGCGACGAGCGAACCGGTGCCGCCACGCCAACGCATCTGTGGCTTGTCGCTGAGGATGGTCAGGTCATCGCTACGGCCGACCTAACGCAATCGTCTCCTTGGTGCTTTGGGTTGATCGACATCAGCCAGCCCGACTTACATCGCGTGCACCGGCTCTTGCTCACGGATGAAGAAGACCCCACGGCCACAGCCCCGAGCAAGAAACCTCTTGAGAGCCTTCCGCTCAGGCTAGAATAGGGCAAGTGGCGAACTCTTTAACCGCTTCTGTGATTGCAAGACTTTCTCAAATCGAGTCCGTTACTTCCAGTTGAGCCTTTCTTGGCGATCGCTCACGTCGATCTCGAATCCATCGACATCGACGTGTGATATCCAACAGGTCACCGGCCGTAATGATGAATGATGAACGTCGCCTGCTTCCTTGCCGCGGCTTGCCCGAGACTGCGTTCGCATTGCCGCATCTCTGGCTGCTAGCAGCTGGACTGGCAACCCGACGATTCGGCCAACCGTTGAGCTTACGGCGGCCGTGGAACTGCGGTCGGTGACGGGCACCGACGCGAGTTCGGCCAGACTGAAACCCGCCGCGGGTGAGGCAACCTCAGACGCAAGGACCGGGCGTGCTTGCTTCAACAAGCTCGCACGGAACTATCGACAGTCTATAGCTTTCGGAGGCCGCGGAGGCTCTGATATGTCGTGCTTCCTCTAGCCGCAGAACCCTTCGAAGTACTGTGAAACGACTCCACGTTATCGGCCGAAAAAACCATGGGAAAACCACCCTCGTCGTCGCGCTCATTGAGGAGCTGACAGGACGCGGACTGCGGGTTGGAACGATCAAGCACACGCATCATCGGCACGAACTCGACGTGCCGGGTAAAGACTCGCATCGGCACCGAACAGCCGGCGCCACCGTTGTCGGTGTGCTATCGAAAGGCCTGAGCGCCGTCTTCTTGCCTAGCGATGACTCCGGTCCGAGCCGGGACCGCTACGCCCCCTTGGCGACAGTGTTCGCGTCGAGTGACCTCGTGCTCGTCGAAGGGGATTCGGGAACGACGGCTCCAAAGATCGAGGTCTGGCGTGCCGAGGTGGGCAGCCGGCCGTTGGCGGAAGAAGACCTGAGCGTACTCGCGGTTGTTACCGACGATGATCTGCCGACCGCAGGCCTAACCCTACCGAGGAGCGACCTGCAAACACTTGCCGACTGGGTTATCGCCTGGATGAACCGTAGCGATTGACTTCCGCTGCAATTGCCCTGGCCCAACGCATCGTTAGCGGGTCGTCATTCCCTGCACCACGCCCGGGACTATCGCCCTTTCTTGCCTGGGTCGCGTAGAGGTCACAGCCTGCCAAGACTCTAGTGGCGAAGCTTGCACGCAGCCAGCCAGAGTCCTAGCCGAGGCGGCCCCATACTATACAATACTATGTAGATTGCGTCGCTCGTCAGAGTCAAAGAGCTTCGGGTCCCAACCAAATCTCCAAAGCGACCGTCAAGATCCCCTCGCGATCTAGGCAACAGCAGGCTATCGAGAAAGGGTTATGAAGATGCAACGCTCCGACGAGCCCTTGATCATCCAGGGTGGGATGGGAGTCGCCGTATCGGACTGGCGACTTGCCCGTGCGGTCGCTCGAGCGGGTCAGCTCGGCGTCGTCTCGGGGACAGCAGTCGATACGGTCCTCGTCCGGAGGCTCCAGCTAGGCGACCGGGGTGGCCATCTTCGGCGGGCTTTGGCCGAGTTTCCTTACCCGGCGATGGCAGAGCGGATCGTCGAAAGGTACCTCGTCGAGGGAGGCGTGTCGGACACGGCCCCGCTGGCCCATACCAGCGTGATGACCCACGAGCCAACGCAGCACGAGCTGGAGCTCACGGTCGCCGCCAACTTTGTTGAGGTCTTCTTGGCAAAAGAAGGCCATTGCGGGCTCGTTGGCATCAACTACCTAGAGAAAATCCAAACGCCAACGCTCCCCTCGCTTTTCGGGGCCATGCTGGCTGGTGTCGATTTCGTGTTGATGGGGGCGGGCATCCCGAGGGCGATCCCAGGGATCCTCGATCGGCTGCAAGACGGCCTGCCGGTCGAGTTGCCGCTGCACGTCGAGGGGGCGACCAAGGAGGATCACTTCGTCTGTCGATTCGACCCGATGGAGTTCGGAAATCAAGAGATCCCCTGGCTCAATCGGCCGAAGTTCTTGGCGATCGTCGCTTCGGCCACGCTCGCGTCGATGCTCGCCCGCAAATCGTCGGGCCGGGTGGATGGGTTTATCGTTGAGGGGCCAACCGCGGGCGGTCACAACGCACCACCACGCGGCAAGGCCTCGCTGAACGAACGTGGAGAGCCGGTCTACGGCCCCCGCGATGTCGTTGACCTGGAGGCGATCGCTGGGCTGGGGCTACCGTTCTGGCTAGCCGGTTCTTACGGAACGCCCGAGAGTCTAAGCCAGGCGCTCGATTTTGGTGCGACGGGGGTTCAGGTAGGAACCGCCTTCGCATTTTGCCGCGAATCGGGATTCCGCGGAGACCTCCGTCAGCATGTGCTCGACGCGAGCCAATCAGAGCAGGTTGATATCGTGACCGACCCGCTTGCCTCGCCAACCGGCTTCCCGCTGAAGGTCTTGCAGGTGGAGGGCTCGATTTCGGAGGAGACGGTCTACTCGCAGCGGAACCGCGTTTGTGACTTGGGCTACCTCCGCCAGGGCTATCGCAAGGAAGACGGAACCCTTGGCTGGCGATGCCCGGGAGAGCCCGTGCGGTCATTCCTCCACAAGGGGGGCGAACTCCAAGAGACGGTCGGGCGCAAGTGCGTCTGCAATGGCCTGCTGGCCAGTGTTGGGCTCGAACAGAGACGCAATGGAGGGCAGCACGAGAAGCCGCTGGTGACCTGTGGCAACGAAGCCGCCAAGGTGAGCCGGTTCCTCAAGGAACCAGAGGACACGTCCTACTCGGCTGCAGATGTCATCGACTGCCTGCTGGCCGGCGTGAACACCGAACCGCACACGTCTGCGTAACGCCTTGCCAAACCGGCCGCCGGCGGCGGGCGATAGCTCTCAACCCACCTCGCACAGAGGAATAATCGGGTTCGAGGACTCGACCAATTGCTGGATGGTCACCGCGGCGAAGGCGGCTTGCGTCGCTGCGTAGGCCTTGTCGAGTTCCGAATGCAGCGGACACAGTTTCTTATGGGTCTTGAGTCCCAGCGGGCATCTCTTGATCCGCTCGATCGGATCGACCGTGTCAACGACATCGAGGATCGTCAGCTTGCTCGTGCGACGGATCAGTTCGTAGCCACCGCCGGGGCCTGGACGGGAGCGCACGAGGCCGGATGCGCAGAGGTCTTGCAGCACCCTGGTCAGATACCGCCGCGGCACCTTGGTTTGCTTTGCCAGGGCGTCCGCCGCGAGAGGTCTGCCAGGGTCTTTCCCCATGCAGGCGACGGCTCGCAGGGCGTACTCGGCGGTCTTCGAGAGCATTCTGGAGACTCGTAGAAACAAGGAACGAGTCGACGTAGCTACGGCTACGCCTGTTTTTTCCTACACCGCCTTGTGCATGTTTTATCGTACTCTCGCGTTACCGAAGCGGCAATCGCAATCTCGCCAGCGTTTGAAATCGGGTCGGCAAGACCACCGTCTGCGCATTGCCTCGTGCCGAGCTACCACACCGCATCAGCAGCTAGCCGGTAACGCCACAGCTACCACGCTGAGCCGACCTGCCCTAACACGGCGTCCATCAAGCGATCGAAGTCTGCGCCCTCGGGCTGGTCCGCGTTCTTTTTGACGCCAAGCTCGTGCAAGCGTAGATGCTTGTCGGCCCGCGCAGCCACTCGATCGAGTACTCCCGCGCTGCAGTGGATTGGGCAGCCGTCGATGATCCAGACTTCGCGGTCACACAGCTTGTTCAAGAACATCGGCTTCGCGGCCCCCACGCCCGCCAAGCAAGACATCTCCGCGATCCCACGTCGATCGAGTTCGAGAGCAACACGGCCTGCGAGCTGGACCCGCGGGAGAGCAGCCGGAGCAGGCGAGCACTAAAGGACGCTTCGTGGACATCGCAGGCGTTTACTCGTTCGGGTCTGGGCAGGCTGCCGTCGCGTCAGGCGTTGGACTCTAGCTCGATCGCCTTAGGGAACATGACGTTGTTCTCCTTATGAATGTGCTGGTGCATATCGGCCTCAAGCTGTTCAAGCGAAGCGAGCATGGCCCGGTAGGTGTTGCACGCCCATTCGGGCGGGGCAAAGTCGTCGGTCGCTTCCCGCAGGATCGCCAGCTCGCCGCCGGCTTGATCGTGCTCGTGCTCCATCTGCCGGATCGGGTTGGCGACGCTGCCGCAGGGATGCTCGGATGCCGCGCCCGACGATTCCATCTGCCGGACGATTGGGAAGAGGATCTGCTCTTCTTTCATCATGTGCGGTTCGAGCTCGGCCCGGAGCGACAAGAACGCCTCGCGAACCTGAAGCAGCCTAGGCTCTTTGTCGCTATGAACGCGGGCGACCTTCTCCGTCATCCAGTCGAGCCGGGGCAGTTCCTCACGCAGATAAGCATGATGAGTCGCTTCGACGTGGTCGGCCAACTCGGTGAGCGTCATCGCGTCGGGATCGGGCGATTCGTCTTGGTCGGTAGCGGCATCGGCTTGGTCGATTCGCTGGAGCACGTCATCGACGCCGATGCCCCGTTTCTCGCAGGCCCGTGCCAGCGAGACCTTCCCGCCACAGCAGTAATCGATCTTCAGGGCCTCGAAGACCCGGGCTCGCATGGGGCGTTGGCGGACGAGTTCACCGACGGTCTGGTTGGGGTCGAGAGTAAGCATGGCAGCCTCGATGTGATGGGGGCGGGGCGACGAATTCTCAAGTCACCGACCCGCGGGATGCACTCCAGAAACAGCCCCTAATCGTATGCCGCCAATAGTGCATGTCAACATGCAGGTTTGATCTTGTGCGTCCCGGTGTGGATCCTTCGGAAGGTATGGCGTCAATGCAGACCGTCAGACGCTGTCGGCGAGCGGCGACTGCTCTGCAGCCGTGTTCGATCTGCGCGAAATGGGACGGGGCGGTTGACCGGTCACTCGCAGCCAGCGCTTGACGCGAGAGCGCCTACGCGTGCTCTGGCAGTCGACTTCGGATGATCTTGGTTGTCGGGTCGCCCGGCATGATCGTGTCGCACCAAAGCTCGCCCTCGAAGTCGTACCGGACTTGGATTGCCTCCGCTTGGCCGTTGGCGAAGGCCACCTCGGCGTCGCCAAGCGCAACCTGCCGATCGTCGTGGGCATTCTTCAGCTGAACGTGACGCACCTTGGCGCCCGCCGCGAGGTCGGCAAACAGTTGCAGTACCTGGTCCCGGGCCCACTCGGCTTGCAGGATCTCGGGATCGCCCTGGTTAGGGTCAGCGTCATTGAGGCTCACGGCTTGGGCCTATTGGGTCGGGCGAAGGCGGGCATCAGCAGGATCGCGTTCTCGGGCGCCGGGCAGACGTAGCGGCAAACGCCGCAACCGGTGCAAGCTGCTTCGATGACGGTTGGCTTGCCGTCGGTCAAGAGAATCGCCCCTTCGACCGGGCATCGCTCGCTGCACACGGTGCAGGTTGTGTGGTGATAGGCCAAGCAGAGGTGCTCGGTGACAACGGCAGTCCCCATCACCGGCGGGATGCGGTCGGTCAGCACGCCCGGTTCGCACGAGGCGATGCAGGGAAAGTCCTCGCACATCAGGCAGGCCTGCGTGTCGGCCTCGATGATCGGTGTGGCGGCGACACGCTCACCGAGTCGCTCGGGGGCGTTGTGGATCGCGTCGTAGGGGCAAGCCGTGATGCAGTCGCCGCATCGCGTGCAGCCGGCGAGGAACTCGGCCTCTTCAATCGCGCCGGGCGGGCGGAAGACGGGTATCGTGCGAGGCGGCGATCGGGTGCCCAGGGCGGTGGTCGCCACGGGTTCGATGCTAATCCCGCCAAGGCTGCGTGGGGCGCCCTTCTCCGGATCTTGCTCAGCAGGCCGAGGGTAGCGGGCAACGAGTTGGCGTTCTTCTTTCGGGAGGAACTCCCCGAGACGCCCGGTAAGCAGCGCCCGCCGACTGGTAAACGCCTTCGTGCGATTCGCTTCAGACGGTCGTGTCCAAGGGGCAAGTCTTCGCAGGCGTTTCAACAACCAGTGCCACACAGATACTGCCCTCTCGATTCGACGACCGCGATCGCCCCTCAACGCCCGGCGACGTCGAGCGGCGGCAGCATGGGAACGCTATCCACTTGGAAGGTTTGGTCGAGTGCAGCCGACGGGGCGTGGCACTGCGTGCAGTTGGTGCGCCACGGGTGGGTTGATTCCAAGCCGGCCCACCCATTGGGCCCGCCGTGGCAGGCGTTGCACTGCTGACGCATCCACTGGGAGTGGGGAATCGTCGGCGGCGCACCAGGGTAAGCCCGTTCGCCCCGTTTCGGGGCGGGCAGGCCGACGAAGTGAGTCTCGACCGTGGCGTCGGCCTCTTGAAACGGTTTGGGCGCCATCGGAGCGTGGCACTGTGTGCAGTTCGCCAAGAACGGGTGCGACATGACGCTCGCCTTGAGCCCAGCCATCTTCATGCCGTTGGCATGGCATGCGTAGCAGGCAGCGTCGTTCGTGTTCTCGATCGGGTGCGGCACCACCGGCGGAGCGCCGTTGAACGCACGGCGCGAGGCGCGCAGCTTGCCGGACGCTTCTTTGTCGGCTTCACTGGGTTCGATCTTGGTAAAGAGGTCGTAGTCGGTTTGGGGGATCCTTGCCCCCGCCGCACTCCACGAAGCAGTCGGGCCCATTGGGGTACTGGGGACCTCGGCGTAGCTAACGGCTGCTACGAGTTTGGCTTCTCGCGTAAGCGGTTGCGTCTTCTGGGCTGCCGCATACAAGGGAGAATCACCCAACCCGTCGGGCTTCGGGACGCCATCCGACAGGCCCACGAAGTAACCGATCACCGCCACGGCGATGACAACCGAGAGGAAGATCGTTGAGAGGCGTTTCATGAGGTTGACCCCGCAACGTTAGAGGCAGATTTCTTGACCACACGGACCGCACACTTCTTGTAGTCCGGCTGCTTCGAGAAGGGGTCGTGAGCCTCCAGCGTGCAGTTGTTGATCAGCTTGGTCTCATCAAAGAACGGCACAAAGATCGTCCCCCGAGGCGGTCGGCCCCTCCCGTCGATCCAGACCGGCAACTCCGCCACGCCGCGGCGTGACTCGATCAGCACGGTCTCGCCCTGGCGGATGTTGGCTGCCTTGGCATCCTCGGCGTGCATCTCGACGTAGGCCGTTGGCATCGCGCGGTTGAGCGGTCCCAGCCGACGCGTCATCGTGCCGGTGTGCCAGTGCTCCAGCACCCGCCCGGTGCAGAGCCACAGCGGGTACTCCTCGTCGGGCATCTCCGGCGGCGGCTGGTACTCGTGGAACCAGATCTGAGCGCGCCCGTCCTTGCTGGACGAGTGGTAGAAGTCGAACTCTTGCCCCTCTGCGACGAAGGGGTCGTCGAACCCCGAGAAGCGGAAGCGGGTTTCTCGCCAAGATCCATCGGCCTGCTCAACCACCGGCCAGCGAAGCCCCCTCGCCTTAACGTACTCGTCGTAAGGGGCCAGGTTCTTGTGCTTCATCGTGGTGAACTGACGGTACTCCTCGAACAGGTGCTTGTCGACGTTCGTGTCGTAGTACCGATCGAAGTCCCAGACGGGGATCTCCTCGCCGTTCTCGTCGCGTACGGCGAAGATGAAATCACCATTGCGATCGGCCATCCCCGCGAAGCCCATCTCGTACAGCTTGTGGGCAATGGCGATCGTCATCCACGTGTCGTCGCGGGCCTCCCCCGGCGGATCGACCATCTTGAACCACTGCTGCGTGCGGCGTTCGCTGTTGCCGTAGACGCCGTTCTTCTCGACCCACATTGCGGCCGGAAGGATCAGGTCGGCCAACTCGGTCGTCGCGGTCGGGTAGACATCGCTGACGATCAAGAACTTGTCTTCAAGGCCTTCCTTGCTGTTGAAGAGCTTGTTGAGGTTCGGCAGGGTCTGGCCCGGGTTGGTGACCTGCACGAACATCGTCGTGATGTCGCCCCCCTCGGCGGTGGGCTTGGTGAACTGCTCGAACATCTTCACCGTGTGGTAGCCCGGCTTCCCGTTGATGCTTCCCTCACGCAGGTTCCACATCTCTTCGCATTGGGCCCGGTGTTCGGGCTTCGCGACCAAACGGCCACCCGGCAGGGCGTGGGCAAGCGTGCCGACTTCGCGAACCGTGCCGCAGGCTGAAGGCTGGCCGGTCAGGCTGGTCGGAGCGTCACCCGGCCGCCCGAAGTGGCCCGAGAGCAGGTGGACGCCATGCACAAGCGAGTTGATCGCCGTGCCCATCGTGTGTTGGTTCATCCCCATGCACCACAGCGACGTGATGCGGATATCGCGGCGACCGAACAGATCGGCCAGCATCCGGATCTTGTCGGCGGGAACGCCCGATAGCTCTTCGACCCGCTCCGGCGTGTACTTGGCGATCCGCTCGCGGAATTCCTCCTCGGTGATGGGCTCGCCAAACAGGGTCGCTCCCTCCGCCTCGTCGCCACGGAAGTTGCAGTGCGTATCGACGAAATCCTTGTCGTAGGTGCCGTTCTCGATCAGCAAATGCATGATGCCCAGGGCGATCGCCACGTCGCCGTGCGGCTGCATTTCGAGGTAGTCGTTGGCGGCATCCGTGGTGCGGGTCCGCCGGGTGCCGATGTCGATGATTCGTACTTGCTCACCGCGTGACCGACGATCGATGACGCGAGAGAAGAGCACAGGGTGCATTTCGGCGGGGTTGTTGCCCCACATGATCAGCACGTCGCACTCGTCGAGGTCTTGGTAGCAGCCGGCCGGCTCATCGACTCCGTAGGTCGCCAAGAAGCCGGTCACGGCCGACGCCATGCAGAGCCGGGCATTGGGGTCGATGTGGTTGTTGCCCAGGCCGCCCTTCATCAGCTTCTGGGCGGCGTAGCCTTCGGGGATGGTCCACTGGCCGCTGCCGTAGAAGGCAAACTGATCTGGCGCGTCGAAGATCCGCTGAGCGATTGTCTCGATCGCTTCGTCCCAACTGATCGGGGTCAGCTGACCGTCTTTACGGAGCAGCGGCTGTGTGAGCCGATCCTTGCCATAGAGGATGCCACCGACGTGGTAGCCCTTCACGCAGAGCAACCCTTTGTTGACGTCGGCCGCTTTATCGCCCGCGATGGCGACCACGCGGCCGTCCTCGACGCCCACCTGCACGTGACAACCCGTCCCACAAAAACGGCACGGGGCTTTATTCCAGCTGAGGCCATCACCATCGGGCTGGATAACCGGCAGAGAGAACGCGGCATCGCCCGCGACCATCGAACCAGCAGCCGCCATAGCGGCAGACTTCAAAAGATCTCGGCGGTTGGCATCCATCTTGAGTTCCTGACCTGATGCGGGCGTTGACTTTGGGCTTAGGTTCCGGCCGAAGGGGTCGAGCGCGCGGCTACCTGGGGCTCGTCTTCGTCGAAGGCAACTAGAGCAACTGCCAAGTCGATGACGCGAGGCAAGTCACGGATGGCATTCCAGACCTCTTGATCACGTCGCTTGGTCGCCGTGTCCACGACGATCGCCAGCTTGCTACCCGCGGCCTGGCCGACTTCGACTTCGGGAATCGCCTCCAGTAAGGCGACCGCCTCGGGATGGCGAGCGACTGGGGCCTCGAAGGTGACAACAAGTCCGCTAACGGGCACTTCGACGACCTTCCGCGAAAAGTTGGCGAGGTGGGGCAACTGAGCTACCACCAATCTGCACTAGAGTGTATATATTGACGGCCCGCAGCG
Organism: Planctomycetes bacterium MalM25; assembly: GCA_007745835.1. NCBI lineage: Bacteria > Pseudomonadati > Planctomycetota > Planctomycetes bacterium MalM25. The sequence continues at coordinate 453,577 of CP036424.1, forward strand.
AAACCTCATTCGAGACAGAATTCGATGCCGCGACTCGCGCCACTCATCCTTGCCGGCGGTCTGGGCCTGGCCGGAGCAACCGCCCTGGTCGTTGCTTGGCAGTCTTCCTCCCAAGCACGGTCGCCCGACGCCACCGTGAGCGAGCCGTTCGCGACTGGCCAAAGCAGCGAAACGACCCAGGTAAAAAACGCCTCCAGCGCATTGCCCGAAGGATCGGCTGCCGAAGAGTATCTGGTCACGGTGCGACGACCCGCGGGTCCGCCGCGGATCACCCTCGCCGGAACCGATCCGCAAGGCCGGACCGGCAGCGTCGCCTGCTCGACGTGCCACAGCGTTCGGCAGCCCGACTTGACTAACGTCTCCGCGGCGACCCTCGACGAGTTCCACCAGGGGATGGCGTTCAACCACGGCAAGATCACTTGCTACGCATGCCACAACCCCGACGACGCGGATACGCTCCGGCTCGCCGACGGCAGTCCGGTCGCTTACCAGGACGTGATGACGCTCTGCTCGCAGTGCCACGGGCCGCAAGCCACGGCCTTCGCCCACGGGGCCCACGGTGGGATGAACGGCCATTGGGACCTGACAAGCGGGCCACAGACGAAGAACAACTGCATCGACTGCCACGACCCGCACGCACCGAACTACCCCAAGATGGTGGTGGGCTTCAAGCCGCGGGACCGTTTCAACGAACCGGCAGCACACGACCACGAAGGGGCGGCTCCGCATGGCGACCACTGAACCCAAGAAGCTCCCCACGCTTCCCGTCATCGAGAACCCAACCCGCCGCGCTGCGGTGAAGGGTGGCTTCGCCACGTTGGGCGCCGCGGCGTTCGTCGCGGCGGTCTCACCGTTGCGGCAAGCGGCGAAGACGGCGACCGCTGCGGAGTTCATGCAAAAGCACTACGCGGAGCTTACGCCAGAGCAGAAGGCCGACGTGATTGCCCGCCTGGAAGCCGAGGCCGCAGAGAAGTACGGGGCCGAGGTCACGATCGCCGACGACCGTCCGATCCCTGGCACGAAGTTCGTCTACGCGATCAACCTGAGCGTCTGCAACGGCAACGGCAAGTGCGTCGAGGCGTGCCACAAAGAGAACAACCACGACCGGGCGACCAACCAGTCCTACATCCGCGTCCTGGAGATGCCCAAGGGCACGATGGACATGGAGCAGGGCTCGACGACGTACACCGGCACGGTTCCCAAGGACGACAAGTTCTACCTGCCCGTCCAGTGCCAGCAGTGCGACGAGCCGCCTTGCGTCGATGTCTGCCCCGTGAAGGCGACCTGGAAGGAAGACGATGGCATCGTCGTCGTTGACTACAACTGGTGCATCGGTTGCCGCTACTGCGAAGCGGCTTGCCCCTACCACGCACGGCGTTTCAATTGGAAAGCGCCCGAGGTGCCGGCCGAAGAGATCAACCCCGACCAGAGCTACCTGAGCAACCGTGTGCGTCCGGTTGGCGTGGTTGAGAAATGCACCTACTGCCTTCACCGCACTCGGCGCGGCAAGCTGCCCGCGTGCCTCGAAGCTTGCCCCACGGGGGCGCGGGTCTTTGGCAACATCCTCGACCCCGAGTCAAGCATCCGCTGGATCCTCGAGAACAAGCGCGTCTACATCCTTAAGGAAGAACTCGGCACTAAGCCGGCGTTCTTCTACTTCTTCGATTGAACCGGGCGTCGGTCGGCGACGCGGCGTCGGCCGCTCCCTTGTCGTCCGAAAAGCCTCGCAGGCAGACTGTATGAGCAGTGCTTCGGCGACCGAGAGCCACATCACAAGCTACCCGAAGTTCGTCGGGCGGTCGCTCTGGTTAGCGACCGAGGGGTCGCTTGGGTTCTACGCCTGGATGACGATGCTGACGGCCGTCTTCTTGGTCGGCGCCAACGCCTGGGCCAACCAAGTCGCCGGCGGCATGATCGGCACCAACATGACCGACCAGGTCAGCTGGGGCCTCTACATCGCCAACTTCACCTTCATGGTCGGGCTCGCGGCGGGCGGCGTCATGATGGTCATCCCGGCCTACCTGTACCACGACCGCAAGATGCACGACGTCGTGATCATTGGCGAGCTGCTAGCGATCGCCGCGATCGTCATGTGCCTGATGTTTGTGGTCGCTGACCTGGGCCGCCCCGATCGGTTCTGGCACATGATGCCTTTTATTGGAAAGTTCAACTTCCCGATCTCTATGCTCACGTGGGACGTGATCGTCCTGAACGGCTACCTGCTGCTGAACCTGCACATCTGCGGCTACCTGCTCTACATGCGGTTCCTCGGCCTAAAGCCGAACCCGGTCTGGTACGTCCCGTTCGTGATGCTGTCAATCGTCTGGGCGATCTCGATCCACACCGTGACGGCGTTCCTCTACTGCGGACTCGGCGGGCGGCCCTTCTGGAACACGGCCCTGTTGGCGCCCCGCTTCCTTGCCTCGGCGTTCGTCTCGGGTCCGGCGTTCATCATCGTGGCGATGGTCCTCATCAAACGGCTGACGGGTGTCGTCGGCCTCGACGACCCGATAGCGACCCTGACGCGTATCATCCGCGTCACGATCCTGGTCAACCTGCTGATGGTCGCGTCCGAGCTCTTTACCGAGTTCTATACGGGCGGTGCCCACGCCAGCGCCGCGAAGTACCTCTTCTTCGGTCTGCACGGCAAGACCGCGCTTGTCCCGTGGACGTGGACGGCCATCGGGCTGAACATGACCGCCGCGCTGCTGTTCCTCTGGCCAGGGCTTCTTTCCCTACGGTGGCGGCCCCTGTTGGTCGCCGCTTGCGCCATGGCCTTCGTTGGGGCGTGGATCGAAAAGGGGATGGGCCTGATCATCCCCGGCTTCGTTCCCAGCACGCTGCATGAGATCGTCGAGTACGTCCCCAGCCAGCTCGAATGGAAGGTCACCGTCGGCATCTGGGCCTTCGGCCTGATGGTCTTCACGATCGCCATCAAGACGGCTCTGCCGACGCTCAAGCAGCCGGCCGAGCACTGATCGGCAGCGGACGGCTAGCTTTTTCGCTCGGTCGCCATCGTAACCAGCATGATGGCGTCTTCGATCGCCGTGAGTGCGTGAGGCTCACCAGGGTCGAGGAACAAGACCTTGCCGGCCGTCATCGTCTGCGTCTGCCCCATCGCCTCGAAATCAACCTTGCCGCGGACGCACTGCACGGTGATCTCTTTCGGAGCCTTGTGCTCAGGTATCACCTTCCCCGCCGGAAGCACCAGCCGCAGCACACTAAACGCCTCGGTCTTGATGAGGAGCGTGGGTTTCGGTTCGGCGTCGTGGTCAACGGCGTACAAATCGATCAGCTCACCGGGCGTGCCGAGATTCTTCATAGCGAGTTCCTAGCAGAGAGTTAGTAACCAGATGGAGGTCGCAAAGACGCCGCCGGCCAGCGTCCAACCAACCCGCTTGAGATGCTTGGGCCGAGGCGGGTAGAGCAGCAGGGTCATCGCGAGTCCGAAGACGGGGATCACGGCCATCGGTAGATGACAGCCGATTGCTTGGAGGATGGCGGTGGCGACCCCCAACAGAAAGAGCAAGCCAGTCGCTGTCGGGCGAGCGAGACGCTTCGCCGGAGCTAGGACGCTGTTGACGGCGATCATCGCCGCGGCCAGCCCGATCAGCCACGTCGCCCAAAATTCGGCCGCCGTGGCGATCGAGGCCTCGCTCTCTGACAAGAGGATCGGCACACAGGGTGCCGAGAGGCCCACAGCCCCGAAGGCTTGGCCCGCCCGACTGTGGTGCTTGCCCGCCCATGCCAGAGCGAAACCTGCGGTTGCGATCGCCCCGCAGCACAACAGCGACCATCGAACCGCGCTGGAGCCAAGCCCGAAGGCTAGGCTGCTTCCCGTAGTGGCAATCAGGGCGTAGGCCCAGAGCCATTGCTTCGCAGCGGGTGCCTCCCGCTGCGCACGAAGCCCACGACGTCCCCGAATAACGAGCAGCGGTTCATGGGCCAGGAAGCCCGCAACCGCCGCTAACGCGACGCCCAGACTTGCCCAAGCAGGTCCCGCGACGATCAAAGCCGTTGCGAGCGGGAACCCAAGCATCGCATAGGCTCCGTGCTCCTTCGGGAAGAGCTGGACTGCACGACCCGGAGGCCGCGTCGCGATGGTTGGTGTGATCGACAGGCTCATTTGGTTGGGATCGGGACAGTTTGTCGCCGGCTGGGGTCTCTCATCGCCTAATGGGCGTGATGATCCTTAAGCGACGCCGGTGAGTTGCTGGTTGGCACCCGTGTTGCCCCGCAAGCCAGCCGCGATCTGATCGGCGGCACGTTGGCCGCTCTCGATGCACCCGGGCACACCGACGCCGTTCAAGGCGCTCCCCGCAAGAGCGAGGGTAGGTAACCCCGCCAGTCTTTCGGTGACGCGAGCGATCCGCTCCCGATGCCCGAGGTGGTACTGGGGCATCGCGTCCCACTGGCGAGTGACGTGCTCGAGGATCGGCTTACCCCGAATGGCAAGCAGCTTGGCGACATCGGCCATGGCCGTCTCGATTAGTTGTGGGTCCGGCTGACGGAGCAGTTCGGGCTGCAAAGCCCCGCCCATAAAGACCCGCAATAAGACGGTTCCCTCAGGCGCCCGGCCCTCGTACTTTTCGCTGGAGAGGCTGCAAGACAGGATGCTGCGACCTTCCACCCGGGGCACGACGAAACCGAAGGCATCGAGTGGCCGGGCGATTTGACGACGGCGGAACGCTAGCGACACCACCGCGCAACTGGCGTACTCGATGTCGGCCAGCTCCGACGACGCCACCCGATCGACTGGTTCCAGTAGCCGAGAGCTGGTTCGAGAGGGCGTCGCCAAGACCACCGCCCTGACGTCCAGGCTTCGCCTGTTGCCCTCCCGAATCTGCCACCCCTTGTCCGTCTTAGCGAGCTGATCGACAGGCGTGCCCAGGTGCAGATGGTTAGCCGGAACCGTACGCCCCAAGACCTCGACAAGACGTGACATCCCGCCTCGCAAGGCCATGAACTGGCTGTAGCGAGCCCCGCCGCGTGTCTCGGTGCGTCGGCGGTTCTGGCGGCGACTCGCGAGCATGCCGCGGATCAGGCTGCCGTGCTGGCGCTCCATCTCTAAGAAGCGAGGCATGGTCGCGCCAACACTCAGGCGGCTCGGATCCGCGGTGTAGATGCCGCCGACGAGGGGCTGCACCAAGCGTTCGAACAGCTCGGTCCCGAATCGCCGGGAGACGAACGATTCGAGTGACTCGTCTTCCACCTTTTTTCGTGGCGGCAGGATTGCCTCGCAGGCCGCCCGCAACTTCCCCATGGGCGACAGGATCTTCGTCACCAGCAGGGGCCACAGCCGCGACGGGGCCATCACCATGAAGCCGGGCGGGATCGGTTCGAGTTTGCCGCGGCTGACGACCTGCGCCCCACCGCCACCGGGATTCGTGCGAATCAGCTCGCTTTCGATCCCCAGGTCTCGACACAGATCGATCGCCGCGGACGTGGTCGTGATGAAGTTGTCGGCGGCGCTCTCGATCAGGAAACCGTCTTTCTCCGTCGTCTTGATGACGCCACCCAGCCGGTCGGCTGACTCGAAGAGGTGGACTTCGTGTTCCGGTAAACGCTGTTGGAGCCGGTGCGCGGCGGCAAGACCAGAGATCCCGCCGCCGATGACGGCTACGCGCGGGCGACTGGCGTGCTCGGGCATAGTTGAGTCTCTTCGAAGGCTGGAGGGAAGTAGCTGCAATCGGGCTCGGCGGCCATGGGGTCGCCGGTCAGCGCGTACGCTCGGGCCCGCGACCCGCCGCACACGTTGCGGTACTCGCAGACGCCGCACTTGCCCTGCAGTTGGTCGCTGTCACGCAAGCGGCGGAAGATCGGGGAATCCTGGTAGACCCCGACCAGACTCTCCGCGGGGAACCTTCCGCATTCCAGGGGCAAGAACCCGGTTGGAAAGATCTCGCCACAGTGGCTGACGAACATCACGCCCTTACCGTCGTTCACTCCCGCGGGGAGGAACCCGCGCTTCGTAGGCGACTGCTGTTTCGGAGAGTTCTGGATCACATGCCGACGGTAGTGCGGCGCCTCGGTGGTCTTGACCACGAACGGCTGTCGGCGTGATTGGGCGTGCAGCCGGGCGAAGGCGTCCTCACACTCGTCGGCGTCGAGCCGCGCCAGCTCGGTGGCCCGGCCCACCGGGATGAGAAAGAACACCGACCACAACGCGATCCCGAGCGGGGCGAATCGGTCGCCCATCGCTTCAATCTGCGCAACATTCGCTGGCGTCAGGGTGGTGTTGATCTGGGTTTCGACGCCCAAATCGCGGGCGACTCGTAAGATCTCCAGGCTGTGGTCGAAACTGCCGGGGACGCCTCGATTGGCGTCGTGAGTCGCCGCATCGGCGCCGTCCACGCTGATCGCCATCCGAGAGATGCCCGCGTCGCGTAGCCGCTCGATCGACTCGCGATTCACCAAGGGGGTCGCGCTGGGGGTGATCGAGACATCGATGCCCTGCTCGACGGCCTCTTCGATCAACTCGAAGAGGTCGGGCCGCTTGAACGGGTCACCGCCGGTGAGAATCAGCATCGGCGGCTCGGGAAACCCCGACAGTTGTTCGATCAGCCGCTTCGATTCAGCCGTGCTCAGCTCGTTCGGATCACGCTCGCTTTGAGCACACGCGCGGCAGTGCTGGCACACCAGGTCGCACGCCCGAGTCAGCTCGTAGAACACGAGCATCGGGCTGTGGTCGAAGGAACGCCGCGATCGCTGGTGGCGTGATCGCGTTGAACCGGCAAACGGGTTGGTGTGACTTGTCGCCATGCTTTGCCCTTGATCGGAATGCGTGCGGGCCCCATCCTATCAAATCTTTACAACTAGGTGCAGATTGGGATCGGGCGATTGCTGCGACAATCCGACGCGTTCTTCTTCGGCCAGATAGAGTTCTGAAGAAGTAGGCCGTCGGTGCCCGTATGCGACCACTCAGTAGGAGAATCAAGCCGCGATGCCGCGTGGGATTCGATACCCTCTAGTAGTCGGTGAAGCCACACTCGGAAGGAGTGACCGCAAACGGTAAGCACCATCGGTCGCATGGCTCGCGGAGGGCGCCAGTGGGCTTAATCCGCCCGGACATCCTGGAGATCGACGTGCTGCTCGGCGAACGGCATCGTCGGCGTCGCGGCCGCCACCGACAAGAAAACCGACCGGAAGAGTCGTCGCTGGCGACGACCTGATCGACCATGTAGTCTGCAACGAACGTCGAGTGGATTGCGATCTGTTCCTCTCACGTGCCCTGGAGCTTCCCCCCGATGCAGTCCGTCCTCGTTGATCAGTTTGGCCGCCGGCATACGAAGCTGCGTGTTAGCGTGACCGATCGCTGCAACCTGCGGTGCCGGTACTGCATGCCGGCTGGCGGTGTGCCCGTGGCTCCGCGGGACGAGCTGCTAACGTTCGAAGAGATCGAACGAGTGGTGCGAGTCGCTGCCTCTCTCGGGGTGCGGCAAGTGCGGCTGACCGGGGGCGAGCCCCTCGTCCGTAACGATTTGCCGCGGCTGGTCGGGATGCTCGCGGCGATTGACCCCGGGCTCGACCTCGCCTTATCAACCAACGCGGTCCTGCTCGACGAACTCGCCGAGCCGCTCTACGCCGCCGGCGTGCGGCGCGTGAACATCAGCCTCGACGCGCTCGACCCCGAGCTGTTCGAACGCGTCACCCGCCGCGATGACTTCGACCGCGTGCTCGCCGGTGTCGCGGCCGCGCAGAGGGTCGGCTTCAACCCGATCAAGATCAACGTCGTTTCGCTCCGCCGAGTGACCGAGAGCCAGGTCGTGCCGTTCGGCGAGTTCGCCCGCGAGTCGGGCCTGGAGGTCCGCTTCATCGAGTACATGCCGCTCGACGCGTCGAGCGCGTGGGAACGGAGCAAGGTGCTATTCGCTGCCGACATCCGCGCGGCGCTCGAGCGAGCCTTCGCGCCGCTTGTTCCCGTGGATCGACCCACCGGCAGCCCGGCGACCGAGTATGAGTTCTCGGACGGCGTTGGGCGGATCGGGTTCATCCCCACGGTGAGCCAGCCCTTCTGCGACGCGTGCGACCGCTTCCGGCTCACGGCGGACGGAAAGCTCCGCAGTTGCTTGTTCAGCCTGGACGAGGCCGACCTTAAGACGCCGTTGCGAAGCGGCGAGTCGGACGACGGGATCGCTGAGCGGATGCAGCGGTCGATTCATCAGAAGTGGGCCGGTCACCGGGTCAACGCGGACGACTTCGTCCAGCCGGGACGGACCATGTCGGCGATCGGAGGGTGACCCCTTGGAAGTAACCGTCCTCCTATTCGGCCCACAAGCCGACCTCGCGGGCGCTCGCGAATTGCGTCTCGACACACCGAGAGACCGCCCGACCGCCGGCGAAGTGCTATCGGCGATCGGCGTTGCAGCGCCCGCGTTGACGGGTTCCCTCAACGTTAGCCGGTTGGCAGTCAACCACGAGTTCGTCGCGGCGGACCGGCCGATTTCACCGGGCGACGAGGTCGCCCTCATCGGCATGGTATCCGGCGGATGAATGCGACGGTGTCGATAAAGCTCGTCGAAGGCCCTCTCGGGGCTTCGAGCCATCGCCCAACGGCGGGCGCCGGGGCGTGGGTCGTGTTCGAAGGGGTCGTTCGGCCAACCGAGGATGGCCGGACGCTCGCCGCACTTGACTACGAGCACTACCCCCCAATGACTGAGCGAGAGCTAAAGCGCCTCGCCGAACGCATCGCGGAAGAAGGCCGGCTGCTGGCGATGCACGTCGAGCACAGTGTCGGCCCCGTTGCAGTCGGCGAAACGTCGTTCCGGTTGTCGGTCGCCGCCGCGCACCGCGCCGAGGCGCTCTCGGCGACTGACTCGTTCATTGCGGAAATGAAACGGACCGTGCCGCTCTGGAAGAACCCGCGTTTTGGGTAGTCGCTTGTCGAGGAGCAACCGCCCGGAGCCGACGGGGCGACCTAGAAGACCCCTGCTTCAAACAACCCCTTGAACAAGCAGCGGACGCCGAGGACCGACACCAAGAGGCTGGTGACCAGGGTCAGAAGGCGGGGGCCGGACGACGGCCTCGACCCCAGGAGACTACCAACCTGACCAGCCACGAGCACCGCCGCGAGGAGCCACCCCAGCTCCCACGGGATGTCCGTGCCGCGCGACTCCAGCAGGATCCCTGCGAGGGCGGCCACCGAGTTGACAAGGATAAACGCGCTGCACACCGAGGCGACCTGCTTCGCGTTTCCCCATCCCAGGGCGTAGAGCGTTGGGGCCAAGAAAACGCCGCCGCCAATACCCACGAGTCCCGAGAGTCCACCCAACAACGCGCCGAGCGGTAACCCGACGACCCAGGCGAGGCCCAGATGGACCTCCCCCGCGTCGCGTTGCGAGCGCGGAGCGCGGAGAACGCCTCGCAGGCCGGCCGCCATCAAGCAGCCGCCCAGCACGACCAACAGCACCGCTCGCTCAAGGTCAATCGTTCCCCCAAGGTACGCCATCGGAATGGAAGAGACGGCGAAAGGTCCGAGCAGCCTGCACGAGAAGTGGCCGCGTCGTACGAAGTGCCAGCCGCCTCCGCCGACGACCACAACGTTGCAGAGGAGCGACACCAGCCGCCAGTGCGTGTCGGGTACATCCGAGAGCGTCAGCAACGCCAGGTAGGAACTCGCGCCGCCGAAACCGACAAGAGCATGGATGGATGCAACAGCAGCGAACGCCAGGGTGAGGAGAAGTATGCCCAAAGCCGATATCTGAACTTCAGTTGTTTGTCGGACGCCTCTAACGCGGCGTGATCGCCAAAGTGGACCTCGGGCCGACACACGTGTGACAGGCAGCTATTCCGAATCAGGGCTCTACGATCAGACTATAAGAGCCTGCGACGCCAGCGTCATGACCGAGACTTGTCAGCGAGCGATGCGATTCGAAAACGAGCGACTAGGACATGCCAAACTGTCCGAGGTTGGACCACCCGACCGCTAGAAGAGTCTCTCGCTAGCTGCGGAGGTCTCGCCTGAACTCGGGCACCTCAGCGAGTTCGCAGAGCTAGCAATCGGCCGCGCGGACACCGACGCAGCGAGCTACCTAGAGTCACCGCACCCCGGGCCAATACGAAGCGTCGTGCCTGAGACGATAGCCACCGACCACCTAGGCCATAATCGGGTAGACTCAGGCATGCCGAGTCGGAAAAAGCGGAAACGAGACCGCCGTCGAGCGGAGGCGACCGTCCCCACAAGCACGAACCCCCAGGGGGGCTGGGGGGACGTGCCTACACTCCGGCGCGGAGATATCCAGTTGGCTGTGCAGGCGGTGCGAGAAGGCTGGCCGACACGGGAAGAGAACCGAGTCGCCGTGTCTCAGGCCATCTGCGGCATCGTCAGTGAGTCCGAGGCCTCCGACAGGCTGAAGCTAGCCGCGGCGAGGTTCGTGATAGAGGTCTATGAAGGCCAACTCCACCAGATGGTCAGATTCTGATTGCGCTGAGTCAAAGGCCAGGGAGAGTACGTACCCATCCAGCCGATCGCGTGCGCAGTTACATGTAACGGCGCGCAGAGCAAATCGATGCAAACGAACGCGAGCTATTGCTTGCGAGTAGCGCTTCGGATACTTATCTATACGCACTCTTCGGCTTGCACACGTTTGCATTCCGATTCAGTTTCCCAAGCTGGATGTCGTCGGTTCGATCCCGATCGCCCGCTCTTGATGGAAACCCTTGCTGGATAAGGATTAGCGACTGTTGTCGGCGGTTGGCAGCACGGTTTTTTCCGCGGGAACCAAGACGGTACTTACCGTTTTGATTGACCCGCTTTCCAGGCGACGTTCTAGGCCGACAGGGGAGTTGAACCGAGTCGCCGTCTTCGAGAGCTTTGTCGGCTAGAGGCCAGCAGGACAGAGATCGTCAGCAGCATGGAGCCGCTCGGTTCTGGCGCCGAGAGCGTCTGAGGGATGGTCATGCCGTAGTTGGCTGCCCAGGCGTTGTATTGCACGGCGCCGATCGGCAGACCGCTGGGGTCGTTCAAGAGGGCGCCGAACGGCTGGCCGACTTGGTCGCTCCAGACGGTGTAGTCGGCCGCGTCGACCACGCCGTTGTTGTTGTAATCACCGGTCAGCTGGACCGAGATAACGGTGATCGTGGCGGTCGCCTCGCCGCCGTCGGAGTCGTCGACCAGCAGGTGAACCGGGTAGACGCCGACGGCATCCGGCGTGATCTCCAGCGGCGGGGCGAAGGGAGAGCTGCCGATGCCCGAGAGGTCGTCGTAGTCGCCGTCGTCGTCGGTGTCCCACCGGTAACGAAGGGAGTCGGAACCGGGGTCGGTGGCGAGGGCGGTGAAGGCGAACGTCTCGCCCGGCGCGACGACCCCGTCCGGAGTGATGCTCTGGATCTCTGGCGGCAGGTTGAGCACGGTGATTGTCTCGGTCAGCACGCCCGGCGTGTCGCCGTCGTCGGATGCGCTGGCGACAAGGTCGATCTCGTCGCTCGCGCCGGTGCGCTGGGGGAAGGGGCCGAGCGTGAGCGTATCGGAGGTGCGGATCGACCCCGGCGTGGCGCCACCCTGGCCAGCGTCGACGCCGTGGATGGTCAACGCCAACGCGTCGGGGCCCGGGTCGGTGGCGGTCATCGAGGCGGTGAGGGTCTCGCCCTCGTTGATGGTGGTCGCGGAGAGGCTCAGCCCCGTGACGGTCGGCGCGGCGTTCTCAACGGTGATCGTGCGGACGGTGTCGGACTGCGTGTCGTCGTCCCGGGCGGAGAACAGGATCGGGAACACGCCGTCTTGACCGGAGAAGGGGAGGATGAAGTTATCGGTCTGCCGAGTCGATCCGGGGGTTGCGCCGCCCGTACCGATGACCTGGCTGTTGATCAGGAAGTCGATCGCGTCGGGCCCCGGGTCCGTGGCCGACATCGCCGTGATCACGTCGAACGGGTCCCCCTCGGTGACCGTCAGGTCGGACGCGGATCCGTTGAGCGTATACGAGGTGATCGTCGGGGCGACGTTCTGCACGTAGACGTGGCGGGTGATTGTCGCCTCGGCGCCACGCGGGTCGATGACGTTGAACTCGTAGCTGGCTGCCGGGGCGCCGTTGGAGTCGTCGCCCGGCACGCTGCGGCTGACGGAGTGCGAGGTGCGTTGCGAGTTTGCGCCGGTGTTGCTGGCGGCCGTGGGGCCGACGCCGTCGATCGTGAAATAGAGAAGGCCGGCTTGCACGTCGGTGGCTAGCGCGTCGAGCGTCACGCCATACGGCCCCGCCCCTTCGTCGAACACGAGATCGCCGTCGACGCCGTTCAGTCGTGCCGCGGACAGCACCGGCGTGTCGTTGGGCGGTAGGCTGGCGAATCCGTCGTTGAGGATGCTGTCGATCGGGGAGCTGCCACTTGAGGTGACCAGCTGACCGCCGATCCACCCCGGGCCGATGTCGTTCAGGGGGTCGAAGTCGAAGGTGTTCGGGATCGCTGGGAGATTGGGGTCGGGGTGCTGCATCTGGATTGAGAAGAACCCCTGCCCGACCTGACCACCGGTGAAAAAGATCTGGGTGCCGGTGATGTCGCGCGAGACGTTGTACTGGATCGCCTCGCCCGAGTGAGTCGTATTCGCCTGGTCCCAGGTGAGCTCGAAGACCGGATTGAAGGGCGCGTTGATGTCGTAGATGAACGAACCGGTTTGGCCGCTGGCGTTCCACAGGTAGCGTGTCGGAGGGAGCTCGTCAGCCCGGGCGGGGCCCAGCGCCGCGATCGCCAGGGCGAGACACAAAAACTCGAATCGGCAGATCGCAATCATTGCGAGAAACCTTCGGGCGTGGCCGGTGGGTAGAGAGGCGATCGTTTGGGCGTACTTATCCTAAACCGGCTGCCGCGGGAATGTAGAGGATAATCGCAGTTCGCCTTCCCAGGGATTAGGGCGCCAGCGCTTTTGCGTAGGTGTGTAAACCCTTGCGGCGCCCCGCAGGCAGACGAGAGGCTCCCTTGAGGCTGTGTGAAGGGTGGCAGCGACCGTCGAGGTGGCCAAGGTCGCTTCGGGGAGCCGGGGCCGGTAGCCGAGGGGGCTGTGCGGGCGGACCGTGTTGTCGTGTCATCGCTGGAGTTCCATGAGCACCTTTGCCTCCAGCAGGGTGTCAAGAGGTTCTCTCGCCAGTAGCTCGCCTCGCAGCTTGCGTCCGCGCCGAACGATATCGATGCCGTGCTCCCCCTGCCATGAAACGCAGCTCTCACGCTACCGTGCCCTCCACCGGCACGTGGCTAAAGAGAGCCGGGCTAACGCCGCGTTATTCCGGCGATCGCACCGCGGCGGCGGCCGCGGACAGGGCGAGGATCAGCAACGCCATCGCGGTGGGCTCCGGGATGTTCGCCGCCCGGGAGTTCGACGCCGTCGTGGCGCCGAGGTTATCACGCCATACGAGGTAATCATCCTGAGTGATGACCTTGTCGCCGTTGGCGTCGGCTCGCAGGTCGACCTCGCTGCCGATCGTGTCGCGCCACACCGTGTAGTCGGCGGCGTCGACGACGCCATCCGTGTTGAAGTCCCCGGGCAACGCGAGGCGTTCGCCCACGTTGACCAGCAGGTGGACCCAGTCGATCGGCCGGTTGTTCGAGACGAGGCCGTTCAGTTGGCCGTCCTGGAGGTAGTCGAGGTTACCGGTGAGCTCAAGCGTCAGGACTTGCAGCCCGCCCTCGTAGGTGGGGCCCCACTCTTCGGTTGAGAAACCGAGCGGATCCTGCGTTGAATCGAGCCAGAGCAGATCGTCGTCGCTGCTCGTCGAGCCACGCTTCTTCATGCCGATCGTGAGGACGGCCGAGTAGACCTGCTCGTCCGTGGCCAGGTCATAGTCGATGGTGAAGGGGACCCGGCGGCCGAAGCTGTCGTCGTCGAAGTTGGCGATGGGCTGACTCGAGTGGAACGCGCTGCTGAGCGAGTCGATCGCGGTGAGCCAGGCGGGGTCCACCGGCTGCTGATCGTCCGCGTCGCCGGGCGTGAGCTCGTCGAAGTCGCCCACCCAGTACTCGCGAGACGTTTGGTCGGAGAACGTCGCTTGCTCCTGGCGTTGAGCGACGTACAGGCTGTCTTGTGGGTTGTCGGGGTCGGCGAAATCGATCCGGGTCCCGAACGACTCGATGATCGCGTTGGTGCTCTCCGACGGGGGCACGGGATCTCCCGTGGCGCCGACACCGTGGTTGTTGGCCCCCGGCGGGCTGGCGATCTGAAGGTCGGACACGTGCGAATTCCAGATCAGCGAGTTCGCCCCCCGCCATCCGTGCACGGGGTTGTCGCCGAAGGCCTGCCGGGCCTCGTAGCCGCCGTCGTCCGAGATGTTGTCGTACAACGCCCCGGTCGAGTAGCCCGCGTGCGGGCCACTCCGGACGAACGAGTTGGTCGCGTCGGAGTTCAGGAAGACGTTCGGCCCCCGGTTGAAGCCGTTGAAAGTCGAGTTGTTGATGAAGGCGCGCCGGGCGGAGTCCGCTTCGAGGCCCTGCATGAGAACGAGCTGACCGCCGTTCATGTTGAACGCGTAGCGTCGCCCCCCCGTGACGATCGAGACCGGCGATACGTACCGCGAGTCCTCGACGGTGACCGAACGCGAGGAGCCGCCGACGATCACCGCCGAGCTGCTCAGGTGCTCCCCCGTGATGTCGCGGGCCCAGGAGTCCTCCGCGTGGGAGAACTTGACGAAGTTCTCGGCGTGGTCCTCGTCGTCGAACTGGGTGCGGCCGCTGTACACGCCCGTTTCGTTCGCGTTGAAGATGCTCGTGCCGCGGATGCCCTCGATACCGACGTGCGAGACCCGCTTGTCCGTGTAGTGCTCGATGCTGCCGTCGCTGAGCGGGTCGATGCTGTGCGACAGCGGGGCGTTGATGAAGACGCGGTCTCCCTCGATGCGGGTGATGATCCGCTCGTGCTGGAAAGTGAAGCGGCTCTCGGAGGGGTTCCAGCCGAAGTTTTCTCCCGAGGGGTCGTTGGGGAAGTAGGAGGTGACGTTGTCGAACCAAGCCTGGGTCGGCGTCCGCTTCACGTTGATCCAATCGCCCACGTCGAAGTTCGATGTGTTCGCGACGCGGAAGCTGGTCACGCCGGCGGGGACCACCTTCTCCGTGATGGCGACCGCCGAACCGGAGCGGAACAGGTTGTTCGCGTACTCGTCGAAGTTCCCGACGTCGATCATCGAGATCTTGTTGGTCGTGGTCGAGCGGAGGATCGTGTTCGAGGCCTCCGACGCGTCGTCGCCCACGCCGCGCAGGATGACGCCGCTGGCTCCGATCTGGATCGTGTCGCCGAGGTCGTATCGCCCGGCGGCGAGCTGCACGACTCCTCGATAACCGCTGGCGCTCATCGGGAACCCGGCGACGAGGTCGATCGCGGCTTGGATCCGTGAGCGGTTGTCCCCGGGGATCGGGGCGACGTTCACCACCCGCGACGGTTGAACCACGTCGCCGGCGTTCGGGATCGGCGCGCCGAACTCGTATCCCGCCGCGGTGAAGTCGAGCAGGCGGTCGCCGCGATGATCCATCTGGTAGATCAAGCGGTTGCTCTGCCCGTACTGGACCAGACCGGTGGTTTGCGCCGCGCAGAGGGCCGGGGCGACCGCCAGGGCGGCGATCGATGCGGCGCGGTGGAGCCAACGGATCATGCTCGGTTCCTGGGTGCTGATGTCGCCAGCTCAGCACGGACACGACGAGCGGCGGCGCTCAGCGCCGCCGCTCGTTTCATGGGGTCCGGACCGTTGCCTCTTACGCCGGCGAGGGGCTGTGTCGGTCGATCAACGCCGCCGCGGCACGCCGACGCCGCAAGCGGCGAGCAGCAGCATCGCCAGCGAGGCGGGCTCCGGCACGGCGAGGCCGGGCGCCGGCGAGGTCGTGATGAAGACGCCGCTGCCGAAGGTCATTGGGTCGAGCAGGTTGTTGGGGTCGGCAAAGGTCGGCCCCTGAATCGAGAAGACACGGTTCCGTCCGAAGCCACCGGTCACCGCCGCCAGGTTGATCTCCCGAACCCCCTGCTCGTAGAGGGGGAGCAGGTCGATGGTGGTGAGGTTCAGGCTGCCATCGAAGACGCCGCCGCCGATGTTGATCGCCATCACCTTGTGGGTGTTCGGTTCCACGACGCTGTCCGCCAGCGACGATCCGTAGTTGTCGCTCCAGAAAGGGTAGTCGTCGTTGCTAATCATGCCGTCGCCATCGGCGTCGGCGCCGTCGCCGGGGACGACAAAGTCATTCAGCGTGTCACGCCATACGGTGTAGTCGACTGCGTCGACGACATCGTCGCCGTTGAAGTCACCGACGCCCGAGAAGTCGGTGCGGGGGTCGTCGCCGACGAGGTCGCCGACTTCGCCGAGTCGGCTGGGGCTGTAGAGGACGTGGAAGTTGTCCGTCGCTCCCGTCTTGTCGCCGTCGATCGTGGTGGAGATATCCGCCAGCGTGATGTCTTCGGACACGTTCGTGTAAGAGAGCAGCAGGTCGTAGGCGCGGTTGCCGCCGGTTTGGTAGTCGACCTTCAGGTTCACTTCGATCGCGTCGAGTGAGAGCGTGTTGTTGGCCAGGTAATCGTCCAACGGCGTCAGGTCGAAGCCCCATTGCAGCGCGCCCGCGGTGCCGGTCGCGTTCTCTGCTGGCGAGTTGAAGCGGCTGAAGTTCCTGACCGCGGTGCTGCCAAAGAAGGTCTCGACAACAAAGTCTCGCTGTTGGTCAGGGTCGTGCCCTTGCAGCACGCCGTCGGCTTGCTGCGAAAGCCCTTGGAAGCTGGCGCTGAGCCCTTCAAGGCCTACGACCGGATCCACGCCTGTCTGCCCGACCGTGCGGGTGGCGATGTCAATCGACTCGACTTGGGGTCCCAACTGGATCTCTTGCATGTTGGCGTCCAAGAAGCCCGTCGGCCCCTTCTCCCACGTGCCGTCGGCCACCCGGAAGTCGTAGATCATGTCGGTGGCGGTCGGCGCTCCGATCACCGTTTGGGCCGACGACGACTGGAGCGAGCCGGCGGCGATCACCGCGAGCAGCGAAGCGAGGGGCGCGGTGAGTCGCAAGAATCGGGTGTGCATTGCTAGGACCTTCTGTGGGCGACCGCCCATGACAAAGAGGGGTGAGACGGAGTGGCTGAGAATCTTGTGAGGGTCGTCGTGTCGGTTAATTGTTATCCACGACCTCGCCCCGGGAGATCGTCCCCAGAGCGAGCCAGACATCGGGGTCGATGTCGTTGTTGTAGAAAGCGACCGAGCCATCGATCATCGAGGCGTTCACACCGCCCGGGTGCGTGCTCCTGGCGGCGAAGTTCCCGGTGCCGCTCCAGATGGTGCATTCGATCTCCGCGGGGAGATTGGGCAGCATCGAGGTCGAGAAGCCCCACGCCTGCGTGTTGACGGCGTAGAACCAAGAGTGGCCCCGCTGAAAGTTGTTGGAAACGTCGTCGCCCGCTCCCGCGGGCGCCAAGCCCTGCCGGCAGAGCTCGTACCCCTGCCCGGTCAGCCGGCGGATCTCCGGTTTCCCGATCAAGCACTCTGAGATCGCTAAGGACTTGGAGGTGCCGTCGGTGATCTCACGCATCTCGGTTTCGCTATCGATGTAGATCACCCCGTCGGGTTCACGGGACGGGTAGGTCGAGCCGCGGTGGTTGACGCTGCTAACGAGTTGACCCGATTCGTCGGTGCTGCTGCCGTAGCAGGCGACGTAGTTGGTTGGCGCCGCGGGCCAGTCCCGGTCGGAGGGCTCGTCGCTCGGGCAGAGCACCAGGCCGAGCTGGGTCTCCTGCACCACGCCGTTGTTGCGGGCGGCCCGGTCCTCGCCGAAGTCGATCATCTCGGCGACGGCTCCCTCTTCGATGTAGGGCAGTGCGTGAGCGATCCAACTGGTGTTCGCGCTGAAGTAATGGTCTCCGCCCGTCTCGCTCTTCTTCGCGATGTCGCGAACCGACGCGCTCGGGAAGTGCCCCAAGGCGTCGTGGTGATTCATTATCGCGAGGCTGAGTTGCCTTATTTGGTTGGTGCAGCTCATGCGCCTGGCCGCCTCGCGGGCCGCTTGCACAGCGGGCAGCAAGAGGGCGACCAGGATGCCGATGATCGCGATCACCACGAGCAACTCGACGAGCGTGAAGGCCCGACGCAGCCCGGCGGCGTGCCGGGGCGGGGTTTCGTCCCGCTGCTCGCTCAGACGAACGCACACCATTCGTTTGTAGGCAGTTGGTCGCATCCCTACTCCGTTCGGAATAAATGAGTCGAGGAGAAGTTGGGTCACTCGGAAAGCTTGAAGTCGTGCTCGTTCTGCCCCGTTTCGAGCACGACCCCCAGTTCGGTTTGGTAGTTGTATTTCGCCGGAAGGACCTCGGCGACTTCTTGGATCCGGTCCTCTTTAGAGCCCGGCTTGTCGGGGTTGCGCTGCCACCTGCCCGTCGCCTTCTGTGAAAACAGGCGGACCCGGTAGGCCCCGGCTTTCAGTCCCTTGCCGTTGTCGAATCGGTACGATCCTTGATCGACCGCCGTCGACACGGGCCGGCCCTCTTCGGGTTGGAGTTGGATCACCCCTTGCTCGACAGGCTCGCCAGCGTACTCGACCACCCCGCTGACCGAGACGCTGGACCCACAGCCTGCCATGAGCACAAGAAGGAAGTACGAACTAACGCGAACCGTTTGGAGTCTCTGGATCATGCAGTCCCTTCGGTTCGAGGTCTTGCCGGGGGCGATGTACCAGTCAGACGCGACGCCTGAAGCCAATCGCGACGCCGATGAGAGCCACCAGGGCCGCCGAGCCGGGCTCGGGGATCGCGACGCTCTCGACAAGGCCTGAAACGCCCTGCACCACGATGTCGCCGCGGAACTCGCGTTCCAAGTACGCGATGCGGATCAATCCATCCCCCGCAGCGATCGTGGCGATGTCGCCGGTGATATCGACCGACTCCATCCCGGATCCCGCGTCGGCGGCGAGGGAGAGGACCGGCTTGTACTGCGTTGCGTCGGTCACCAGAGCGTAGTTCTCGGCGCCGCTGGTGGCGCCAGAGACCGTGTGGGCCGTGATGTCACTCGAATCGAGCGTCAGGCCGCCACCGTTGTAGCTGAGGTACCAGAGTCCATCCTTGCCCCCCGAAGTGCGACGGCTGGTGAAGTCGACATCGAGCGAGAACGAGGAGTCGCCGGCCGAATTGCCGACCGTCTTGCCCGCCAGGTAGCCGGAGAGGTCAAAGTCGAAGGCGATCAGGCCGCCCGCCACATCGGAAGCGAAGCGGTTGAGCTCTTTGTATTGGGTGTTCACCGAGAAGGACGAGATGTCGATGCCGTTGTAGCTCGAGGCGCCGACCTCATGGCCGGACATCATGGAGACGCTGCCCGCCACGTCGCCGCGCGTCTCGACAGAACCCCCCGTGGTGCGGGTCGGCAGGCCCGTGTGCGACTGCTGGTCGTTCTGTGGGCTCGGGTTGCCTTGCAGCATGAGGGAGCCGACGAGCGTTCCAGCCGAGGTTTGTAGGGCGAACGAAAAGGCCAACAGCAAGCCCAAGGCGGGGGCGAAGACGCTTCTGCGAGTCATGAGACGATTCCTAGGCGAGATGTCAGAAGAGAAACGATGAGGTGTGAATCAGGCGCCATGCAGCGAGGCGGGACCGGCGGTCGATGCTGACCTCCACCCCACCTGATTGGGTGGCTGGCCGATCGGAGCCGCGCTGTCCGATGAGGGGGCATTGGCACGCCCCGTCACGCCTTATGGTCCGCCCGGCGTTCCGACTTACCGGGAAAATCTTTCAGGAATGTCCGATGAAGGGGGCCCGTCGACGACGTTCTCGCCCCGGCCAGTCAAGCGGAGGGGTTTCGATGACTTCTCGGCATTATTTGCGGTAAGTCGAGGCCGCGAGAGGACCATAATTGACCGGACAAGCTCCGCTTCCATGGCGACTCATCGGGCGCAAGGGAGAGCGGCTCCGCAGGGACCTCGCCGCGCCTGGCGACGAACAGCTAGCCATGAACAGCGAAAACCCACCGGACGCGGCGCCGCAGGAAGATGTCTTCTTGCGGTATTTCTCCCGAGACCGGTACCGCATTTACAGGTTCATTTACTCACTGCTCCCCAACGAGGCCGACGCCGAGGACGTTTTCCAACAGGCGAGCATCATCCTCTGGAAGCGTTTCGGGGACTTCGATCAAGACCGAGAGTTTTATCCTTGGGCGTGCAGCGTGGCGGTCCACGCGGTGCAGAACTACCGACGCAGCGCGAAGCGGCGTCGGTTCCTGCTCAATGACGAGCTCATGAAGACGATAGCCGATGAGCAGATCAACTCCTCGCAGCGGAGCCGTTACCGACTGGAGCTGCTCGAGGAGTGCATCGCTTTGCTGAAGCCGAAGGATCACGAGCTGGTGAAGCGGGTTTACCTGGTCGAGTCATCGGCCAAGACGGTTGCGGATCAGATGGGGAAATCGGCACAAACGATTTACAATCGCCTCAGCGCTATACGGAAGAAGCTCTTGCTGTGCGTGAACCGCAAGAGCTCGCATGCGTGAGGCGAACCGGGGATGGATTAGAACGCTCGTGACAGACAAGCAAGCACAACTCGTCAGGTGCCTAGAGTCGCTTTGCAACGGCACGCTCGGGCAGGAAGAAGAGCAGCGTTTAATCGCTCTCTTGCGGAGCGACGCCGAGGCGAGACAGCTCTACACCGATTACCTCGAGGTTCACCTCTCGCTGGTTGAGCACGCGCGCAAGGGCCACAACGCGTTGCCCTCGGAGTTTGTCCCGACGGACGCCTCCCCCGCCGACGACCCGCCGCCGGCGCCGAGTTCGGCCCCCTCCTCCTGGCGCTTCGTGCAGGCGGCGTGGCTTGCCACGGCGGCCATGCTGCTCGCCGCCGTGACGCTGGGCGTCGCGACTTGGTGGGCCCCCTGGGGAGCCGAAAGCGGGATCGACCGCGTCGCCGAGGCGCCCACTCCGCAGCCCGTCGGCGAGCCTTCGCCACGCCCGCCATCGAGCGAATCGGCGCCCTACTACATCGCCCAGCTGAGCAACCTGACGCCCGACGTCGCCTGGAGCGAGACGACCTCCTCGCAAGAGTTCCTGCTGCGGGTCCGCCGCGGAGAGCGGATCGGCATCGACAGCGGCCTCGTGCAGATCGAGTACTACTCCGGCGCGAGGATCATCCTCCAAGGGCCTTGCGACTACGTGCTGACGGGAGAGAACTCCGGTCGGCTCGAACGCGGACAGCTGACCGGGCACGTGAGCAAGGGGGATTTCGTGCTCACGACCCCCAATGCGGAAGTCATCGATCTGGGGACCGAGTTCGGCGTGGCGGTGAACGGCGTCGCCAAGACCGAGGTCTGTGTGTTCGACGGCGAGGTCCAAGTCGTCGCCGGCCACCACAGCGACGACGACCCGGCCTCCTCGGTGTTCCTAACCGAAGGGATGGCCGCTCGGGTGGCCCTCAGCGGAAAAATCGCCGACGCGCCCGATCTCAACCTCGCCCGCTTTTCGCGGAACATCCCCGACCTGCCGAGCGAGGCCATGGCCAACGGCGAGCTGAGCCTCGTGGACATCTTGGCCCGCGGCGGCGATGGCGGGCGACGGCTGGCGGGCGTGATTGCGCCCGACACCGGTGAGGCCGACCGGCACCCTTGGCTGCGCGATGTCGGCCCGGGCTACAGCGTCTCGAGCGGTTACCGGTCGACTTCTTGGCACCCGTTCATCGACGGCGCCTTCATCCCCTCGCGCGACGGTCAGGGGGTGCAGATCGATTCCTCGGGGCACACGGTCAGCCTCCCGCAGAGCACCGGCCGCACCTGGGGGCCGATCTGGGCGCGGCGCAAGATGCCCGGCGCGACCGCGATCAGCTCTCAAGAGGACTACTGGGGGACCGACACGCTCGAGGGGGTGATCGAACGGCTGCGTGCCTGCGACACCGGGATGGTGGGCATCCACTCCAACGTGGGGGTCACGATCGACCTCGGGACGGTGCGCGACCAGTTGCGGGCGTCGCCTCTTGCTTTCCGGACGATCGTCAGCAACCTCGACAACTCGCTTAAGCGGCTCCCCGAATGGGTGGCGAACAAGCGACTGACCGCCGACCTCCGCGTTTATATTGACGGGGAATTGCGTGCCGAGCGGCTGGACTTCGGCCGAGTCGATGGCGAGCTCACCCTCGAGGCCCCCCTCACGAGCGAGGACCGTTTCTTGACGATCGTTTGCACCGACGCTTCGGGCACGTTCGAGGCGGCGGAAGACGCGTACGATCACGTGGTGATCATCGACCCGGTGCTCAGGGTCGCGAAGCAAGCCGAGTGAACCCTGTGATCTGCGTGCCGCTGTGCGAAGAACGACGACTTGGCTGATCGCCTTTGCCGCAGCGTTGCTGACGAGTCTCGGCGCCAGCGCGGCTGACACGAACGACGCCTCGACAAGCCCGATCTGGGAAGACCCGGCGGTCATCGGGATCCACAAGCTGCCGCCCCGCGCGAGTGGTTGGTCCTGCCCGACGGCCGAGACCGCGTTGAAGACGGACTACCGGTCCTACGCGAATTCGCCCTGGGTCCGAAGCCTCAACGGGGGTTGGGAGTTCCGCTGGTCACCCGACCCGCAATCCCGCCCCGAGGGGTTCGAGCAACCCGGCTACGACAGCTCGGCGTGGCCGCGAGTGGCGGTGCCCGGAACCTGGCAGACCCAGGGGCACGGCACGCCCATCTATCGCAACAAGGGCTACGTCTTCAAAGTCGATCCGCCACGCGTCACGGGCGAGCCCGATCCGGCCTACACGGCCCACGCGATGCGCAACCCGGTGGGATCGTATCGGACGCGTTTCACGGTCCCGGAGGAATGGTCGGGGCAACGCATCTACTTGCACTTCGCTGGGGTCAAGTCGGCGATGACCCTTTGGGTCAATGGCAAGGAGGTCGGCTACAGCCAGGGATCACGCTGCCAAGCGGAGTTCGACGTCACGCGGTTGGTTCACCCCGGGGAGAACCAGCTCGCGTGCGAGGTCCTGCGTTGGTGCGACGGTTCGTACCTCGAAGACCAAGACATGTGGCGGCTGAGCGGCATCTACCGCGACGTTTACTTGTACACCAAGCCGACGACGCACCTTTGGGACGTCGGCGTCGAAGCGGAACTCGACGACGCCTGCCGCAACGCCAGCGTGCGTTTGCGTGCGTCACTCCGCAGGCCGCGCGACGAATCGGCCGAGGGGCTGTCGGTGAAGGTGCGGCTCTACGACGCTGGGTTGCACCCCGTCGGCGAGGGGACCGCCCCGCTCATCACCCACACGATCTCCGGCTCCGAGAACGAGTGGAGCGAGTTCACAACAGACTCGGCGGAGGTGATCAGCCCCGACCTCTGGACGCACGAGACGCCGACCCTCTACACCGCGGTCGTGGAGTTGTGGCGTGGCGAACGGCTGCTGGAAGCGCAGCAGTCGCGCCTCGGTTTCACCAAGGTCGAGGCGACCCCCAAGGGTTTCTTCCTCAACGGCCGATCGATCAAGATCAAGGGCGTCAACCGGCACGAGCACCACCCGGACCACGGGGGCTATATCCCGTTGGAGAGCATGGTCGAGGACCTGCGCCTGATGAAGCGCGCCAACGTCAACCTGGTCCGAACGAGCCATTACCCACACGACCCCGCCTGGTACGAACTCTGTGACGAGTACGGCATGCTCGTGATCGACGAGGCGAACGTGGAGTCGCACGGTCTGAGCTACCACGACAAGGTCTTGCCGGGCGACGACCCGGCGTGGCGCCGGCCCGCGGTGGACCGCCTGCGCAGGATGGTGATCCGAGACCGCCAACACCCCTCGATCGTCTGCTGGTCCCTCGGCAACGAAGCGGGGTACGGCGAGGCCTTCGTGGCTATGGCGGCCGCCTGTCGTGAACTGGACGCCCTCGGCCGGCCGATCCAGTACGCGGACATGAACGCTCCGTGCGAGATCGACAGCCGAACCTACCCGACGATCGAGTGGCTGCGGGATCAGGTCGCCGGTCGAAAGCACAAGAAGGGCTACGCCGAAGAGCCGCACGGCCCCTACCCCTCGAACAAGCCGTTCTTGATGAACGAGTACGCCCACGCCATGGGCAACAGCCTCGGCAACTTCCAGGACTACTGGGACCTGATCGACCGCGAGCCGATGCTCATCGGCGGGTGCATCTGGGATTGGGTCGATCAAGGCCTGCGCAGCAAGACCGCCGTCGGCGATTCCTACCTCGCCTACGGCGGCGCCTTCGGCGACTACCCGAACGACGGCAACTTCTGCATGAACGGGTTGGTGGACGCGGACCGCAACCCCCACCCGCACTATTGGGAGATGGCCAAGGTCTACCAGTCGGTGGCCATCACGACCGACAACGCCGAGAGCGGACGCTACCGCTTCCACAATAAGCACGCCTGCCACAATCTCAATCGCTACGAGCTCTCGTGGACCCTGTTGAGGAACGGGTTGCCCGTTGAGTCGGGCGACCTCGGTCGATTCGACGTGCCCCCGGGGGCCAGTTCGGTCGTCACCCTACAGCCCGCTTCGATCGACGCCTCGGACGACGCGGACTACCACCTGAGCTTCCGCTTCGAGACGCCCCAGGACACCCCCTGGGCGCCGGCCGGCTTCTGTGTCGCCTGGGAGCAATTCACCCTCGCCAAGAGCACACTCTCCGCAGGGCCGACAACGACGGCGGGCCGGGCGGGTCGCGTTGAGCTTGGGGAGACCGAGCAAGGCTACACCTTGCGGTTCCATGGCGCCGCTGGCGCGGAACGCGAGTACCGGATCGATAAGATCGGCGGCCGTCTCGAGTCGCTGAGAGCCGACGGGCGAGAGCACCTGCTGTCGCCACTGACGTTGAACTTCTGGCGGGTGCCAACTGACAACGATGAGGGGTGGCGCATGCCGCGGACCCTCGGCGCGTGGAAGGAAGCGGGGCAACGCGCTGAGGTCCTGGGGATCGACACCTCGAGCAGCGACTCGCTCGCCTCGGTCGATGTCGAGATCGAGTTGCCCGTCACGCAAACGCGGGCCGCCCTGGGCTACCGACTCGACCGTAGCGGCCGGCTGCGAGTCGCGTTCCGATTCCTCGAAGGCCCCCGCGTCCCGATGCCGCCACGCGTCGGCTTCCAAGCCACGATTCCCAAGAGCTTCAGCCAAGTCGCCTGGTTCGGTCGCGGTCCACACGAGAGCTACAAGGACCGCTTCACCGGCGCCGCCTACGGAGTGTATCGCGACGAGGTGGATCGTTGGGCGCACCGCTACCCGCGCCCCCAGGAGTCGGGGAATCGAACGGGCACGCGGTGGTTGTCCCTGACCACGCCCCAAGGCAACGGCCTCTTGGTCACCGCGATCGGCAAGCCGGTCAACGTGAGCGCTTGGCCCTACCGGCAGGAGGACCTCGCGGGTCGGGCGTATCCGCACGAGGTCCCGAGGCGTTCCGAGATCACCCTCAATGTCGACGCCGATCAGATCGGCGTCGGAGGCGACAACAGCTGGCGCCTCCCGGTCCACAGCGAGTACCTGATCGCCCCGGGCGACCCGTGCCACTACGAGTTCTTCATCGAGCCGGTCAGGAGCCTCGCCCCCCTGAAGATGAGCCGATCGGAGTAAACGGTCGGTCGCTCGCAGCCGCGGAAGAGGCATGGTCGCTGCGAGTCGCTGAGCCGTCAGATCGTTGCAACGGCGACCGGCTTGCCGCTCTCGGCCGAGTCGTAGATCGCGCGGATCACCGCAAGCGCCTTCCAGGCCTCGCCCACGTCGATCGACGAGGGGCGGTCCGCGTCGACCGCCGCGAGGAAGTCGGCCAAGTTGCGGGTGTGGTTCGAGTAGTCGATCGCCATCGGGTCGGCGGCGCCCCCTGCGCCCGCCTTGTCGCCGAACTCTTTTCGGACCGCGTCGTCGTCGGAGCGTTCGTCTCGGAAGGCCCAGGTGATGAGCTCTTGTTCATGGATCTCGATCGTGCCGTCGCGCCCGCCGACGTGGACGCGCATCGCCCCGCCGGGCCACATGGCGGTTGAGCCGAAGACGACGCCGATCGCGCCGCTCTCGAACCGGATCGTGGCCGCCGCGGAGTCCTCGACTTCGATGTGCTCGGGGTTGTGGCAGAGCATGGACGAGTAGCCGAAGACTTCGACTGGCTTGCCGGCTCCGGCCCCAGCGGCGAGCCAGAGCATCGTGTCGATGGCGTGGATCGACTGGTTGATGAGGGCCCCGCCCCCGTCGAGGGCTTTGGTCCCCTGCCAGCGATTGGGCCCGTAGTAAGAGTCGTCGCGCCACCACGGGACGTACGCGTTGGCGACCGCCAACGTGCCGAGCCGGCCCGCGGCGGCCGCTTCGTGCGCGGCGACCACCACCGGGTTGAACCGCTGCGGGAAGATGCCGCCGAGCTTCGCCTCGGAGGCGGCCGCCGCGTCGGCGATCTGGCGGGCTCGATCCAGGTTGATCTCGAGCGGCTTCTCGCAGATCACATGAACGTTGCGCTTCAGCGAGGCGACCGTCGGCTCAAGGTGCACCCCGCTGGGCGTGCAGACGGTGACCACGTCGCACAGGTCGGCGTCGAGCATCTGGTCGATGCCCTCGAACCACTGCCCGCCGTTCTCACCGACGAAGCCCGCCCCCTGCTCGGGTGAGCCGTAGCAGCAGGCGACTAACTCGGCGTTGGGGAGGTCGCCGATCGCCTTAGCGTGCATGCCACCGATGGCGCCGATTCCAGCGATGCCGATTCGATACTTCTTGCTCATAGGTCTCACCACGGACGCCACAGAGATTGCAGAGAATGAGAAGAGAGTCCGCCCCTCCGTGTCCTCAGTGCTCTCTGCGGTGAAAAGGGAATCAGGTCAGGTCTTCGGCCGTCTTCAGGTCGTAGTCGAAGCCGAGGTAATCGAGCAGGTCGGTCAGCGACCGCAGCGCGACGCCCATACCGTCGGCGCCGCTGTACCCGCCGAACTGTCCGCCGCCGCGGACGTGCGGTTCCAGGTCCAGGAGCACGCCCGGCAGGCCGACGCGTTTCATCCGCCGCAGCACGGGGGCGCCGTTCTCGGCGAGGTCGCGCAGCACCCGCTCGTAGACGCCGCTGCCGCGGCCGACGGGCCGGTAGTCGCTGAGCGCCTCCTCGTCGATGTGCCCGCCGCGCGTTGCGGTCTTGATCGGGCGGTAGTCCTTGATGTGCACCCAGCCGAGGCCGGGCTTCATCGCCTCGTACTCGGCGAAGGTCTCGTCCGGGGAGTAGCCCTGGGTGAGCAGGTTGCCGACGTCGTAGATGAGCACGAGCGCCGGGTGGTTCACCCGCTTGTGGATCTTCTTGAGGAGCTGACCCGTCTGGCCGACGAGATTCGCCTCGACCTCAAGGCCGAACACGAGCCCGCGCTCGTCGCACAATTCGGCAATCGCGCCGAGCTGATCGACGACCTGCTCCAGGTGCTCCTCGGGGTCGGTCCCCTTCGGGTGATAGAACGAGAAGCCGCGGACGAGCTTCGTCCCCAGCGTGCAAGCGAGGTCCGCCGCGCGGGCGACGTCCTGCTTCAGGTACTTCTTAAAGGGCGTGTACTTGTTGGCGGTGCCGTCTTCCACGTCGAGCAGCTTCACCTTGCCGATCGGCGAACCGAGCGTGGCGACCTCCAGGCCGAAATCATCGAGCCGCTTCTTGAGCGATTTCACCTCACGCTTGGTGAGGTCCATGGTGTTCTTGACGCCGTCGCCCAGGTCGACGAAGCGGAGCGTGCAGCGGCGGAGGCCGAGGGCGGCCATCGCGGCGAACTGCTCGCCGACCAGCTTGGATGACGAGGCTTCGTCGGCGAATCCGCTCAGGAGGATCGGGGGCGTGGGCATCGGCTTGGGGGGCTCTTCTTGCGGAGGGAACGTGCTTCTCAGCCCCACAGCATGGGCGATGCGGGGCGTCTCGAACAGGGGATTCTGCTGACCCGGGGTCAGGTGAATCGGTACGTGCCCGGCATCGCCACGGGGGGCACGGGGTGATCGCCCAGCGCGTACTCCGCGGGGCCGAGACGCGTCTCGCTCTTCATGGCGTCTTCCCAGGTCACCTGCTGGCCGCTGTAGGCCGCCTCGCGTCCGAGGATGGCGGTCATCGTGCTCTCGGCGAGGCTCGGCGCCTCGTTGATCGGTCGCCCCGAACGGATGCTTTCGATCAGGTGCTCGTGCTCCAACTCGTGCCCGGCTCGGCTCCGCTCACGCCGTCGCCAGCGCTTGCCGTCGTGCGGGCGGATCTCGTTCTTGCAGTTGCTCCGGCCCTCGGTTCCGTAAACCTCTTCGCCCACCACCGAGCGGCAGCCGTTGATCTGTCGGCACTGGCTGAACACGCTCACCCCGCCCGGGTACTCGTACTCGACGGCGAAGTGGTCGTACACGTTGCCGTGGACCTCGCGCGTGCGGACCTGACGGCCGCCCACGCCGCTCACCGCGCGGAGGGGGACGGCGTCGAGCGTCCAATTGATGATGTCGAGGTTGTGGATGTGCTGCTCGACGAGGTGGTCGCCGCCCAGCCAGGTGAGGTAGTTCCAGTTGCGGATCTGCCACTCCATGTCGGACCATCCCGGCTCGCGCGTGATGCTCCAGACCTCGCTGCCGTTCCAGTAGCACTTGGCGTGGGTGATCTCGCCGAGGGCGCCGTCGTGGATGCGACCGATCGTGTCGCGGTAGGTCGACTCGTGCCGCCGCTGCGTCCCCGCGCCGACGGCGAGCCCCTTGTCCGCGGCGAGGCGGCCCGTCTCGAGGAGCGACCGCACGCCCGGCGCATCGACCGCGCCCGGCTTCTCCATAAAGACGTTCTTGCCCGCCTCGATCGCGGCGCGGAAGGTCGCGGGCCGGAAGTGGGGCGGGGTGGCGAGGATCACGTAGTTGATTTCGGGGATCGCCAGCAGCTTCTCGTGCGCGTCGAAACCCAGAAACTGGTTCTCCTCGGCGACCGGCTGACCCACCGCCGCCAGGTTCTTCGCGCAGCGGTCCATCCGGTCCTGGAACAGGTCGGCGAGGGCGACGACCTCGACCCCCTTGCGCGTCGCGCGGGCCCCCTCGGCGGCGTCCTCGGTGTGGTAACCGCTCTGTGGGTAGATGCTCTTGTGCGCCGCGCCGAGCGCGTCGAGCACCGCCCCACCGCCCCGGCCGCCGCAACCGATCAGGCCGATCTTGATCCCCGCGCCCACATCATCGCCCGCGGCGTGGATCCTGGGGGCGGCGGCGAGGAGCGTCGCGGCGGCGCCGGTCTGCAGCACGCGGCGACGGGTCAGATCGTGGTTCGGCGCAGCCATCGCTGGGCTCCCGGATCAGAGAGGGGTCGATTAGAAGAGCGGAGAAGATGCCCGCAGTCTAACACGCCCCGGCCGCGCGGGACGCCGCCATCCGACCCGATCAGACGCCGAGCTGCTCGAGCGACTTGTTGTGTCGCGAGGTCCGCCGGGTGAGGTACCAGAAGGGGATCCGCAGCCCCCACAATGGGATCGACCGGACGTGCGCCGCCTGGGACCGGAGGCTGGAGAGGAAGTCCTCGACGAGGTCTCCCGGGGCGGTCTCGACGCGGCGGTTCTTGGTCGAGGCGAGGTAGTCGAGCCCTTCGCGGTGGCGCCGCCACAAGGTCTCGACCTGTGGCGCGTCGAACGTCTGCATGTAAGTGTCGGGGCCGACCGGCAGCAGGTGGCCGTCGCCGGTCGTTCCGGTGGTCAGGGCGCCGTCCCCCTGGAGCATGCTCACGATGTCGAAGTTGAGCGGCGCGCCGTTCACCAGGTAGGCGACCAGGTAGGTCCGCTCCTGATCGCTCCGCCAAGCGACCATCACGGGCTTCATGAGGCTGCTGCGGATCTCGTAAACCCCTTCGGGGCGGAAGCCCACCTGCTCCGCCCACTCGCCCGACAGCTGACCCCCGCGGAGGACGAGTTGGAGTGAAGTCCGCGCGGTCTCCCCGCTGAGCGGGTGGACGGTCGCCTTCCAGATCGCCATTGCCGGCAGCGCCCCGGCGGCGGCGATCAGGCACCAGATCGCGGCGGCCCCGCCTAGAATTCAGAGCACCAGAGTCACGAGCCCGTCGTATTCCATGCGGGCGAGCCTACCGCGCCCCGGCGGTGTGGCAAGCTTTTTCGCCGAGCCGCTCGGGAGGGCGACGCTCCTGCGGAGCCGGCCCCGGGTACTGGCTCCCGGATCGACGGGAGTCTCGCCCTCCCATTCTCTTCGCTGTCGGGCCAGTCTTGCCGTCGCTCTTAAGACTTGGCCCGTGGGCCTTCGGCGCCGATGCGGCCGAGCCGATTACCGCACTGATTGCCTGGGCCGGTTATTCCGGTTCGTCAGCCCCCTCCGCACGGCGGGCCATCCACCAGCCGACGAGCGGCATCTGCACCCAGAAGGAGAAGTAGAAGAGGCTCAGGTACCAGTAGCGGAAGACGAACGTCAGGTCGTCGTCGCCCAGCAGGACGATCCAGACGTAGTCGTACAGGAACAGGGGCAGCGTCAGGTAGAACGCGAGCCACAGCGAGTTCTTCACGTGCCGCCCGTCCCGGAAGAAACCGAGGATCCACGCCGTGAGCGGGAAGTACGCCACGGTCACGGCGACAACGACCGCCACCTGCGCCCAAAAGGGCCAGTGCTGATAGTAATCGGGCAACCCCACAAGGACGAAGAACGCCCAGGTGAGGAAGCTCATGACGAGGAGCGTGAGGTGGGCGCGCGGGGAGATCATGGTGTGAATGGGCTATAGACAGTTCTTATGTAACGCAGTTCGTAAGATGGGCGCTCACACTCATTCATGCCGTTTAAATCACCATCTGCCCGATCATCCCCAGCAGGAAGCCGGCGACGGCCCCCAGGGGTGGGGCCCAGCGCCCCTTGAGCGGCGCGGCGGGGGCGATGTCCTCGAACGTCAGGTACAGGATCCCGCCCGCGGCGAAGAGCATGATCGCCGCGACCACCTGCGGGTAGGCGGACAGCCACCACAGGCCGGTCAGCCCCGCCGCGGGGCCGAGCAGGGCCATGGCGGCGAAGGCGGCGATCACCGCGCGGCCGCCGATCTTGCCCGACGCGGTCATCTCGCCGTACGCGTTGAAGCCCTCCGGCAGGTTCTGCACGCCGATCAGCAGCGCGAGCAGCGGCCCCGAGTCGTCGCCCGCGGCGAAGGCGGCCCCGAGCGCGAGCGCCTCGGGGACGAAGTCGGCGAGCATCGCGGCGAGCTGGCCCGCGGGGCTCTGGTAGCGGTCGAGCAGGATGTCCAGCAGCATGAAGGCGACGCCCCCGCCCGCGAAGGCCAGGGCCGCCGGCAGTACCGAGAGCTGCGCCGTCCCCTCCGGCACCAACACCAGCGCGACCGCTGAGAGCAACGCGCCGCCCCCGAAGGCGACGACCGCGTGGCGGAAGTCGTCGCGCCAGGGGCGTTTGCCGAACGGCTCGGCGCGGGCGATCGCGCCGCCGACGGCCATCGCGGCGCCGGCGGCGAGCGTCAGTCCGGCGACAACGAGGGCGGTGTTGGGCATGGGGTCCTGGGTCCGTGAGCAAGGGTTCGCGACCCCCCCATCGTACGGTTTGCACACGAAGGGTGTCTCCACCGTTAGGTTGATCGGAGGGCGAACACGCCGTTCCGCCGCCTCTCTCTGAAGGGGCGCTCGGGTGCGTCGAGGGTGGAGGGGCAGCCGTGCGATGTCACGACGAGCGCACAAAGAGACGAGCGCACAAAAAAGGGCCGCCGGCTTGCGCCGACGGCCCTTCGTTCGATTCGCAACATCGCTGCCGCGGATCAGCGACGGCGGAACGCGACGAGCGCTGCGAAGCCGACCAGGGCGAGCGTGCCCGGCTCGGGAACGGCCGTCGCCACGGGCGGAGCGCTGAAGGCGCTCGAGCCGTAGTTGGCGTCCCAGAAGTCGTAGTCGAAGCTATCGACATCGCCATCGGGAACGCCCAAGAGGTCGTCGCCCGTGCCGTCGGCGGCCAGACCACCACCGACCTGGCCATTGGAGTCACGCCAGATGGTGTAGTCGGCGGCGTCGACGTAGCCGTCCTGGTTGTAGTCGCCGGCCGGGGCCTCGGCGTCGGACACCAGCGAGAAGTTATCGATATTCACTTCGCTGACGCTGGCGTAGGAACTCACGGTCGTGGGCTCTCCTTCCGCCACCGAGGTCCAGTCGGTGGTGAAACCGGCGTACAGCATGGTGCCCGCCGTGTATCCCAGGTCGAGGACGTCGGTCACGGGGAGGTTCTCGACGGGCTCTCCGGCCAGGCTCTCCGGCGTGAACGTCGCCGATCCGTAGATGTTGCCGGCGGGAATCATGTCTCCGGCGGTCGTGAGCGCGGTGCCATCACTGACCATCAGTTCAAGATTGATGTTGATCCACTCGCTGATGCCGCCCAGGGCCGGGTCGGCAATGCCGAGCGAGGTGTGCGGAATCCAGTTCTGAACCCAGGGAGCCACGGGGAGCCGGTTGCCCATGGCGGGGCCACGGTTGGCGAGGGAGACGCTCTTACGAGAGCCGGCCCACCAGTTCTCTGAGTCGCTCAGCTGCAGGCCGATGACGTTCGAGTTGAACACCGCGGGGGCATCCCCGCCAGCCTCGAGGTGGTAGCGGAAGTCCGCGGCCACGTTCACCGTGTCGCCTGCCAGCAGGCTGAAGCCGCTCTTGCCGTTCACGCGGTACTGACGCTCGGCGACGGTCGTGTCGATAACGCCGTAGCCCTCGCCGCCGGCGGCGGCCTTGAAGAGGGCTTGCTGCGTTGAATCAGCGGCCCATTTGGGTTGCCAGTTCGGCCCACCGATGTCCGATCCGGCGTCGTACGAATCGAAGTTATCGACGTAGATGTCCAGGGCGCTGGCCGTTCCCTGGAACAAGGCGAGAGAACAACAGGTCGCCAAGGCGATGCAGAGAGATTTCATGGACTCACTTTCTAATGCGGTAGGGGGGGTGGGTAATCATCACGGGCCAAAGTGGAGGACGTGTGTACGCCCTGAGTGGCTCGTGCCGATTGGTCGAATAGCTAGGGGAGTTGTGTTCGGAGGAGGTCGGTCCCGACCGGTGCTCCCCCGTGCCGCAAGCACGGGGGAGCCGCCGGATAGGAATGTCGCTAAGGCCGCCAGCTCAGGCGCGGCGCCGCAAGCCCGCCATGGCGAGGCCGGTCAAGCCGCATAGGGCGAGCGAAGCGGGCTCGGGGATCGCAGCCGTCTCGATCGAGAAGTTATCAACCTGCACGTCGTCGATGTTGTTAACTTGCGAAACCGGGATGGCTCCACCCGTGTTCCAGTCGGTGGTGAAACCGGCGTAGATCGTGGTTCCCGCGGCGATGGTCGTGTCGATGGGGGTTGTGGTGTAAGCGGGCTGGGCGCCACTGGGCGTGATGGTCGCTTCGGCCCAGATCGTTCCACCACTCTCGGTCAACTCCCAGTCGATGTTGATCCACTCGCTGTAGCCACCGGCGGTCGTGTCGACGCCGAGATTGCTGTGGGGCATCCAGCCCTCGACCCAGGGAGCCGCCGGGAGCGAGTTGCCGATGGCGCCGCCTCGGTTGGCGAGCGGGATCGACCTGCGGGTGCCGTCCCACCAGTTCTCCGACGTGCTGATCTGGAGGCCGAAGAAGTTCGAGTTGACGTTCGAGGTGATGTTGCCGCCGGGCAGGTGCGAGTAACGCATGTCAACTTTGACATGGATCTCATCGCCGCTATTGACGGTGAAGGGCGTCTTGCCATTCACGCGGTACTGCCGTTCGGCGACCGTCGTGTCGATCGATCCGTATCCGCCC
Source organism: Planctomycetes bacterium MalM25 (assembly GCA_007745835.1). NCBI lineage: Bacteria > Pseudomonadati > Planctomycetota > Planctomycetes bacterium MalM25. The sequence continues at coordinate 487,151 of CP036424.1, forward strand.
GCAACCGCCTTAAAAAGGCTCTGCTGGGTCGTGGCCGCGGCCCATTTGGGTTGCCAGTTCGGCCCGGCGATGTTGTCGCCCGCGGTGTAGGAATCGAAGTTGTCGCTGAAGATCGTCGCCGAGGATGCCGGCATGGCGACGGTCGCCACGCCTAGCAAAGCTAGGAAACCAAAGAAGTTGCTTCTCATGAGGCTCATCCAAAGTCGGAGAAAAGGTGCGGAAAACCGAAACAGTACTGACCTGCAACTAAGCAGAAAGAAGAGACACCCCGCACTACTACAAATGTACTGACGAGCTGCAATCCGCTCAAAAAAATGGATTCACGCCGAAAGGTTGAACGGTTTGAACGAAAGGTGAGCGATGGGACCCTCATGTCGCGAAGAGAACGCCTTCTCAAGCCGGCATGCGCCTGATTGCAAAGCGTTAGCGGGTCAATCGCTTGTAGAGACCCCCTGCGGTGGGGGTATTGGATTGGGCCCGTGGCGACGAGGCCTGCCGGCGCGCAGAGCGGGCCGGTCAGGACGAATTCGGAGAAATCCGACGGGGGGCGTGATGGGCTGCGGAGCGGATCGCTGATGGAGGTTTGCACTGTGGGGCGAGGGCCCCCGCGTCGCCTTACGCCTCTCGCTACGGACATGAGTTCAACGTGCTCGCCTCCCACTCGCAGAGGGGGCGTGCTGCTCCGGAACCGACTTGCCGATCCCTTCGCTACACGCCATCTGTTCACGGCACGATGATCGGCGTGCCCCCGCCACCGCCGGGGTAGGGGGACGGGACCTGCCAGCGGGGGCCGAGGTCGGCGTACTCGTTGCGGACCAGGGTGGTGCCGCTGCGGATGTTGCGGATCTGGGTCCGGCCGAAGTGGCGTTCCATCTGCGGCAACGCCCAAACGCCCCGGCTCTGGTCCCACCACTTGCCGGTGCTCACTCGGGTCCCGTCGAGCCGCGTGACGACGTCGCCCAGTTGCAGGCCGATCTGGCGCAGCGGCGAGTCTTGGTCCATGCTGGTGATCCGCGCGCCCCAGAAAGAGAAGTTCGGGATCTGCATCCACTGCAACGTGAACTCCGCCTTCAGGCGGTTGGAGCGGTGGGCGCTCATCATCTGCCGCGCGACCTGCCCGCCATTCGGGATGGGCTGCCCGACCGCTTGTTGAGGGACCTGCTGTTGGAACGCGGGGGACTGAGCGAGCGCGGGGCTCGACAGAGCGACGGCGGCGAACGCCAGCGTGGCGTGGAGCAAGGGGCGGTGCATGGGGGGCTCGGCGGGTTGGGGCGATGAGGGTCGAACGACAACATACCCGGCGGCAACCGAGCCTCAAGAGATTTCTGCCCGACGGGGACCGTTTGAGACCACCCGGCACGAAAAAGGGCCGCCGGAACAAGCCGGCGGCCCTTCTCGTTGTTACACGGTCTGAGGCGAGGGGCCTCAGGCCGGGGCTCAATACATGTCGTCCATGCCCGGACCGCCGCCGGCCGCCTTGCCCTTCTTCGGGGCGTCGGCGATCAGGGCGTCGGACGTCAGCAGCAGCGTGGCGACGCTCGCCGCGTTCTGCAGCGCGGTGCGGGTCACCTTCACCGGGTCGATGACGCCCGCCTTGACCATGTCGACGTACTCGTCGGTCGCGGCGTTGTAGCCGTTAGAGCCCTTGGCCTCGGCGACCTTCTCACAGACGACGCCGCCGTCCTTGCCGGCGTTGCCGGCGATCGACTTGAGCGGCGCCTGCGACGCCCGGACCACGATGTCGTAGCCGACCTGCTGGTCGTGCGACAGCTCGCCCGGCTTGACCTTGCTGCTGGTGCGGACCAGCGCGACGCCGCCGCCGGGGAGGATGCCTTCTTCGACCGCCGCACGCGTGGCGTGCAGGGCGTCTTCGACGCGGGCCTTCTTCTCCTTCATCTCGCTCTCGGTCGCGGCGCCGACGTTGACCTTCGCCACGCCGCCCGACAGCTTCGCGAGCCGCTCTTCGAGCTTCTCGCGGTCGTAGTCGCTGGTGCAGTTTTCGATCTCGCGGCGGATCTGGTCGATGCGGCCCTTGATGTCGCCCGACTTGCCCGCGCCCTCGATGAGGGTCGTGTTGTCCTTGTCGATGATGACCTTTTTGGCGCGGCCGAGTTCACCCAGGCCGATCGCGTCGAGCTTGATGCCCAGGTCGTCGAAGATCGCCTGGCCGCCGGTCAGGATGGCCAAGTCCTCGAGCATCGCCTTGCGGCGGTCGCCGAAGCCGGGCGCCTTCACCGCGGCGACGTTGAACGTGCCGCGGAGTTTGTTGATCACCAGGGTGGCGAGCGCCTCGCCCTCGATGTCCTCGGCGACGATCAGGAGCGGCTTGCCGCTGTTGACCACGGCCTCGAGCACGGGGACCAGGTCCTTCACGCTCGTGATCTTCTTCTCGTGAACGAGGATGTAGCAGTCCTCGAGGACGACTTCCATCGACTGCTGATCGGTCACGAAGTACGGCGACAGGTAGCCGCGGTCGAACTGCATGCCCTCGACCCACTCGACCTCGGTGGCGAGCGACTTGCCCTCGTCGACGGTGATGACTCCGTCCTTGCCGACCTTCTCCATCGCCTTGGAGAGCATCTCGCCGATCTCGACATCGCCGTTGCTGGCGACGGTGCCGACCTGGGCCATCTCCTCGGTCGACTTCACCTTGATCGACATCTTCTTCAGCTCGGCCGTGATGTCCTCAACGGCCTGCTCGATGCCCTGCTTCATCTGCACCGGGTTCACCCCGGCGACGACGGCCTTGAGGCCTTCGTTGAAGATCGCTTCGGCGAGGACGGTCGCCGTGGTGGTGCCGTCGCCCGCGACGTCGGAGGTCTTCGAGGCGACCTCCTTCACCATCTGCGCGCCCATGTTCTCGTAGACGTCTTCCAGCTCGATCTCCTTGGCGACCGAGACGCCGTCCTTCGTGACGGTCGGCGAGCCGAACGACTTCTGGAGGATGACGTTGCGGCCCTTCGGGCCGAGCGTGACTTTGACCGCGCGGGCCAGCTTCTGAACGCCCCGACGCATCGCGTCGCGGGCCTCTTGATCGAAGGCGATGATTTTGGCCATGAGTGGCTCCGGTGTTTGTGTTGTGTATTCCCCTCCCCCCTTGTGGGGAGGGGGTAGGGGAGGGGGGCGCGCCGGGTACCCGGGTTCCTCACCCCTCCCCGACCCTCCCCATCAAGGGGAGGGAGTAGAAGGGCCTCACTCGACCACCGCGAGGATGTCCGACTCGCTCATCAGCAGGTACTCGTCGTCGCCTAGCTCGATCGTCTCGGGGGCGTAGCTCGTGAAGAGGACCTCGTCGCCGACCTTCACCTGCAGCTCGCCTCGCGAGCCGTCATCCAGCAGCTTGCCGGGGCCGACGGCCACGATCGTGCCGCGGTTGGGCTTCTCCTTCGACGAGTCCGGCAGCACGATGCCCCCGGCGGTCACGTCCGACGACTCGACACGCTCGACGACGACCTTGTCGCCCATCGGCTCGATCTTCACCTTCCCGGTTTTCTTGGAAACGGGCTTCTTAGTGGCGGTCGCCATCGGCGATCTCCTCAGCGGCTAGTGGGGGATTCGTTGGATTGCAGTTAAAAGCAGCTCGGGGGGCGCCCGCGGGCGCGTCCCGGAGGGGTTCTCACCTCGGTGACCCTGTCACGGCGTACCGGTGACGCAGTCGATCCGCTGAAGAACGCAACTCGGGCGCCAATAGGTCCGAAAGGACTCGAACCCCGGGAAAGAGGCCCTTTGGGGCCGCGGGGCCCCTGGGGCCGGGCTGTCATTCTGGCTTAGCCGGGCCCGAGAGGGGGTCTGAGCCGGCCGGGGGCTGCCAGATTGGCGCCCTCCTTCGCCAGACGCCCGAATCGACAGTTTTTCCCACCCCAAGCCGGCCCAAAGCCGTAGAATGCCCGACCGCCCCGCGGCGCCCTTCCAGAAAAGTCGGCGCAGCCGCGTGCGCCCGCTCGGTCCCGAGCGTTACGAAGAGAGAACTAGAGACTCCCCGAGGCGACGACCCCGCGTCCCTCACCTTCTAACCCCGCAGCCTGTTCCATGTCCCGCATCAACAAGAAGTACCTCGTCGCTGGCGTGGCCGCCCTGCTGGCCGTCGGCTTCGCCCTGCCGCCCGAAGCCGAAGCGGGCCGCTACCGCCGCGTCGTCCGCCGCGCGTACCGCCCCGCCGTGGTGGTCGCTCCGCGTGCCGTGGTCGTCCGCCCGTACGTCCGCCGCTCGGTGGTGGTCGCGCGTCCGGTTGTCGCGGCGCCGGTCGTCCACACCGCCCCGGTGGTGTACTCGAACCACTACGTGACGCCGGTCGTGTCGGCCCCGTACGTCACCGTCGGTGGCGGCGGCGTGCACGTTGCCGCCCCGTACGTCGGCGTCAACGTCGGCTGGTGAGCCGAAAGACTCACAACCTAAACAACGCGAGCCGTACTCCGCCATCGGGCGGGGTGCGGCTCGTTTCGTTGTGCAGCGATCCGGCTGGCGTACAATGGGTGTTTACACCATCGATCTCGTTGCCTGCCCCATCCGGCGGCATTGGGCAACGCCCATCGTCTACAGGAGCATTCGTCCATGAAGGACAATGGAGCCGCTCACGAAGCAGGCTTTTGGGTTCCTTTCGGTAGAACGGCAAGGAACTTGGCGATCTTCTCACTCGCCTTAGTGTGGTTAGGACCGGTCTTTATCGGATCGATGCAGCGATCACTCGCTTCTACGCTCCCTGCTGGGGAGGCGATACCCGCCTGGGTGCTTTGGGCGAGGGTTGGCGTATTCGGATTCGCCGTTATCTCAGGAGTGACGGCGGCAATCTTTGGCTTATTGTCGCTGCTGGGTCTCGGCAAATACCAGGGTAACTCTTGCCGAGCATCTGGGGTCTTTGGCTTCTTGCTTGGCGGTCTAGTTGCCGCCTCACCGTTGTTACTGTTTCCAGCGGTCGAGGCAGCGCGATTGGCGGGGCAGCGAGCCCAGGTTGAACAGCAGCTAAGCAATATCGGGATAGGCGCTCTTCAGCTGTCTTGTGCGGACGAATCGGTGATCCTGAAGAGACCCGGCCCCGAATGGACGATTGTCGATGGTGAAGATGCCCTGAGAATCGTCCCTCACGCTTCAATCGTGGCATTGTGTCCCGTGCTTGGTCCCTATCCTATTGTCGGCTCTATTGGCGTAGATCGGTTTTCATTGGTGGACATTGGAATTAACTCAGAAGATCAGATGTTAGATTTTCTTCACGGCATGGTCGAAAGACTAATCACAGCGATCCCCGCAGCGGACGTGAGTTCAGCAAAGATCCGTCCCGTGATGCTTGCAGGCCTGCATGCGGTTGAAGCGTCTTGGGAGGCGACTTCAAATGACGGGCGAGAGGTCATATTCCAGGCACGTTCTGTCTACTGGAACAACCATTATGTGGAAATGACGGTGATGCGTCCTACCACGATAGCTGGCCCGCAAGAAGATTGGGCACAGCGCTTTTTTGAATCGATATCTCTTGTCTCTCCTTGACTCAAGATCACAAGTGTCGGCTTCACGCACCCCGCTGGAATGGAATGGGCCTAGCACTACACGTGTGTCACACTGGAAGAGAAATCGTGGCCAAGTCAACCAAAATTCTTGGCCACGTGCGCGATCCCGAATTGTTTGAAACCACCCCCGACCATTCGGCCGATTCAGAGCCGAAACGGGTGGTTCGCTTCCAACAATTCGGCCCGCCGCTCACTCGCCGTCGGGGTTGAGCGGCGTGGCGCCGAGGAGGCGCTTGTATTCGCCATTGGTCCACCGCGCCAGGTCGGCCTTGTACCACTTGCTGAAGCGGTTCTCGCTCGGCCCGCCGGGCAGGTTGGTCCACGCCTCGTCGGTCGCCAGGTCGGCGACAAAGTGGTAGCTCGGCGCGAAGGTCGACTCGCGGCGGGCGGTCGCCTTCAGGTGCCCCTGGAAGAGGGTCGCGTGGCAGCCCGGCATGGCGGCCTTGGCCGTTTGGAAGCCCAGCAGCCGGCCGGTGGTCGTCTGGCCCTGGGCGCCACCAAAAAAACGATCCGTGAAGTGGAACGAGTTGACCTGGCTCCATTTCTTGGGCTTCTCCGCCGCGGCCCGGTCGGCGGCCCGGCGGATCATCTCGCCCTTGTCACGCTGCCGCCACCAGCTGCTGGTGACCTTGGGCAAGGTGCGGTCGATCGCGGTGAGCACCAGCGCCGAGTACCCGATGCGGGTCGCCAGGTAGATCATGCGCCGCTGGCCGATGCCTCGCTCGTGGCCGAAGACCTCTAGCAGCACGTGCCGGTAGAAGGCCATGAACAGCGCGGCGCCCTCGCTCTGCGGGTCGAAGCAGCGGTCCCATTCGCCGAGCCGCTGCTTCAGCGGGTGGAAGTCAGGCAGGTGGGCCAGCAGGACGGGCAGCAGGTCGCGGGCGTGGGTGCTGTAGACGTCGTACTGCAGCGCCTGCATGTCCTCGACGGTCGCGTTGGGCAGCTCGGTGAGGCGCTCGTCGATCCGCCGGCGGCGGTAGTCGTGCAGGCCGTGCGAGTGCAGCGGGGCGCCATCGGCTTGGTACGCCTCCTCGTTGGCCGAGGCGACGAAGCCCCGCGGCGGGTCGAACTCGCCGGGGAGGCGCTCCGCGGGGACGACGCCCTGCCAGTGCTGCGCCTCATCCCAAGCGGGCACGGGCACGAGCCCCGACGCCTTGCCCCGCAGCGGGAGCCAGCCGCTCGCCTGCTTCGCGATGTGCCCCTGGCTGTCGGCCATCACCCACACGAGCGACGGGTGGGGCGAGTTCCGGACGACCTCGGCGGCCGCTTCAGCGGACGGGGCGCCGATCACGTCGAGCCACGTGCCGATCGATTTGCCCCCGCCCGGCCGCGAGCCGACCCAGGCGACCGAGAGGTGCTTGCCCTCCTCTTGGGGCGGCTCGGTCAGGACGCCGACCTCGTTCTCGTAGACCAGCTCCTCGATCGGCTCGGCGCCCTTGCGGCCGACGCGCTCGAGGCGCGGCTGGTAGTCGCGCCAGTCGTCGCCCCGCCGGTACTGCCACACGCCCTCGGCATCGGCATCGGGCCCATCCTCTCCGGGTTTGCGGCGGACGTCCTCGATGAAGTGATCGCTCGTGTTCGCGTGCATGTAAGTGACGCCCCAAGCGAGGCGCGACGTCCGACCGACCGCCATCAGCGGGCAGCCGGGCAGCGTGGCGCCGAGGGCGTACTCGGGCCGGCCCTCGGGCGTCTTCCAGTGCAGCACGGTCTCGCACCAGATGGCGGGAAGGCGGTTCACTTCGAGGTGCGGGTCGGAGGCGAGCAGCGCCGCGCCGGTCGCGCTGCGCGACGGCGCCACCGCCCAGGCGTTGCTGCCGGCCAGCCGGGGCAGGTCGGCGAGCAGCTCGAGCGCGTCGTCCGACATCTGCTTGGCGAATTTCACTTCGCGGAGCGGCTCGAAGTCGACGCCGTCGAGATAGGGGCTGAACAGCTCGCGGAGCCGCTCGTCCTCGATGCCGAGCTGGATCAGCTCAAGGATGACCCGCTCCGCCTCCTGCTCGCCGACCGCCAGGCCGGCGAAGGAGAGCAGGTTGCCGATGAGCATCACCGCTTCGGGCGTCCACGGCTCGGGCTTGAAGCCGACCGCCCACATGGGGAGCGTGCGGCCGATCTCCTCGAGCCCGTCGTTCACGCCCCGGCAGTACCACTCGAGCTGCTCCAGGATGCGGGGCGACAGCATGCCGACCTCTTCGCTCAGCCGCAGATGGACGCCCGTGCGGCGGAGGAAACGGTCGACCTCCAGCATCTGCGGCCGGTTCGCGATCAGCTCCGCCCCCCGCCCCGCGGCGACGGTGCTGGCGAAGTGCATCTGCGTGGGCCGATCGAGCGCGTGCAGGTAACCCAGCGCGTAGACCGCTTCGAGCCACGAACCGCAGGTCGCGTGGGGGACCCCCGCCGCGTCCCGATGGGCGGTAAAATCGACGCGCGACGCCTTGAGTTCCAGCGGTTCCATGCGGGAGAGTTTAGGGGCTGGCCGGGGTTTGAACCACTGAGGCACGGAGAGCACCGAGGAGGCTGCCGATGGGAGCTTGGGGTGTTACGGTCTACATGAGCGACTAAGTTGATCTTCCTCCGTGCTCTCTGTGGCTCCGTGGTTAATCAATGAAGCACCCGAGAGCCCTGCCGTTTCTCGCCCCCTGGATCGTGGGATTCCTGGCGCTGACGGTCTGGCCCTTCGCGGCGTCGCTGTGGTGGAGCTTCACTCGCTACGACCTGCTGTCGCGGCCGACTTGGGTCGGCTGGCGGAACTACGAGCGGCTCGCCGAGGAGCTGTGGACCGGCGGGCCGTTCGGGCGGGCGCTGTGGAACACCTTCTACTACGCTGCGGTGAGCGTGCCGCTCTCGGTGGCGCTGGGCGTCGGGTTGGCGGTGCTGCTGAGCCAGAAGGTCCGCGGCGTGGGGGTGTATCGGACGCTCTGGTACCTGCCGTCGGTCGTGCCCGTGGTGGCGTCGTCGATCCTGTGGATGGGGCTGCTCGACCCGCAGGCGGGGCTTGTGAATCACCTGCTGGGCGAGGCGCTCGGCCTGCCGGCACAGGGCTGGCTCAACAGCACGAGCGAAGCGGCCTACCCGCCGAGCTGGCCCGCCGACTCGCCCGGGCGGTGGTTCGGCTCGAAGGACGCGCTGGTGCTGATGGCCCTGTGGGGCGTGGGCAACTTCGTCGTCATCTACACCGCGGCAATCGGTGACATCCCCGAGTCGCTCTACGAAGCGGCCCGCCTCGACGGCGCCGGGCCGTTGCGTCGGTTCTGGTCGATCACCCTGCCGATGCTCTCGCCGGTGGTCTTCTTCAACCTGGTGATGGGCCTGATCCAGTCGGTGCAGGCGTTCACGCAGGTCTACCTCGTGAGCGACGGCGTCGGCGACCCGGCCGGTTCGACGCTGATGCTCTCGCTGCACCTCTTCTTGGTCGCCTTCCGGGACCTGGAGATCGGCTACGCCTCGGCGATGGCGTGGGGGCTGTTCGCGATCGTGGTCGCCGTGACCGTGGTTCTCTTCCAGACCTCGCGCCGGTGGGTCCACTACCGCGGGTAGGCTGCGGGGGCTGTAGGAGGCGTCTCCGACGCCGATTTCGGTATGCCAGCCGAGGCGGCTCAAGACCCGGTATGGCGTCGGGAGACGCCTCCCGCATGTGCATCAAATTGACACCTAAGGACCCAAGGTGGAATCAATTAGATGTCATTCTGGCGAGCCTTCGCGGTGTGATGATAGCCAAGAGAACGGCGTAAACGTCTGTTTTCAATGGGTTTAGGTTCGCCAGACGGCGGTGCTGGCACGCGGGTCGCTATCTAGGGAAATCGAAGCCGGCGAGTGAGCCCGGCGACCGAGTCCTCCCGACAGCCTCCCACCTGCGAGACCCCGCCATGATCCGCTCGACCCTGACCGCCACGCTCGTCGCCGCCGTGGCCCTCTCCGTTGGCTCCGATGCCCAAGCCGGCAAGTCGTTCGGCATCAACCTGGGCGGCGTGAAGATCGGCAACGCCGGCCGCGGCGGCCGCTCGCCACACGTCTCGATCGGCGGCGGCGCCGTGAAGATCGGCATGCCCGGCCACCACAAGCCGATCGTGATCAAGCCGCCCGTCCACAAGCCGCCGATCGTCATCGCCCCGCGTCCGCCGATCGTTAAGCCGCCCATCGTCATCCGGCCGAAGCCGCCGATCGTGTGCCCGCCGAAGCGGCCGATCCACCCCCCGATCCACCCCCCGATCCACCCCCCGATCCACCCCCCGATCCACCCCCCGATTGTCATCCGGCCGAAGCCCCCGATCGTTTGCCCCAAGCCGCCAATCGTGATCCATCCGCCGAAGCCTCCGATCGTGTGCCCTCCGCCGGTGATCACCCCGCCGCCCGTCATCGAGCCGCCCGTCGTGGTCTGCCCGCCGAAGCCGTGTGGTTGCACGCACCACTGCACCTGCAAGCCGGCCGTTCCGACCTACGCCTGGTACTTCGGGATCTCGCTGGAGCGGGTGCAGACGAACTTCGGCGTCGGGCTCCGTGTCACCTCGGTCACGCCGGGCGGTCCGTCGCAGCAGTACGGCCTGAAGCCGGGCGACGTCCTCTTGGTCGCCGGCGCCGTGAACCTGTCGCAAGCGATCTCCAACACGCACGGCGTCGAGTTGGTTCAGTCGGCGGTGACGCCCGAAGGGAGCGTGCAGTTCACGATGCTCGACGGCTCGACGGGCATGCTCGCGAACCTGGCGATGGCCCCCACGCCGCTGGGCGCCCCGGCGCCGACGCCGACCGGAGGCCCGGTCGCGTTGAACCCGGCCCAGCCGACCTCGACGCTCTGAGCCGTCTGGTCGGATTCCCTAAAGAAAGCGGGCGATCGAGTCTGACTCGATCGCCCGCTTTGTTTCTAGGCAGGTTGTCGCGCGTGAACTATTCGAAGACGACTTCCCCTCCGTCCCGCGTCGCTTGCGAACGCCAAACGGTCAGGTCGATGTCGCTCGAAATCGACTGCACCGAGCCGTCCATCATGGCCGCGTTGACGACTCCGCCCGAGTGATAGCTGCGCGAGGTGACCGCCGCATAGGTCGGCGCCGCGCTCTCATCGTAAGTTGGTTCGGAGGTCGCTTCGTGGTTGGTGCTCACGCGACGGTTGTTGAAGTCCGAGTCGACTTCGTTACCGGCGATCATGCAGAGCACTTCCGTGTTGGGCGTGAAGGTGGCCGTGAAGCCCGCTTGGTGAACGCGGCCATCGATCCACTCGGTGTGGCCCGAATCGGCTTTCTCGTTGCCTCCGAATGAGCAAATGGCTTGCGGGTCGGTCGGCGCCGTGGCGGGAGCGCTGTCGCCATCACGTTTGTAGGGCATCCACGCTTTGACCTCCGAGATCATGAGCGTCTTGCTCAGCCCGTCGGGGTAGCGGGCGGCGCTGAACCCCTTGCCGGGCACGAAGGCTCCCGAACCGCCGCGGCCGGTCGCCGGATCAAACACGAGCCAGACGCCGCCGTTCACGGCGTAGTTGAGCGGGTAGTCGCGGGCGAGGCCGTCGCTCGTTAGCCGGGCTTCGTCGCGCTCTTCGCTCGGGCAGATCAAGACATCGACTCGCGCCGCTTTCAGGATGCCCGCCTCGAGCGCTTCCTGTTCGGAGTTGTACTTCGTCCCGTCGAGGCCAAGCCGGTGGTAGTCGAAGTTGAAATCGATGTTCTGATAGAGGGTGGTCTCTTCCAAGTAAGGCAGGATCCGCGCCTGCGGCGACCAGCGGTACTCGCCCAGGCTGATATCGATCAACGGGGGGAACTCCCGGTTGGTCGATTCGTAGTTGTGCATCGCCAGGGCGAGCTGGCGCATCTTGTTCTGGCACTGGCTCCGCCGAGCCGCCTCGCGAGCGGCCTGGACCGCTGGTAGCAGCAGGGCGACCAGGATGCCGATGATCGCGATGACGACCAGCAGCTCAACGAGGGTAAACGCCCGCTTTTGCGGGTTGACGCGAGAGAGTGATCGCATGGGCCTCGGTTCCGATGTTGAGACTTGATATCAACAGGCGGAAGCAGTTTGCCCTGGTTCGCGACTTTCGTCAACGCCCTATGCGAAAAAGATGGGCTCGTTTGCGTTGACTTAGTGTCAACGGACGTAAGTCCCGACCCGAACTGCAATCCGGTCGGCGGGGCGTTCAGGGCCGATCGCTAGGCCGAGCCATCCGTCCTCGATGACCAGCTGGTTGGTGACCAGACCCTCCAGGGCACTCGTCAGCCGTGTGGGGGTCTTATCATTGAGGCGGACCAGCGGGATGCGGGCGTTGTCGCCCAGCACCTTGCCCATCACGCCGTGCAGGTGCAGCCGGCTGCCGGTCCGAAGGCGGCCCTCGATGTCGGGCGTGCCATCCTGCACCAGGGTCGCCGTCAAGCCGATCACCTCGGGGCGGTAGTAAGCGTGAACCTTGAAGTTGCGATGCCGGCGTCCGCGGACGCGGATTTCGTCGATCGCCAAGGTGAGGCGGGCCCGCCCCTCTTCCAAGCGGAAGCGGATGGGCTCCTCGCGAGAGAAACGGAGCGTGGCGACCTCGCCATTTGAACTCTCGCGCGTTGGGAGTTGCAGGCGAGTCGTGAGCCGCTCACGCAGTTCGGCGTTGGTCAGCGTCTCGCCGGCGAGGTCGAGTCCGTCGAGCGCGTTGTTGAGCGTTGACTCGTGCAGTTGGACGCTCAGCCAGCTGTCGCGCGGCGCCCGCATGCGGGGCGTGTGGGCGCCGAGCTGTTGGTCGTTGGCGACCCGGACCCGACCGATGAGCCGAGTGTCGGTGGTCCGGATCTCAACCGGTTGGATGCCAAGACCCAGGGCTTGGGCGCGTTGGGTCACCCCGGTGGCGAAGCGCCGCTGGAAGCGGGCCAGCTCCGGCTCGACGCGCTCATCGAGCGTGTCGCAAACGCGGCGTTCGACCTTCACGCGGGTCTCGGCTTTGGCTCGGGCGCGGAGGCGTCCGTACTCGCTCTTCGCCGTTGAGCGGACGTAGCCGCCCAAGAGGGGCACGCCGTCGTAGTCGGTCGCCAAGCCGACGAGCCGCTGCGAGACGCTCTGCGTTTCGGCCACGGTCGGCGCCGCCCGGAGGCCGGTGTGATCGAGCACGATCAGCTTCTTCGCGACGAAGGAGGTGGCGCCCTGGGCGCGGAGCACGGCCGGCCCGCCACGCGAGTAGGTGCGCGAGGTGACCACCCCCTGGGCGTCGAGCCCCAGACGCCAAGCGGACGGATCGGGCTGCAATCGCAGGGCGAGCTGCGTCTTGGTCGTTGACTGCCCCCTGACGCTTGATCCGGCGATGCGGTCGCGGATCGGCGCGACGATGGGCTCGGGCTGCGGCAGGAGACGCTCGATCAGCCCCGCGGCGATCGCAACGCGGAGGTTCGCGTTGCGGTAGTTGTGCTGGATCGCGGTGGCGACGGCCTGCTCCTCGGCGCCGCCGATCGCGGCGAGGCGTTCGGCGTCCTCAGCAAGCAGTCGGGCGAGGCGGCCGGTTGGCCGCTGCTCGTACTCCTCGATCCGGCGGGCGACACGCAACACCGGTGTGGGCGAGGCGAGACGCGGTTCGGCGAGCATCACGCCCGGCGCGAGTCCGAGCCCCTTGGCCGACATCGCCCACCGCGCCGCGGCGAGGCGATCGGACGAGGAGGGCGGGTTGTTGACCACGTGCAGGACGTGCGACTGCTCCGCTCGCCAGGTGGCGACTCGGCGGCTGAGCGCGTAGGCGGCGCGGCGGAGCTCGGTCGCGTCGGCGGGCTGGCCGAGCGTGTCGGCGTCGGCGAGCGCCTCGGCGTGGGCCGACCGGAGCGCCGCCAGCGAGCGGTGCGCCGCCACGTCGTCCGCGGGCGCTTCGGCCAGTGTCCGCAGCCGGTAGGCGACCGCCCAAGCCCAAGGGGCGAGGCGGTTGCGCTCGGCGACTCGGTCGAGCTGCTCGCCGAGCGCAGTCGGGATCGGGAAGTCCCCCGCTCCGCGGCTGCCGGCGAGGTACTCCGAGATGGTCGGCATCCGAACCACCACGGGCGAAGGCTTGAGAACGACAGCCGGCTTGTTCGCCGGGAGCCGTGCCGCGACCAGCCGCGGTGTCACCGCGGCGACCTTGGGCGCCTCGACGGCTGGCGGGAGCTTCGCCACCCAATCTCCTACCCATAGCCAGGCCGTTTGCAGCCGCCGCGGCAACTCACCCCGTAAGGCCGACCGAGGCCGCACTCCGGCGGAACCGGCCGCACGCGCCACGCGGAGCATATCGATCGGGCCGATCGACCAACGCTCGCGCATCGTGGCTGTGATCACCATCGGCCGCCGGTCACCGGCCCGCCACTTGGGCTGACCCGGGAGGAAGATCGCCAACTGGCCTTCGTAGCCGCGCCTCGGTGGGGCGGCCGCAGCGAACCGGGGCCGCTTGATCTCGCGAAGCATGATCGGGTCGGTGACGAACGGGTCCCAATCGGTCAGTTCGCACGCCGCGACCGGCTCGGAGAGTTGGAGCTCGACGCCCGACACCAGGGACTGGCCGAACGGCGGCGTCTCGGGGGTGGCCGGCACGTTGGCGGTCAACGGCGGGAGCTGCGCCACCGGCCAGGCGAGTGCGCCGCTGATCCGGCGCGGCGGCTCAGCACGGTCCGGACGCTGGGCCGTCGGCCACGGGATGACGATCGCCGCGCTAAGGCCCAGGGCCGCGGTCGCTAGACCGCTGATCAAAACCGGAGCGATTTCCTTACGCCGTTGTTCCATCGTCGCTGCCTCCTGCAGCATGCGCTCGCCTTGCTGGCGTTGTTCCTTCGGTGTGTTTGACCCGCGTGGTCCGGCGGCCCAATCGCATCGGGTGAGATGCGTCTACTGGGTAATTTCGGTAGGCTGCGTTCTCTGGTTGAGGCGGGCGGGGGAAACCGAAGGCGTTGCTAGCGCGCGGTCTGACGGTTGCGACGGTGGCGCGGATCGCCGGCCCGGCTGGACGAGCCCTGCACAAAGGGCTCAAGTCGGTGTCGTCCGCCGGTCGAACACCGGGCAGAACCGCGCACCCAAGAGGAGGGGCGAGCGAGTGAATGATTCCCTAGCCCGACTGTTAGCAATCGCCCTGGGCGGTGCGACCGGCGCGGTGCTGCGCCACGGCGTGGGCGTCGCCTGTACGGCGGCCTGGGGCGCACGTTTCGCGCACGGAACGTTGCTTGTCAACGTGGTGGGCTGCTTCGTGCTTGGCCTCTTGATGCACGAAGTCTGGACCCCGTCCGACAAGCCGGCAGGCGTTTGGCACACCGGCTTGACGGTCGGGCTGCTGGGCGGACTGACCACCTTCTCAACGTTCGGCTATCAGACCGTGCGCCACCTCGACGCGGGTGAGCCGCTGCTCGCGATGGGCAACGTCGCCCTGAACGTCCTGCTCGGCTTGGCGGCCGCGGCCGCCGGCGTGGCGGTGGCGCGTCTCTGGTGGCCGGTGGGCTGAAAAGCCCCTATCGCCGCCTTGCGACGACGAGGCCGATGGCACCCAGGAGCAGCAACGCGGCGCCCGGTTCGGGAACCGCGGCCGAGGCGCTCGGCGCCGGCGAGGCGTTGGGCGATCCGAAGTTGGCGGCCCACAAGTCGTAGTCCGCCGAGTCGACGACGAAGTCGTGGTTGTTGTCGGCGGCCGGGTGGGCCGACTCGTTGCCGGTTGTGTTGAGCGTGTCGCGCCAGACGGTGTAGTCCGCCGCGTCGACGACGCCGTCATCGTTGTAATCGCCCGTGATGTAGTTCGGCGCGCCGACGTTGTCGAGCAGCTTGGTGCCGTAGGGGACGGCTTGGCTCGACTCGAGGAAGTCGTCGTCACCCGGTTGGGGCTGCGAGGGGGCGACATTCGGGTTGCCGCTGGCCAGGTCGCCGTGGTTGCCGGTGAACGACTGACGGAAATCGAGCGGGGCGCCCTGCGAGCCCGACCCCGAGTTGTCGGTCAGGTTCGAGATGTGCCAGTCCTCGGGCGTCTGGCCGGTCGAGTTGCCCCAGCGAGCGATGTACTCGGTCTCGTAGCCGAGCCCGACGTAGACCGCGCCCGGTTCGAGGTTGGCTTCCTCGAAGGTGACGAAGCCCTGCGGCGTGAAGAACGAATCGCCGGGGCGCTCGTAGCCGAAGTTCACCTGAGCGTAGGTCCGCCCGTAGAGCGCTTCGCGGATCTCGTTGTGGACGCCGATCGCGTCGATGATCTCCCAGTCTTCGCGGCCGGTCGGCACGTCGAGGCCGTCGTTCCCCTCGTCGAGGTCGAAGCCGATCGTCGGGGCGTTGTCGACCGGGTCGCCGAGGTTGCGGATGATCATCGCGGTCCAGCCGCCGTTCTCGAGCTTGCCGTCGTCAGCGTCGTCCGACGCCCGGATCGAGCTGCCAGCGCCCGAACCGTAACCCTTGCCGGAGCCGGTGTTGATCAGGTCGGTCGTCCCGGGGGCGGAGGTGTAGAGGCTCGGTCCCGCGGCGTCGCCCTGGCTGTCGGGCGTGCCCATGTGGCCCCCCTGGCGGAAGACCAGGAAGCCGTTGCTGCCGATCGTGTAGGGCGTTTCTACGGCGGGCGTCGACGGGTCGTCGCCCAGTGCGAAGATGTTATCGATTTGACCGGCCGGGCCGGTGTTCGAGGCGTCGTTCTCGTTCTCGACGAAGATCAGGTAGTGGTTGTCGAGCGACATGCCGGGGGTCCCACGCAGCTCGATGAACTCGTCACGCAAGTCGTGCCCGCCACCACCCGGGTCGCCGAAGATCTCGTTGATGTAGAGCTCAGCATGGCTCGCGAGGGGGGCGCCGCAGAGGGCGATCAGCATCAGGGGGAGGCGGGTGCGCGGCATCGTGATCGCTGCTCTCGGTGAAGGTCGCGGGAATAGGGAGCAGGACCGAGTTCACGGCCGGCTCCGCCAGAAGTCCCAACAGCGTAGAGGGGCAAGATCAAGCCTCAAGGCCATCGCGGTTAAGTTTGAGTTAAGTGTGTGTGAAGTTCGCTGGCTAGTGTTAAGTGTCCGTGAAGAGGCATCGTTGTTGGTGCGCTGAAGCCTTATAAGTCACCGACCTGATGATCGTGCCAAAGGCCGTGGTCAGGCGGAAAGTTTAGCGCCCTCTACAACACGCGAGTTGAGTGAACGGATGGTAGGAAGAACGCTCGGAGATCGAGCCCGGTTGCGCGGGTTCACCTTGGTCGAGTTGCTCGTGGTGATCGCCATCATCGGCATCCTCGTAGCGTTGCTCCTGCCGGCCGTGCAGGCCGCACGCGAGGCGGCCCGGCGCAGCCTGTGCTCGAACAACCTGAAGCAGATCGGCCTGGCCACGCTGATGGTTCACGACACCCTCGGCGAGTTCCCGCAGGGGGCCTACACGACCGACAGCCCCAGCCCCAAAGACCAGGCCGAGGACGGCCTCGGGTGGGCGACGAAACTGCTCCCCTCGCTTGAAGAGCAGGCGTCCTACGACGCCCTGGTGGACATCGATCACCCCGAATTCAACGGCGACCCTTGGAAGCCGCTGATCTTCCGCAAGACGTGGACCGGCGACCCGACGCCGATCCCCGGCGGCGACACCGTGATCAGCGCCTTCCTCTGCCCGAGCGTCGATCTGCCCAAGACGGTCCCCGAGGGGCCTTACTTCAATCAGCCGCTGCTCATCACCTCGGGATACGGGTCGAGCCACTACAAGGGGTCGCGAGGCTACGGCGACCGCGGGCTGTTCCTACGCCGGGCCGAGGCGCTGCTCACCAACAAGTTCTTCGCCGACTACGACGGCGACGGCGTCGATGAGGAGCACGAGAAGCGACGCTACAACCGCATCGCGATCCGGCACGTCGCCGACGGGACCAGCAAGACGATCGCCTTCGGCGAGGCGGCGTACTTTACGGAGAGCACCGATTTCCCGCTCTGGCTCGGGACGAGCTTCGAGGACGGGGCGGTGCTGTTCAAAACGCAGGACGTCATCAACTGCAACCTGGGAGGGTCGAGGCCTTTCCCCCTGAATGAGAAAGACCGCCAGCAGCTGCCCGACGGCAGCGGGACCGACGACTGCGCCTACAGCTGGCACCCCGGCGGAGCCTACTTCGCGTTCGTTGACGGCTCGGTCCACTTCTTGACCGAAGACCTTGAAGACCGCGTCTACTGGATGCTCGGAGATCGAATCGATGGAGTGGTGCTCGGTGATTTTTAGAACGCCCACTCGCCTCGCCCTCTTGAGCCTGGCGGTTCTCGGTTGCGGCGGGCCCGACTACGTGGTGGCCCCGGTGACCGGCGCGGTGCTCCTTGATGGGCAGCCGCTAACGGGCGGGCGGATCTCGTTCGCGCCGCAGTCGTCCGGGGAGTCGGTCAAGTCGGGCAAGCCCGGCTTTGGTGACATCCAACCGGACGGCTCTTTCGTGGTGAGCACCTACGGCGAGCAGGACGGCGCCGTGGTGGGCAAGCACCGCATCACGTTGATCAACTCCGATCCCGATTCGCCTGCGGGCAAGCGGATCGGGGTGAAGCGGGTCCGTATTCAGGGGTTCTTCGAGGTCGCCGCCGACCAGGAGAACACGATCGACGTGGAGCTGACCTCGGCGGACATCGCCAAGTTCGGCCAGCGTTAGGCCAGGCCGTACCGGCTCAGCGGGCCTTAGGCGGGCTCTGCGCCGGGGAAGGAGAGACGCGGAAGGGCGACACTCCCGGCGAGTCGGTTCCGGGCGCCCGCTTGTGGCTCCGTGGGAGCCTCGCCCTCCCACGGAATCGACAACCTTCCGCCGGTTGAATGCCCGGCTCGCCAGAGCACTTCTCTCACAGGCGTAGCGATTTGACGGTGCGGTGTTGCTCATCGCTTCATCGGCCCTGTAGGCCTTCGCACGACGAGCGGCGCCACATCGCCACCCCGCTACGCCTGATCGAAAAACGCTCTAACCGATCCGCCGCGCACGACCGGTTGCGGAGAGCAAGGCGAGCATCGCCAGCAGGGCGCCGGCCGGCTCGGGAACCAAGGTGACGCCAAGGCCCTGCAGCCGGGAACCGTTGCCCGACTCAGGCGTGAAGCCGGGGACCAGTTCCGACGGCTCTGGGAAGTACTCGCCGTAGATGAGGGTGAACTCCTCGCCGGGGGCGAAGGCGAACGCGAGGCTGTGGATCTCGTCGTCGATCGTCCCGCCGGGCTCTTCGAGCAGGAGGGTCACGCCCGGCTCGTCGATGCTGCCGACGTCGAGCAGCCGCAGGCCGATCTGTGAGTCGAAGAAGGTGACAACCCCGTTGCGTGGCGTCTCAAGGCGGAAGTTCTCGAAGCTCTCGTCTTTCACCCCGTCGAAGTCGAGCGAGGTCAGCACGCCCGCGACATCGAAGCTGAACCGGATCGCCTCGCCGGCGCCCGCCAACTCGGGCGGTCCGCTGAGCAGGTTGAACTTATCGACCTCGGGATCGACGCCGCCCGCGACGCCGCGTGAGTTGAGGCCGAGGCCGCTGCGGCTGCGCTCGTCGAGCACCGCGCCGCTGAGCGAATCGACCACCTCAAGGGAGAGGGTGGCGCCGCCGTCTTGGAGGGTGGCCGAAGCCTGGCCGCCGAGGCCGTTGGCGTTGGAACCGAACTGGTAGCTCGCCGAGCCGGCCGGAGCCGAGTTCGAGCCGAGGAGGCTCAGCAGGCAGGCGGTGAGGCAGAGAGCGGGGCGGTGGCGCATCGGGTTGTGGTGAGTCATTAGGCCAAGATAGGAAGAAGAAATCGGGCCCGGGGGAGGGTCTCTCCCCCGGGCCCGATCGTTGATGTTAGAGCGATCAGCGGGCGTCTCAGACGCGACGCGCGGCGAAACCGCAAGCGGCGAGGGCCGCGAGCAGGGCGGCGGTCGGCTCGGGGACCGCGAAGCCGGGCGAACCGACCAGCGTGATCATGTTCTGAGCGTCACCGATGTTGTCGTTGAAGAAGGCGTTCGACTCGTACGCGCCGTTCACGCCGACGACGGAGGTGGTCCCGACACCCGCGGGGGTGAATTCCAGCGTGGCGGTGCCGCCGAAGCCGTCGAACGAGACCGAGTCGATGATGTTGGTGTTCGCGTCGAGGACATTGCTGTCGAAGATGAAGACGGCGTCGCCATTTTGGCTGAGTCCGCCACCACCCGCGGCGATACCGACGTTGATGCCAGCTCCCCAGACGGACTCGAACAACGCAATGTCGGCGGCTTCGCCGTCTTGCAGGAAGATGGCCGATTCACCCGGAGCGAGGGTGAAGTCGTCGAGCGGGGCGTTGACGGCCGGATCGGCCGACTCGTCGTCGTAGAACAGGCCGCCGGTGCTGATCGACATGTCGCCCAGGTTGGTCAGCTCGAACCAGTCGGGGGTGCCGTCTTCGCCGGTGATGCCGGCGTAGACTTCGGTGATTTGCAGGTTGCCCGCGGCGAAGAGAGAGGCGGGCACGAAGAGCGCCAGGGCGCAGGTGAACAGGGTCGTCAGCTTCATCAGACATGCTCCAAAGGTGTTGGCGCCGGCGGGGCGCCGGCAGGCGATCAAGAGAAGCGGTCGCCTCTCTCGTGGCAGGAAACCATTAAGGCGAGGAGTATCCGGAGCCAACATGCTGAGTGGGTGAAGGGTGGGTTAAGAATGCGTGTATGTCACAAATCTTCATCGCATCTACACAAAGAGAGCCGCGACGGCGCAGGCCGTCGCGGCTCTCGGAGTATCACGATGCGTTTCGTGCGGACTCAGTCCTGACGCACGTCGATCCGCCGTGGCTGCGTCTCGGGACGCTTAGCGATGGAGACCCGCAGGACGCCGTCACGCAACTGGGCGTCGACCGTTTCGGGATCGACCGTGTCCGGCAGGTCGAGCGTCCGGGTCACCTTGCCGAAACGCCGCTCGTTGTAGGCGTACGTCGGCGGATTCTCGCCGGCCGATCGCTCGACCGTGATCGAGAGCTGGCCGTTCTCGACCGTGACCTCGACCGCCTCGGCCGACACGCCGGGCACATCGAGCTCGACGTGGAGCTTCTCGTCCGCTTCCCACAGCGAGGCGGGCGCCGACCAGCTGGTCGGGGCGACCCCTTTCTGCGGGGCGAGCGATAAGAAATGGTTCACCAGCGAGTCCACGTCCGCCAATTGAGGCGGGAGCAAGTGAGACAAGCGGTTCGTGGGGGTGCACTTCGACATGATATGGGTCTCCTTAGGAGGGTTGCCGGCTCGATTCGGGCGCCACGCCGAAGGGCGGGGCCAGCCGGGGCGTCCTCAGCGGGAGGACTTTCACCTCGGCGAGAGACCAATAAGCAATCGGGGCGCCAATCCGCATTGGGGCGACGTAAGTGCTTTGTTTGAAACGACATGCGGGAAAATAAGGCGATTCTGCCAGATCGCCAGGGCGCCACAATGGCGCCTTGGTTCCGGTCGCGGAGAGATTTTAATCGGCATGAAGGGCGCCAATATGGCGCCTTCAGTCATGTCGCACCGCGACATAAGAGCCCGCAAACAGCACGGCGGGCCGTTTTTCGTTGGCGCCGGCGATCTCGACGACATGATCGAGCTTCGCTTGCCCCTTAACCCGCAGCATCTCGGCGAAATGCGTCCAATCTGCTTCGCGGGGGGGGAGGCAGTGGGCGACCACGCGGGGCGACTCGACGGGCTCGCGGTACTTGACGGAGCTGCGCCGCAGAACGGTCGACCCGGACACGCCGAGCTGCTCCAGCAGCAGGTGCGTCATCGCCCAGCCGGCGAGGGTGCAGAGGGCGTTGAGGCTGCCGGCGAAAGCCGTTTGGTGCGGGTTGAGGTTGGGCTCCAAGGGCATCGAAAGCCAAAGCCCCTCAGGGTTGAGGCGATCGACGCCCACCTCCATCTGGGCCGAGAGGGGGATCTCCGCCCGCACCAGCTCCTCAACCCGCCGGCAGTGTTCGGCGGCCTGATCGACGAGCGGCAGAAGGGGCGGATCGAACAACGGGTTGCCTGCTTTTCCGTGCGCTGTGGGAGTCGCGTGAGCCCGGATGCTAGTGAATCGGGGCGAGTTGGGCTACGCGTCTAGTGGGCTTCTCTCGTGATCTGAAGTTGGTGGATTCCCGGATGCTGGGTAGATTCTGACGATTGGGCGAACCCAGACTCCCCGTCTGCGCCCCCACCCCCGCAACGCGACCTGTCCACGCAAGGAGGCGTCGATGTCTACGAAGCCCGTGCGGCTCGTGCATTCGAGCGACCTGCGAATCGATCGCCCGCTCCACGGCCTTACCGAAGCGCCCGAAGAACTGCGCAAGATGCTGCGCGAGGCGCCCTACGAGGCGGCGCAGCGGGTCTTCGATACCGCGCTCTCGGAGAACGCCGACGCGTTGCTCCTCTCGGGCGACGTGCTCGACGCCCGCCGCGCGACGCCACGCACGGTCGCGTTCCTCATCGAGCAGTTCGAGCGGCTGCAGAAGCGTGGTGTGTCGGTCTTTTGGGCCGGCGGCTTGCTCGACCCGCCCGACGCATGGCCGCGGACCGAGAGGCTGCCGGAGAACGTGATCGTCTTCCCGACCGGCCGTGTCGAGTCCCACGAGCTGCGGCGTGACGGTTCGGTCGTCGCTTGCGTGCAGGGCATCAGCCGACCCGGCGATCGTGAGATCGACGCCAGCGGTTTCCATCGCGACGCGCACGGGCGGTTCACGATCGGCGTCGCCTACGGCACGAGCGACGCGCCGGGCAAAGAGGGCGACCGCGTCGATTATATGGCGCTCGGCGGCCGCGCCCGCCGGGCGACGGTCGACCACGACCCGGGTGTTGCGCACTACGCCGGCTCGCCGCAAGGGCGTTCGCCCGCGGAGCCGGGGCCCTCGGGCTGCACCATCGTGCAAGTCGACGAGACGGGCAAAGCGAAGACTCGCTTCGCCGCGACCGACATCATCCGCTGGCAAGAGGAGACCATCGAGTTCACAGCCGGCGTGACGGACGAACAGCTCCGCACGCGTTTGCTCGAGCGGCTCGACAAGGTGCGGATCAAGTCGCAGGGCGTGCACCAGCTCATCGCTTGGCGGCTGGAAGGCGTCGGCCCCTTGGTCGCGCAGCTACGCCCCGACGCGCTGAACGACGAGCTCCTCGACGACCTCCGTAAGCAAGCAGCCCGTGAGAAGCCGTACTGCTGGAGCCACTCGCTCGTCTGCCGCTCTCCGTACGAGCCGCCGCACGAGCAGCTCGACCAGGAGACGATCCTCGGCGACCTGTTACGCCAAGTCGACGTGCTCCGTCGCAACGAAGCGTTCTCGCTCGACTTGAACGAGCTGGCGCCGAAACCGCTGCCCGACGCGTCGCTCGCCTCGATGACCAAGATCGAGGGCGCCACGGACCGCGACGACCTGTTCAACCGCGTCGCCAAACTCGGCGTGGCATTGATGACCGAAGAGGCCTGACGCGCGTTCCGACCGCGTCGCCCCCCGCAGATACTTCACTCGAGGCCCGAGGCCTTCCGCTATGAAGCTCCACGAGATCTACGTTGACGGCTTTGGCGTCTGGAACGACCTGCGCCTGCGCGAGCTGTCATCGGGCGTGACCGTCCTGTACGGCCCGAACGAGGCCGGCAAGACGACCCTCATGCACTTCCTGCGGGCCATGCTGTACGGCGTGACTCAGGAACGCCGCGAGCGGTACCTCCCGCCGCGCGAGGGGGGCAGCCCGGGCGGATCGCTCGGGCTGCTGACCGACGACGGGCCGTTGCGCGCCGAACGCTACGTCGAGCGGGGCGACGACGACCGGGGCCGCGTGACCGTGACGCTGCCCGACGGCGAGCAGCAGGGCGATCGCTTGTTGCGCGAGGCCCTCGAGTCGGTCGATGAGCGGACCTACTGCAACGTCTTCGCGATCGGCTTGGACGAGATCAACGAGCTCGGCGCGCTCGAGGGCGCCGAGGCGGCGCGGTGGATCTACCGGCTCACCTCGGGCCTCGACCGGGTCTCGCTCTACGACGTGATTCAGGGACTCCGCAACAGTCGCAAGCAGCTGCTCGACGTCCCGGGCGAGCCGTCGCTCATCAACGACCTGCTGAAGCGGCGTGACCGGCTCGGTGTGCAGATCGACGAGCTGACACTCGACGCCCGCCGCTATAGCAAGCTGGCTGTTGAGATCGACGAGATCGACGCGCAGACCGACCAGCTCCAAGGGGACCTGAAAGAGGCGGAACGCCGCGCGAGGCGGATCGAGATCGCGTTGGGCCTCAAGCCGTTATGGGCGGAGCGCGAGCGAGTGATCGAAGATCGCATCCGTTTCGAGGGCCTCCCCGAGCTGGGCGACAAGCCGCTCGAGCGGCTCGACGCGCTCAACACCAAAGCCGAAGAGCACCAACGCCAACGCGACCGCCTCCGTGGGCAACGCCGCGAGCTCCACAAGGAGATGCAGGAACTCGGCGTGAACGAGGCGCTCGTGCGGAGCTGCTGCCGCCTGGACGCGTTGGGCGAACAGCAAGACTGGCTGCACGCGTTGGAGCACCAGTCCGCCGAGTTGGGCGAGGAGGTCGAGCGGCTCGACGCCCGTGTCGAAGCGGAGTCCGCCCGCCTCGCCAAGCTGTGGCGTCACAAGCCCTCGCCCGAGGCCGCGCCCGAACTGGACGACGACATGCTGGCCGTCATCAAGCCGGCGGGCGACGCGGTCCGCGAGGCGGACCGCCTGGTCGACGAAACCCGCCGCGACCTCGATGCGCTCCGCGGCAACGAGCGTCACTTCGATGCCCAGCTTGAGGGGGCCCTCACGTCGAGCGAGAAGCTCGGCCTGCCCAACAATATCGAGGAGGCGGGCGAGCTCGTCTCGATGCTGCGGCGACGCTTGCAGGCGGAGCAGAAGGTCGAGCAGATGCGCCGGCAGGTCGAGCGTCTTGAAGCCGAATGCGACCGGTTGATCGAAGCCCAGGTCATTCCGCTGGAGCTCTACACGCTGTTGGCCTCGATCTTTGCGGTCGCCTCGGTGGTGCTCGGTTGGTGGATGATCACCGGCGTGAGCGTGGGAGCCTGGTGGTTGTTGGCGTTCTTTTGCGGCGGAGCCAGCTGGTACCTCCGCTATCAGATCGAGGAGAACCGCGCGAACGAGTTGCTCGCCTGCCAGCAGCAACTAAACGCGGCCGAGCAGCAAGTGCGATCCGCCCTCGCCGATCAGGGGGTGCTCGACGAGGAGTTGCCCCTCAAGGAGGGCTCGGTCGTCGTCCGCCTGCAGCACGCGGAGAAGCACCTCGAAGAGCTCGAGCGGATGCTGCCGGTCGAGGCCGAACGCCGCAAGGCGAGCCAGAAGACCGCTTCGGCGGAGGAGTTCTTCAAGACGGCCAGGGAGGAGCTGGTCGCCGCGGAGAAGGAATGGAAATCGACGCTCCGCTCGGTCGGCCTGCCCGACGAGACCACCGCCGCGGAGATCGAGAAGCTCGCCGGTCAGTACCAGGGCCTGGCGGAGATGCGTTCGCGTGCGGAGGTGAAGCAGGACGAGATCGAGCGCTGCGAGCGCGAGCACGAGAAGCTCAGCAAGCGGATCCTCGCCATCGCGGAGGAGGCTGACCTCGTCCTCGAAGACGCGGAGCTGCCCGACCAGCTGGAGCACCTGCTCAGCGAACGCCGCCTGCAGCAGGGACGGATCGACCACCGCAAGAAGCTCCGCGAGCGTTCCAAGGAGCTCAAGGAGAAGGAGCAGAAGCACGCCTCCCACGCCGAGCGGATTGAATCGGATCGGCAGTCGCTCTTCGCCCTGGCGCGGGTCGATGGCGACCAGGCTTTCCGCCAGGTGGTGGCCGACTTGGAAGAGGCCGCGAAGCTCGACGAGAAGCGGGGCCGCCTCACCCGCGAGATCGCCGCGGCGATCGGCGCGTCGGGGACCGAGGCCGATTACCTCGAGTTGATGAGCCGCGAGGGCGCGCTCCGGCTCGACGGCACTTGGGCGGAGCTGACCGCCGAACACGAGGCGTACGAGAAGCAGCTCCGTGAGCTGGCCGTCCGCCGCGTGGCTCTTGAGAAAGAACGCGCCGAGATGATCGAAGACAACGAGCTGGCAGATAAGCAGGTCGAGGTCGATCTGATCGACGCCCAGATCGCCGAGGCGAAGGAGCGTTGGCGCGAGCGGGCCGCGGTGGGCGCCATGCTCGAACTGATCCGCAGCGACTACGAGGAGCACCGCCAGCCGGAGACCCTCATCGAGGCCTCGAAGTACCTCGACCGACTCACCCGCGGACGCTACCCGCGCGTCTGGACGCCGCTCGCGGACGACGTGCTGTTGGTCGACAACGAGGACGGCGAATCGCTGCCGGTCGAGTCGCTCAGCCGCGGCACCCGCGAGCAGCTCTACCTGTCGGTCCGCATGGCCCTGGTGGCCATGTACGCCCGCCGCGGCGTGCAGCTTCCGATGATCCTCGACGACGTGCTCGTCAACTTCGACGACGGCCGCGCCCGCATCGCGGCGGCCGTGATGAGCGAGTTCGCCGCGGACGGCCACCAGATCTTGTTGTTCACCTGCCACGATCACGTCCGCTCGATGTTCACCGAACTGGGCGGTGACGTGCGGCGGCTGCCCCTCCGCTTCGGCGAGGAAGAATTCGAAGAGGAAGTGATCGTCGAAGAGGTGGTTGAGGAGCCGGTCGTCGAGGTGGTCGAGACGATCGTCGAGGAGGCGCCCGAGCCCCCCGCGCCCCGGCCCGCGTACGTCGACGCGGAGTACCTGCCGCTCGAGCCGATTGTGGAAACACGCCGGCGTGTCGAGGAGGTCGTTGTCGAACGCCCGCCGGCGCCGCCAACGCCCGCTCCGGTTGCTGAAACCCCTGTCGTTTTGGCGCGTGCCGAGGCGGTCACCTACGGCGCGACCGGTGTCGACGACGGCGCCTTCGCTTACGGGGCGCCCGCGCCGCTCCCTCAATCCGCCCCGCCGATCGCGGCCGCCGAGACCGGCGAGACGCGGTACGGCCAGTACGCCGAGGAGACCGCCTACGACGCCCCCCCCGAGCCGAACGGCGAGAACGGTTCGTGGTTGGCAGAGGCCCAAGAGACTTGGGCCGACCCGAAGGGCGCCGTGCTGTGAGTGGTTACAAGACTCGGAACCCGAGCCAATCCATCCAGTAGTAGACCCACGGGTGGGTCCACGGATTCCAGGTCGGGTAGCTGGCCGACATAGCTGACCAGGCGAGCAAAGCCGCGGCGAGGGCGAAGCCGAGGCGGTGGTTCTTCAAGCGATCGATCATCGCGGGCATCATCGCCAGCCACATCGGGGCGAGCCAGAAGAGCCAACGGAAGCCGTTGGTCGAGCCGCCGTAGTTGCGGTCGCCCTGCGGGCGCATGCCGAGGTAGAAGACGAGGCAGGCGGCGGTGATCAGCGCGGTGGCGAGGGCGAGTTGGCGTGTCGTCCCGTCGCGCGAAGCGAGCAGACGGACCCCGCCCAGCAGGCTCAGCAGCCAGACCGGCGTGAGTGAGAAGACGCCGTGGTGGCCGACGAGCGTGTGCAACGCGTAGGTCGCCTTCGACGCCTCGCCGACGTCGATCCCTCGGCGGTTACGCCAGTAGCTGTCGCAAGTCTCGCCGCGGACGGTGAACTCGTAGTCGTACCAGTTATCGGTCGGGTCGGTCTCGCTCCGGTGGGCGTAGGGGGGGCGGAGGCTCTCGTGGGCCCAGTAGTTGGTCCCGAAGAAGGCGATCGCGACCACCCCGACGCCTACGGCGTAGCCGCGGAGCGTCTCCGCCGGTCGCTTCATGAGCAGCGATAATCCGATCACCGCGACCAACGCCAGCGCGGGCAGCTCGCAAGCGGTCGCCAAGCCGGCGGCGAGACCGGCGCGGAGCGACAGCCGGGCGATCCCGTCTTCCGAATCGAGCAGCCGCAGCCAGGCGTCGCACGCGACGGCCGTGGCGGCGGCGGCGAACAGGTGGTTGTTCAGCACCGGCGTGAACGCGGCGAGCTGCGTCCCGCAGGCCGCCGCCGCCATCGCGAAGAGGCGATCGACGTCGCCGAACCCAACCCGCTCGATAAGCCGCGCCGCGCAGACCAGCAGCGTGAGCAACGCCCCGCCGTTGAACAGCAGCAGCATCGTGCGGCCGAGCAGGTAGGGCGCTTCACCCAGTGTCAGACCCGTAGCCTTCATCAGCACCCAGTAGGGGCCGGAGAGGAGGACCATCAGGAGGGGCGGCTTGCTGGAGTAGAGGTGCAACTTCCCATCGCGGCCCGAGTGCTGCACCATGTCGATGGTGTCCCAGGTCCGCTCCTCGAAGAAGGGCTCGATATAGTGGTTGCCGTTCTCTGCGAGGGCGCGGATGGCCATCCAGCGGCTCCGGTCGTTGCCGGAGAGGAACGGACGCTGCAGACGCACTTTGCGGGTGATCTCGGTCTCGGCCGAGTCGAGCGCCGTCTGCAAGGCGTCGCCCTCCAGGCCTTGGCGTTCGAGCCGCTCCCGTTCCTTGCCGAGCGCTTTCTGGACGCGGCCATGTTCGATCCGCACCAGGTCGACCGCGTTGACTGCCAGGATCTTGCCCGCCGCTTGGCCGATCGCGACGGCGATCAGCACCGTGTAGATCAGCCAGCGGGCGTGGGCGCCGAGTCCGGACGCAGCGGGTTGTTGGGTGTCGCTCATCGGGGCGCTGTGTCGGGATCGTCGGCGGTCTGTTCGGCGATGGAGTAGCTCGGCTCGTCGCGTGTCAGCAGGGCGGTGATCATCGCGCCCAGCAAGCCGACCGAGAGGAACTGCGAACCGACCAGGCACAGCGCCAGGGAGTAGAACAGCGAAGCGGTCTCGTGCAGGTGGAGCGGTTCGAGCCCCGGCACGAGGCGCGACACGATCCACCGCACCGCCAGGTAGGTCAGCCCGAGCCCGCCCGCCAGGAAGCCGAGGAGGCCGACGCCCCCCAGCAGGTGCTGCGGTCGGTCGCCGTAGCCGGTGAGGAACTTGACCGTGATCAGATCGAGCAGGCCCTTCACGATGCGCGACGCGCCGTACTTCGAGTGGCCGTGCTCGCGCGCCCGGTGGTGCACGGCGACCTCCGCCACGCGGTAACCGCGCGCCGCCGCGAGCACCGGCACGAAGCGGTGCAGCTCGCCGTACAGACGGACCTCCTCGAGCGCCTCGCGGCGGTACGCCTTCAGGCCGCAGTTGTGATCGTGCAGTTTGACTTTCATCAGGCGGCTGACCAGCGCGTTGAACACGAGCGAGGGCCACCGTTTGTGCCACGGGTCTTGGCGGTCGAACTTCCAACCGCTGACGACGTCGTACGAATCGCCGCCCTCGCCGGGGCCGAGCTTCTGAAGCAGCTTGGGGATCTCCGCCGGGTCGTCTTGCAGGTCGGCGTCCATGGTGACGATGACCGGCGCCGTGGCGACGGCGAAACCCGCGCTCAGCGCGTCCGCCTTGCCAAAGTTGCGGCGGAAGCGGACCCCTTCGGTCCGCGGGCGCTCGGCGGCGAGAGTGCGGATGATCTCCCAGGAGTGGTCGGTCGAGCCGTCGTCGACGAAGACGATCTGCAGGTCGTAACCCTCGGCTTCGGCGACGGCCAGGAGCTGGTGGTGCAGCTCGGCGAGGGTCGCCTCTTCGTTGAGCAACGGCACAACGACCGAGATACGCCTCGCCCCTTCCGGAGCGTGATCGCCTTCGTCCGGTGGAGTGCTCATGGAGGGGACGCCGTGCGAGTGGGGAGAAGCTTTCAGGCTACCACACCCGGAGATTGTTGGTCGAAGGGCCCGCCATCGGGCTCAGCCGTGGGCCGTGCGACCGTTATACTCCCTCTCACACCAACCCACGGAGCCGCCGCGCGTGTCCCAGAAGTCGAAGAAGCGACCCAGCAAGCAGGCCGACCAACCGGCCGACGGCCCACGCCGACCCACGGGGGGCGAACTGGTCCGTGGCGCGCCGCGGGTGATCTCGCTGATCATCCTGTTGGGCGTGGCGGCGTTCATCGGGGTGCTGTTCTTCCGGGTTATGGCCGCCTTCCTCGTGCCGCTCTTCTTGGCCGCCGTGCTGACGGTCGTGTGCAAGCCGATGCACAGCTGGGTTCTTAGCCACCTGAACGGCCGGAAGCACCTGGCCGCGTTGGCCAGCACCTCTCTGATCGCCCTCATGGTGCTGGCGCCGAGCGCCTACTTCGTGTGGAAGGCGTTCGTCGAGACGACCGCCGTCGTCGAGTACCTGAGCGACGACGCGGTGCGTGCCAACATTGTGGATCGCTTCGGCGGCCGGGCGGAGAGCCTTGAGTCGTGGGTCCGTTCGTCGGTCGACGAGGGCTTCACGCTGCAAGAGTTCGTCAAGAACGCCTCGGAGTACCTCCAGTCGGTCGTGCAGTCCAAGGCGCTCGGCTGGGGGGCGAGCGGCTTTGCGGCCGTGGTGAGCTTCTGCATCGGGCTCGCGATCACGATCTTCGCGCTCTACTACTTCTTCGCGGACGGGCCGGCGATCGTCGAATCGCTCATGCACCTCTCGCCGCTCGACGACGACTACGAGCGCCAGCTGCTCAATAAGTTCACGTCGGTCAGCCGCGCCGTGGTGCTGGCGACGCTCCTCTCGGCGATGGTGCAGGGGCTGTTGGCTGGGATCGGTTACTACTTCGCCTTGGAGCCCGGCTCGCCGATCTTCTTGCTGACGGTGCTGACGATGCTGCTGGCGATCGTGCCGTTCGTGGGGGCGACCGCCGTCTGGATCCCGGTGGCGCTGTGGGTCTTCTTCCTGCAGGAGGACGGCTTCTGGCCCGGCATCCTGCTGGCGATCTACGGGGGGGGGCTCGTCTCGACGATCGACAACGTGATCAAGCCGCTGGTGCTGCACGGGCAGTCGAACCTGCACCCGCTGCTAGCACTGCTCAGCGTGCTGGGAGGCCTCCAGCTGCTGGGGCCGATCGGCATCCTCGTGGGGCCGATGCTCGTGGCGTTCATGCAGGCCCTGCTGGAGATGGTCCGCAAGGAATTGGACATCCTCCAGGCCGAGTCGGCGGCCGCCGACTCCTCAACCGCCTCGTCGGCCGCCGCCGAGTCCCCGACCGCCTAGTCGGTCCGGCCTGCGGGGCCGGCGTAACCCGCCCGGTCTCACAACTCGCCTAGGTCGATGCGGGCCCCCTGGATAAACTAGCGCTCCCATCGTTCGCACCAGCGGTTGCTGAGCGATACGATTAGGGCTCGGTGAACCGGGGCTTCCAGGCCCTTCGCCGAGCCGAGCCAACCCCCTGGGAGCTTCCCCGTGGTGATGACCCCTGTGAACTGCTTCGTGATCTCGCTGCTGGCCGTGACCTTCGGTTGGGCGCCCGTCGAACCGACCGAGTCGGTCCACGCCAAGCCGGCGTTGCCCTCCGACGAGGGCCGGGCGAGCGGCTACGAGTACCACGTGCGGGTCTCGCCTACCGACTTGGAAGACCTCCGCGCTGGGCGCGTCGATTCGCTCTCGAGCCACCTGCCGGACGACGTCGGCCCGATCGAGCGGGTGCGGATCACCTTCGGTGAAGGCGCCGCGCCGCGGCAGCTGACAGCCGTCGATCGCAAGGGGAGCAAGCCGGCGAGCGAAGCGCCGCGTTACGTCGTCGCCAAGCCCGCGACGCCCGCGTGGGGCCCGGCGCCCAAGCAGCACGTCGTCTACCAGAACCCGAATGAGCTGACCCTCCAGCAGGGCTTCGAGGAGGCGGCCCGCAACCTGGGTTACGACCAGCAGCAAGCCGAGCAGTGGGTTCATGCCCAGGCGCACGAGCTGGCCGACACGGCGGTCGACTCGGGCATCCGGCAGACGCAGGCGTACGTCGGCTCGCCCCCCGGCAGCACGCCCTACGGAACGCGTCCGACGCAGAACGGCGCCGCGCCAACCGGCACGAACGGCTACGGCGTGAACGAGACCGTCACGCCGCCCACCCCGACCAGCAGGTCAACCGTCCCCCCCGCGGGGCAACCGACTTACGGGAACCCGACCACTCCGCAGTACAACACGAGCACGACGCCGAACTACAACGCCGGCAGCACGAACCCGTACGGCGCCCCGAGCAACGGGACGACCGGCTCGGCTCAGATCCCGTTGCCCCCTCCCCCCACGAACACCACGCCGGTGCAGCCTGTGCCGCGGTCGAACCCCAACGACGGCTTCGAGAGGAACCCCTACGGCACGACGACGCCTCAGGGGCCTCAGCTCGCCAACCCGCAAGGGCCGCCGGTGTTGGAGCGTTTCACCAACGATAGTGAGACGTACGGACCACCCGGGCAAAGGAGCGTCACGTCGGTCCGTCAGCCCGAGCCGTCGTTCCCAAGCGACCGCAGGCCGGCGACGTACAGCGGCGCCCCGAACAACAGCAGCGACGTCTGGCGCGGGGGGAGCGACTTGAGCCGGACGAGTTACGGCGGCGCCGACACCTCTGCACGGAACCCAGGATTCGCCGATCGGCCGGCCACCCCACCGCCCTTCTACGGCGACACGGCGCGCGACCGATCCCGCAACGTCAGCTACCGTGGCGACGGGAGCGTGGCGGAGAGCAACGCAGCACGCAGCTGGGCGGGCGGGGCCGATTCTCAGTCGAGCAACGCCGACCGGGATCGAAGCTTTGCCGAGCGGGGCAGTTCGGAGGGGGAGAACTCCGAGCGGGGGTCTGGTGATCGGACGCAGATGCTCGAAGTGGCCGCCCTGGTCTTCCTGAGCGGCTTCACGGTCTTCACTTGGATCAGCTACACCGACCTGCGTCACAAGTACCGGGCGGCGCTCCGTGGGGCTCCGACCGCCGGGCCGGGCGCCATGGCCGCTTAGCCAGACGACGGCCTCAAGAGCTGCGGGTCGCCCTCACGCGGTGTGCCCGCGATTCAGCTCGCCTCGGAGAGGGCGCTGGGCTCGTTGTTGTAGACCGTTTCTTCGACGCCCTCCGACATGCTCTCGCCCTCTTCCGGCGTGTCGCTCTCGTCCTCGTTGGACTCGCGATCGGCCGCACGTCGGGTCGCCTCTTGGCAGTAGGCGATCGCCGCTTGGATCTCGAAGCGGGTGAAGTACGGGTTGCGGACGAAGCTGCGGGCGGTGCCGTCGAGCTTGGCGGCGAGTTGCTGCCAGCTGACGTCGCTGTTGGCGTGCCACACGGCGGCCTGGGCGGCGCTCCGTTGCAGCTCACCGCGACCGAAGGCGGAGAGCAACTCAATCACTTCGGGACGCGAACCGAGGTGCTCCTCGGCGGGGACCAGCTTGTAAGGTTTCTTCGACGAGGGGATCCGCTTGCCGTGGTCGAGGCACAGGAGCGGGACGTTGATCTTCGCGGTCTTCGTGGGGGCGACGCTGAACGCGCCACCGCCGCCACCGAAGCCACCGCCGCCACCGCCGAGTCCACCACCACCGCCGCCACCGCCACCGACCGCTTGGCCGCCACCGCCACCACCGCCGCCGAAGCCGCCACCACCGCCGCCCAATTGGGCGAGGACGGGCACGCCGACGAACGCTTCGGGCATCCGGAGGTTCAGCTCTTGATCGGTCTTGTTCTCAACAAAGACCCGGCCGCGATGGTCGTCGCGGGCGATGAACTTCACGTCGATGAGGCCGTCGTCGATCGCGTCGAACAGCTCGACCGGCTCGGCGTCCGCCACGTCGATCGGGGCGTCGTCGGCCGCGTTCGCCGTGACGGCGTTGGCGGGCGTCTCGGCGTCCGCTTCGGTCCAAGCCGAAACGACGATCAGGCAGGCGGCGAGAAGGAGATACAGGGAGGCCCGAGTGCTCATCGACTACGTTTCCGTCGCGGAGTGGTGGGGGACGCGTGTTGGACGCGAATGAAGGTGGGTCGAACGCGGTTCCCGGGGCGGCTGGGCGCAGCCTCTCCGGACTCTCCAGATTAACCAGCCCCGGGCCTGGTTCCAAGCAAAGGGGCCGAATCCCGAGAAATCCAGCTCGGCCTACAGCTCGACCTACAGTTCTACGGGGATCTCGACGCCGTCCAGGAAGCTGGCCAGCGACCGGCTCCGGTACGGCTGCTGGAGCTTGCGGACCGCCTTCGACTCGATTTGCCGCACCCGCTCGCGGGTCACGGAGAAGATCTTGCCGACCTCCTCCAGCGTGTAGCTGTAGCCGTCGGTGAGGCCGTAGCGGAGCTTCAGGATCTCTCGCTCGCGGTAGGTCAGCTCGGCCATCACCTCGTCGAGGCGGTCCTTCAGCATCTCTTGGTTGGTGTCGTAGAGCGGGTCGTCGTCCCGCTTCTCCTCCAGGAACTCGCCGAAGTAGTTGTCCTCCGTGTCGCCGACCGGCTGGTCGAGCGACAGCGGCTGGCGGGTCATCTTCAGGATGCAGGCGGCGTCCTCGAGGGACATGTCGAGCATCTCGGCGATCTCTTCGGCCGACGGCTCGCGGCCGTGCAGCTGCACGAACTCGGCCGTCGCCGCGCGGACCTTGCTCATCGTGTCGATCATGTGAACCGGCAGACGGATCGTGCGGCTCTGGTCCGCGATCGCCCGCGTGATCGCCTGACGGATCCACCACGTCGCGTACGTGCTGAACTTGTAACCCCGGGCGTGCTCGAACTTATCGACCGCTCGCATGAGGCCCGTGTTGCCCTCCTGGATCAGGTCGAGGAACGAGAGGCCCCGGTTGCGGTAACGCTTGGCGATCGACACGACCAACCGCAGGTTGGCCGCTGACAGCCGCCGCTTCGCCGCGTCGTACTTCTCGCGGCGTTCCTTGGTGCGGGCCACCAGGTGGGCCAGCGTCTGCGGGCTCTCGTGCGTGACCCGCATGAGGTAGCGTAGCTCGTGGCGGAGCTCCTGCGCGTGGGTCTCATCGAGCAGACGCTCCGGCTCGGCCAGCTGCTCCTTGATGGTCGCCATGCGGTGGCCGATCTCATGCAGCTGGTCCATCAGCGGCAGCAGACGCTGCAAGCGGAGATTCATCTCCTCGACCAGGCGGATGATCTTGTTCCGCCGAACGATCAGCCGACGCCACGCCGCGCGGCGTTCCTTCTTCGTCCGACGCGAGTCGACCGAGATCAAGAAGTCGGGGGTGTTCAGTTCGAGCAGGCCGTTGATGGTCGCCAGGTTCGGGCCGAGGCGTTGCAGCACCCGCTTCTTCTCGGCCGTGTTGGTCACACTGATCTCGATCGTCCGGTCGAGACGCAGTTCTTTACGGTGCACCTTCTCCAGCAGATCGACCGCCCCGCGGAGCAGGTAGTCGTTGCAGAGCAGCGAGCGGCGGAACTTGGTCCGCGTCGCCTCGATCGACTTGGCGGAGGAGACCTCCTCGTCCCGATTGAGCATCGGGATCTCGCCCATCTGCATGAGGTACATCCGCACCGGGTCATCGACGTGCGACTCGCCCGGGTCGTCGTCGTGGGCGGACGCCGACTTGGTGGCGGCCTTGGCCGGCTTCGGGTTGGAAGCGGGCTTCGCCGCGGCCGAGCCCCCCTTCTTCGGGGTGCTGGAGACCGTCTTCCGTTGGGGGCGCTGAGTGCGAGGCACGGCAAGCTCACGGAGGGGTGCGTTGGACGAGGACCCGTCGAGCGTGACGGGGCGGGGTGCGACGCAACGGAAAAGCACGCGGCAGGCCAACCCGGTGGATCGAGTGGACCATCAAGCGTCAACTTCCTTGCTACCAACGACTTGCGCTTCACGCTACAGTTTGGTGATCCGGGGCCTCTCGTTGCGGAAATCGCTCGCCCCAACGCCCCAGGTTGCCATTACGCCACACGCCCGATGTCCCAAGCCCCGCAAATCGAGGACGCCGCCCGGCTCGCCGCCCAGGCGCCCCCGGGGGGCGTGCTGGAGCCGACCGACGACTCGGTCGAACGGGCCTATCTCGATCTCCGCGACGATCGCCCCGATGTCGCCCGCAGCAAGCTCGCCACCGTCGCCGCGGTGTTCGCTCCCCGCCTGCACCTGCAAGCGGGGCTGAAGCTGCTGATCGCGAGCGGCGAACTGAGCCCCGACGAGGCCGCCAGCCACTTCGCCCCCGCCCTGCTCGCCGCCGGCGACCGGGCCGCGTCGAAGATCGCCGTCGTGCGTGGCGAGGACGTGTTGGGCCGGCTGGAGGAGTTGATCCAATCGGGGTGTGTGTATCGTCAGAGCGGTCGCTCGCTCGTCGAAGAACGCCGCCCTGTCGTGTCGGCCTGGGCGGCGGCACCGAGCGAAGCCCTCGAAGAAGCGTTTGAGCGGGGCGCGAGCGTGGTCGTGAGTCACTGCGCGGAGTATGCTTCGAACCCATTGGAGCGTGAGAGCATCGACGTCCAGGTGCGGCTCGTTGAAGGTTACCGCCTCTCGTTCCACCTCCCTTCGCCTGAAGTGGGCGCCGCGGCGCTGGAGAGGCTGTCGGGTAGCCTGAGCGATCGGGTCACCGTCGCGTTGCAAGAATCGACGCACGTGGCGCGGATCGTCGCCTCCGCGGCGCAGCGCGATCCGCTAACTGAGGCGGCGGCTCGCCTCGAACTGGCTCTGCCCACCGGATCGATCGCCCGCCCGTTTCGGCAGCTCATCACGCGGAGCGACGCGCTCGACAGGGTCGAGGCGCCGGCGTCGCTGTTCGACTACACCACCGATCTCCGCCCCGCCGATGAGTGGGTCGGCGACAACCCGGAACCGACCGACCGATGATCATGCCGAGCGACGCCATCGAAACCCGACTCGACGGATCGGTCGCGACCGTGCTGCTCAACCGCCCCGACGACGGCAACGCGCTCACCCGTGCGATGCTCGCCGAGCTGCGCCAGGCGCTCGGCGACCTGCACCAGCAGAAACGCATCCGTGCGATCATCCTGACCGGCGCGGGCGAGGCGTTCAGCGTCGGGCGCGACCCGGCCGAGATGAACGCCGCAGGAGAAGACCCGAGGGGCGACCTCGCCCGCTGGGGCGACGAGGCGAACGAGTACCGCGATCTGCTGGTCTCGATGCTCGAGATGCCCAAGCCGATCCTCGCCGCCGTGAACGGGCCGGCGCTCGCCGGCGGGGCGGGGCTGGTCCTGGGCTGCGATGCGGTCGTCGCCGCCGAAGGGGCCGAGTTCGGCTTCCCTGAGCCCCGCCGGGGCTCGGTGGCGGGCGTGGCGGCGCCGCTGCTGGCCCACCGCGTGGGGGCGGGGTCCGCCGCCCGGCTGCTGGTGACCGCCGCCACGATCGACGCCGCCGAGGCGCACCGCTTGGCGATTTTCCACGAGATCGTTGCGGCCGACCTGCTGTGGGCCCGCGCGTTCGAGCTCGGTAAGCACTGCAGCGAGGCGGCGCCCCAAGCGATCCAGCTCACCAAGCGGCTGCTCTACGAGACGATCGGCGAGCAGCTCGCCACGCAGCTCAGCAGCGGAGCCATCGCCAGCGCGACCTCACGCACGACCGAGTCCGCCGCCGAGGGCCTGAAGGCAATCGAAGAGGGGCGACCCCCCGAATGGCCGTGAAACGTTCGCTTAAGGTGTTTCAGGATCGATACGTTCTAGCAACGCCGCCGAAGCGTCGCAGTGCCCGCCATACCAAGCGCTAGCAGCAGGCAGGTGTTCGGTTCCGGAACCGTGGGAGTGAATGCGAAGGGAACGAACCACTCATCGACCGTCGCGAAGGACTCGGAGCCGATCACGATCCCTGATGTCGGGTCGCCGATAACCGGGTGGGTCAGCCGGACGGTCTTCCCAAAACCGTCGCCCCACTCCGCACCGACGTCGCGGCCGTTGATGGTCGTTGCCAAGTTTAGGTTTGGATCGAAGATAAAGACTTGGCCGAACATCGAATCCCCCAGGGGGGCGCTAACGGCAAACCAACCGCCGAGCGCATCAACGGCAGCGCCAAACTGAGGCTCGGACCTTCCTTCATTGGTGGGCAGGGCGAGGCCGTTACCGCTGAGGAAATCAGTCGGCAGGTTGTCGCCGGGTTGCATGTTGTCGAACACATAAACGCGACCGACATCGAAAGGGGCAGGGTTGCCCACGATCCAGCGATCGGGCCGCAAGGGATCGATCGAAAACGCGGGGTCGCCGAGGCCGTTCTCGCCCCAGTAACCATCGACCGTTTCGTCCCAGAGGGGCGCCTCGTCCGCTCGCGGCAGAGCGCTCTTATCGCCAACAGTAAGGCGGGGAACGAACTGAGCGATGCTCTCGAGGGGCAGTAGGCAGCAAACAGCAAGCGTCGCGTTTCGGAGTGAGATCATTGGTTCGCTCGCAATGCTAAGGGATCAGATCGACGGCTGTCGCCGGCATGCGCGGGGGCTTCGTTTTCGTGTGCATTAACCCGCCTTTCCTCGTCGATCCTACACGCTCTTGCTGGCCCGTCTAGCATTGTTTTTTAGGACTCGCCGGAACAAGGATCTATCGATCGTTGCCGGATGCCGGATGGCCATTTAATAGCAAGGGCGAACGAGCGTTTTAATCTGCTCAGCGTGGTGAAACGGACAGTCGGCTGCTGGTAACTCGGTCGTTTAAACGATCGTGTCCGGCTGATCGTCAGAGAGAAGCCCATGAGGCCTCTCGTTATTCCTCTTGTCACGAAGCGACATCAACATGTGTCCGAGCCGAATCCAACGGAGGGCGTCGTCGCTTGCGAATAACGGATGCTGCCAGTCTTCGACCCACCTCCTTCGGCGTTAACTCCGAAGTGGCTGTCTCTTGGTCCAGGAGTCAGCAAGCGATCACCAGCGGCTCTGCCCCGTGATCGCTTCCACAGCGGTCCAGAGTTCGCTGTCGGGGGCCAGGTGACGCTTCTTGCCGACCGACGCGGCCAATGGCACGTGGACGATCCGGCCGTTCCAGAAACCGACGAACAGATCGGTCTTGCCCGCCATCGCGGCGTGGGCGGCGTGGCGGGCGAAGCGTTCGGTCAGGATGCTGTCGGCCGCGTTCGCGTGGACGCTGCGGATGTAGTAGCTCGGGTCGAAGTACTTCATGCCGATCGGTTTATCGATCGAATCGAAGTGCTCACCGATCCGCTCTTTGAGCAGGAGGCCGATGTCGTGCAGCTTCGCGTTCCCCGACTTGTCGTGCCCCTTGGGGTCTTGCCCGTCGAAGAAGCTCTGCCCCGCGCCTTCGGCCACCACGACCACGGCGTGGCCCCGCGCGTCGAGCCGGCGGCCGAGGCGCGACAGGAAGCCGTTCGGGCCTTCGAGCTCAAGCGGCTCCTCGGGGACCAAGCAGAAGTTGACTTCGCCGCTCGCAATGGTGGCCGCCGCCGCGATGAACCCCGCCTCGCGCCCCATGAGCTTCACGAGGCCGACCCCGCGGGGGACGCTCTTCGCCTCGACGTGGGCGCGGTCGATCACGCGCTCCGCCTCCGCCACGGCCGAAGCGAATCCGAACGTCTGGAAGCAGTACTTGATGTCGTTGTCGATCGTCTTGGGGACGCCGACGACCGCCATGTCGTAACCGCGTCGCTGCGCTTCCTCGGCGACCGAGTGAGCGCCCCGCATGGTGCCGTCGCCGCCGATCGGGAACAGCAGATTGATGCTGTGTTTCTGTAAGTAGTCGACCATCACGACCGGGTCCTGCCGCCCCCGCGACGTGCCGAGCATCGTCCCGCCGTGGTGGTGGATCGCTTCGACCCAGTCGGCGGAGAGTTCCTCGGGGGGGAGGGGCGCCTCGGGGGTGAGGCCGAGGTACCCGTGTCGCACGCCAAGGACCGACGGGACGCCGTAACCGTTGCGGAGCGTGTAGAAGAGGTGGCGGATGACGTTGTTCAGGCCGGGGCAGAGCCCACCGCAGGTGACCACGGCGGCGCGGCTCTTGCTGGCCTCGAAGTAGACCGTCTCGCGCGGGCCCGCCTTCTCGAAGGCGTCGTGGGGGGCGGTCGCCTCGCCCACGACGAAATCGATCTCGACCTGCACCCGCGCGCCGTCGGGGGTGAACTGACGCCGCTTGAGCGGCGAGTCGATGGTCCGTTCGCCGAGTGTCGTCACTCGCAGGTTATCAGCCGCCATGGCGTCTCGTCTCGCAGGGTCCGAGGTGAACCGCGATGACCGATCCGAACGGGCCGCCGCGTCACCCGGCCGATTGTCGCCCAGCGAGACGCATTCGTCACGCGCCCCATCGGCTTGGGGAACCGGCTCCTGGGGGACGGCTACGCCAGCTCGGTTGCCGACGCTCAGCGCCGACGTCCAACCCGGGGGCCGACCACCTACGCGACCGCGGCGCGGGGCTTGGCCCGTGCCTCGCAGCGGGGCGCCGCCGCCGGGGCAGCGTCCCAGGCCTCCAGCTCATCGCGGAGCACCAGCACGTCGCTGGGCGCCTCGATGCCGACGCGGACCTTATCGCCCGCGATTTTCACGACCGTGACGACGATCTCGTCGCCCACTCGGATCCTCTGCGCTTCTTTGCGTGATAGCACCAGCATTGACGTCCTGAAACCTCCGTGCGAAAGACACTCAATCCGTTAGAGTGTCTCTATGTATACTAATGAGTTTATGATCAGTCAAACTTTTTCTTGAGCGTTGCTCAACGGACTTCGGTCCGCAGAAAACGCTCGCCGCGAGAGTCGTAGCACCAGAGTGTGCCGGACTGGGCGTCCCACACGGCGGTGAGCAGCACGTCGCGGGGTCCACGAACCGCGAAATGGATCCCGCAGACGGTCCCGCCGCGAAGGATCGGCCGGCTCTGGAGCCGGGCCGCCTCGGGGCGGAGCCGGCACTTATCGAGCAGGGCTTCGCGAGCCCTCGCTTCGATTAGATCGATCGTTGAGCCGGTAGGCGGCTCCCCGGTAGAGGGTCGTTCCACACTTATCCTCCATGTGACCGGCTGGCGTTGAGAAACGCCGCCGGGTTGTTGCGCCACGTCCATGAGGCGCCGTCGCCCGCCAAGAGCGATCCGAGAGAGATCGCAGGGCGCCAGCACAATGAGTCTATCGGGCAGGCGAGCGCTAGCCCTTAACTTGACTGGGCAAAATGGGGCGACCGGGTTGTCTGCGTTGCCCGTGCGGGGGCCGCTGCCGGCCTAGAAGATCCCCGCGCCGAAGCCGCCCGCCTCGTTGCGGCCGTTGAGATCCCGTTCGCCGGCGCCCTTCTCGAGGTAGGCGCTGCTCGAGGTGTCCGTTGGAGCAATGTGCGGCTTGCCCGTGCTGGTGCGGCTCGGGTCGCCTTGGGGGGGGTGGTGCGGCTTGTTGGAGGAGGTCTTCTCGTGCGCCGAATCGATCCGGCGGATCGGAGCCGGCGTGTCGTCGGTGTCGTGGAAATCGCCGGCGTCGTATTCGTCGTAGCGAGAGACGTAGTTGGGCGATTTGGCGAGTTCGAGTTCCTTGTTGTACTCCTCAACGACCCGGCTTTGGATCATCTCGCGGCAGGTGGAGTTGATCGGGTGGGCGATGTCGGCGTACAGCTTGGTGCGACCGTCGGCGTCCTTGATCACGCGACCCTCGCCCAGCCGGGCGCCGCACTGGTTGCAGTGGTTGGCCCGCAGGTGGTTCTTCATGCCGCACTTGCCGCAGTGCGCCGTGAGTTTGCGGCTGGGCATGGCGACGAACAGACCGCTCGCCCCCTCGATGATTTTCAGGTCGCGGACGACGAAGGCGTCGTCGAAGGTGATCGAGCAGAACGCGCGTAGGCGTTCTCCTTGCTCGTCCATCAGCTTGATTCGCACCTCGGTGATAATCACAGCCGTCGCTCCTGTTAGCTGCCCCAGCGTCGCGCTGAGCGACCATTCTTGGTCGCCCTACTAAGTGTGCGCGTCGGTTTGTATGCCTTAGTGTCCGCCTCGATCGAATTCAACCAAACGTTGTCGTGTAAACCCGCCCAAGGCGGAACGCCCTCAGTCTCGCCGCCAACCTCCGGGCTTCGCTCATCGTTCGGGTCACCCCGAAGTACGCGCTGCCGCTTCCCGAGAGTTGGTGAACCGCACAACCGCATCGCTCGAAGGCCCCCTCGATGGCTCCGAGCCAGGGGGCGACGCGCAACGCGGCCGCTTGGAGGGTGTTCGTCAGACACCCCCGCAGCTTGTTTGAGTTCCCGCTCGCCAGAGCGGTGAGCAGCGATCCGCATCGATCGCCCTCAGAATCACCATAATCACCCGGCCTACACGCCTGATAGACTTCGGCGGTGGCTAAGCCGGTTTCTGGTTTGAGGACGACAACGGGCTGCCGGCGAGCGGACAGCCTTTGCGGGGTGATCTTTTCTCCTCGACCCGTTGCCAACGCCATCGTTTGACGCGGCTCCGCCAAGGCACGAACGAAGAACGGGATGTCGCTTCCGAGTTGCCCACCCAGCTCGCTCAGGCGGTCGATCGACCAGCCGAGGGACCAGATACGGTTGCCCGCGATCAAGGCGGCCGCGGCGTCGCTTGATCCGCCCCCGAGCCCGGCCGCATGCGGGATCCGCTTGGTGAGCGAGACCCAGGCGCCGCGATCGACACCCGCTGACTCACGGAGCTTGAGCAGCGACTTAACGATCAGGTTGTTCTCGTCGGTGGGCATCCCCCTCCCGGTGGGTGAAGTGGGGTCCACGGCGAGGGTGATCGTGTCGCTTGAATCGTTGGCTTCGAACCGCAGCGTGTCGAACAGGCCGAGGGTGGCCATCACGGTGCGGAGTTCGTGGAAACCGTCCTGCCGCTTGCCTAGCAACTCTAGGCAGAGGTTCAGCTTGGCTGGCGCGTGGAGCGCACAGCTCAGCGGGTTCGGGCGGCTCGGTCGTGTCATCTCAAGCGTCACCTGAGACGTGAAAAGAGAGTGGCCGGCGTCGATCCTCCCCGGTCCTTAGGGGCGGGGGCGTCGAGGTCGGTTGGTGTTGGTTCGCGGTGGGCGTCGCCCTCCTGAGACGAAGCAAGTTGCGCTAATCTGCGGAAGGATTGACTGGAATGCGTACCGCGATCCTGTCAACCCACCTGCAGGACTTTACGGATCTTGCATGCTGGCGTCAATTCGCGTCAGGGTGCAGCAGGCGGCCGAGTGCAGTACCGTTGTCACTCGAAACCGCCACGAACATCTCCACGAGAGGCCCGATATGCCCCAAACATCCCCCCATAAGGAGGAGGGATTCTCCTGGTCCCGATCCGCCCGCACAGCGGGCGTAGGGGTCGCCATGGGGGCGGCCGACATCGTGCCGGGCGTCTCGGGAGGGACCGTCGCGCTGATCCTGGGCATCTACCAGCGGCTGCTCGCCGCGCTGTCGCGTTTCGATAAGGACTTGTTGGTCCATTTGTTGAACGGGCGGCTAGGCGAAGCCTGGCGGCACGTTGATGCTTGGTTCCTGGGTTCTCTTGGCGTCGGCGTGGTGCTGGGCGCCAAGGGGCTGGCGAAGCTGATGG
The DNA here is from genome assembly GCA_007745835.1 of Planctomycetes bacterium MalM25. Taxonomy (NCBI): domain Bacteria; kingdom Pseudomonadati; phylum Planctomycetota; species Planctomycetes bacterium MalM25. The sequence goes on from CP036424.1 coordinate 529,591, forward strand.
TCTACCTGCTCCAAGAGCAGCCGACCTACACCTACGCCGCCTTCTTCGGCCTGATCCTGGCCTCGGGCGTCTTGGTCGCGCGGATGTCACGCCCTGAGAGCCCGGCGGCGACCGCCAAGGGGATCGCGCTCGGCATCCTGGCCGCGTGCTTCGCGGTCTGGCTGATGAGCCAGGGACGCATCACCCCCTCGGAGAGCCTCGGGTACACCTTCGTCTGCGGCGCGGTCGCCATCTGCGCGATGATCTTGCCCGGCATCAGCGGGGCGTACCTGCTGCTCATCCTCGGCAAGTACGAGACGATCTCCGACATCCTGCACCGTGCGCCGAACCTGACCGGCGGCGACTTCGCGACGCTCGGGGTCTTTATCGTCGGCTGCTTGGTCGGTTTGCTCTCGTTCAGCCGCTTGCTGAAGTGGCTGCTCGCGAACTACTGGTCGAGCACGATGGCCGTGCTCGCCGGCTTCATGATCGGGTCGCTCTACCGCGTGTGGCCGTTCCAAGTCGACACGACGCCCGACGTCGAGGAGTTCAAGCTCAAGAGTTTTGAGCCCGCCTGGCCCGAAGCGATCGATGGGGTCGCTCTAACGTGCGCCGCGATCGCCGTCGCCTGCTTTGTGCTGGTGCTCGTGGTCGACCACTTCGCGTCGCGCCTCGGCAAAGACGACACCCCCGCCGACGCGACCGCCTAGTAGCGGCTTAATCCCCCTCCCTTTTAGGGAGGGGCTAGGGGAGGGTCGCGTTCTGCGAGTTCTCACCCTTCACTCAACCTCTCCCCCAAAGAGGAGAGGGCTATCGAACGGGCATTAGGCCGACCGCTAGAGCAACGGCACGACGGCCGCGCGGACTTGCTCCCAGACCGCCTCGACCTCGCCCGCGGCGTCGATGACGGTGATGCGCTGCGTGTCGCGCGCCGCTTCGTCGAGGAAGCCTTGGCGGAGCCGCTCCCGATAAGCGTCGCCGCGGCTCTCCATGCGGTCGGGCTCCCCGATCCGCCGGCGGTCGGCTTCGGTTGGATCGAGGTCGAGCAGCAGCACCCGGTCGGGCGCGACGCCGTCGATGGCCACTTGGCCGACCCCCATGACCGTCTCGCGGTCGAGCCCGCCCGCGTGGGCCTGGTAGGCGACGTTCGCCAGCAGGTAACGGTCCGAGACGACGACCGAGCCCGAGTCGAGCGCCGGGCGGATCACCTCATCGACCAGCTGCGCCCGAGCGGCCATGTACATGAGCATCTCGGCGCGGGGTCCGATCGGGCGGTCCTCGCCGCTGTGCAGCAGCAGGTCGCGCAGCGCCTCGCCGATCGGCGTGCTGCCCGGGTCGCGGCAGGTGACGACCGTGCGGCCGAGCGACTGGAGCCAAGCCACGAGCCTCGCCATCTGGGTGCTCTTGCCGACGCCGTCGATGCCATCCAGGGAAAGGAACATGGCCGCGTTATAAGGGCCGCCACGCGAGGAAGCGACCCGGGGGCGGCGGGCAGCCTCGCCGCATCCTACAGCGCATCGTCCCCATATCGATCCGCGGCCGACTTGAGGCGGCGGGCGACCATCGTGCGGAGCTTGCTCGGTTCGAGGACCTCGACCTGATCGCCGTAGCCGAGGATCCACCAGAGGATCTCGCGGAGGCCGGAGACCTCGACGTAGAAGTCGAGCGAGCCGTCGTCGCGGAACTCGGCTTGCTGGGTCGGGTGCCACAGCACCTCGGAGACGTTGCGCGCCACCACCGCGGAGAAGTGCAGGTGGACCCGGCTGTCGGGGCCCTCGTCGGCGATCAATCGCCACGCGTTGCGCAGGTGCTTCTTCAGCGAGAACGATGCGGGCCGCTCGAACGGCTTGTCGAGCAGTTTGATCGAACGGATCCGCCCGATGTTGAACGTGCGGACCTCGTCGTGCCGCGGCGAGAAGCCGATCGCGTACCAGCTCCGCTCGCGGAAGAGCAGGTGGTACGGGTGCAGTTCGGTCGCGTACTGGCGGAACTCGGTGAGGCAGTCGTACTCGATCTCGACGACCCGCCGGGAGAGGCTCGCCTGCAACAGGGTCTGATAGACCGTTCCCTTCTCAACGAGGGGGTTGGTCGGGGGCGGCACGTAGTCGACCGTCTCGGCGACCTCGCGCAGCTCGTCCTGCATGGCGACGGGCAGGCCCGCCTCGATCTTCTGGGCGGCCGTGGTGGCGGCCGAGGTGACCGGGTCGAGCTGGGAATCGTTCGTGCGCCCGGCGAACATCACGACCGCCAACGCCTCTTGGAGGGTCAGGTTGGTCGGTTGCAAGAAGTAGTCTTCGGCGATGCGGTACTTCTCGTCGGTCGCGTCGTACTCGACCGGCACGCCCGCTTCGCGTAGCGACTCGATGTCGCGAAAGACGGTGCGGCGGCTGACGCCGCAGGCCTCGGCGAGGCCGTCAGCGTTCTCCCCCTGCCCCGACTGCAGGCGCCGGAGCAGCGCGATCAGTCGTGTAACCCGCTTGACGTTCATAGGTGATCGGGAGGGCTCCGCCCGCTTGGCTCACGTAGTCCGTTCCGGCGGGCGTCGTGGCCGAAGCCTGCTGAACGCCGTTCGGGACGAGTTGCCGTTGTGGGCCGCTCTGGCTAGGGGGTGTGGATTCGTAGTTGGTCGTATCATAGCCGGTGGTCAGGCCGGCGAGCCGTCCGGCTTGGTCGCCCGGCGCCGCGAAGACGCCGGTGTCGCCGTTCGGCCGGATCGATCCGATCGTGTCGTCGGCGGGCGCCGGCGGGATCACCTCGACCCCTTCCGGCAAGTCGGCCGGTGTGGGCATCGGGTTGATCGTTTCGATCGGCGTGCCTTGCGAGTGCATCCGTTGGGCGTGGGGCCCACGGCTGATCACGCCCGGTCGGGTGAAGCCGTAGTCGAGGTACAAGCTCGCGTCCCGCTTGCGGGCCAGCCGCAGGGCGTCGAAGTACGCCTTGCCGGGCCAGGGACCCTCGGCCAGGTAGACGCCGTTGTAGTCGAGCAGCGAGCCTTTCCGGTAATGAACGTCCGTGATCGCCAGGTTGTAATCGATCAGCGAACGGTAGTACGCGGTCTCGGCGTCGGAGCGGCGCCGTTGGGCGTCGAGCAACAGGTCGAGCGTCGCCCGGCCCAGGTCGTAGCTCGCCTGGATCGCCTCGACTTCAAGCTGGGCAGCCGTTCGGCGATTGAAGTTTGTTTCGGTCAGGCCGTAGTTCAAGTCCAAATCGCGAATCGCGTCGCCCATTTGGTGCGAAACCTCTAGTTCCAGGTCCTGCAACAAAGCCCGGTCGCGAGCGAGCAGCAGCTGGTGGTGACGCACCGTCGACATCTGCTGGCGGAATCCGATCGGCAGGCTGAACCGCAGGCCGAGCTCCCATTCCTCGAAGTCGCCATCGGTCAGCGTGTTGAACGCCCCGGTGCCCGGGTCGAACGCCGCGGCGCCGGCGGCCGGGTTGTCCTCGTACAGGTGGTCGCCCACGCCGAGCCAGCGGTACGTGCCGAAGGCGTCCAAGCGGGGAAGCAGGTGGTTGCGGGCGGCGATCAGCTCCAGTTCACGCCGCTTGATCTCCCACTTCTGCTTGCGGACCTCGACCCGGCGGGCCATCGCCTCGCCGTGGACGGCGCCCCAGTCGAAGGCGACCATCGCGGTGGTCGGCTCGTCGGCCGGGCGGATCAGGCGGCCGTCGGAGACCGACAGGCCCATGATGTACCGCAGCCGGTTCTCCGCCGCGTAGAGCGAGGAGAGCCCCTGTTCGACTTGGGCCTTGAATTGGAAGTACTGAGCGCGGGCCTGGGCCTCGCGGTCGGCGGCGCCGCCGCGGGCGCCCTCCTTCTTGAGGGCGGCGATCCGTCGCCACGTCTGCAAGGCGCTGTCGCGGCCGATCTTGCGGGCCTCGAGGTCGCGGTACGTGAAGTACAGGTTCCAGTACGCCTGCTCGACGTCCCGCATCACGTTGCGGACGCCCCCCTCGAAGTCGGCGAGCGACAGGTCGTTGCGGATGCGAGCCAGCACCACGCCGTCGAACGGGTTCACCCCGTTGGCGGCGAACTGGTCGAAGCCGAACGGGCCGGCGATGCGGTTGTACTGTGTGCCGGCGCCCTGCAAGAGGGGCTGGCTAACGAACGCTTCGAAGTTGGTGTTGTAAGCCGACGGCGCCCGCACGAAGCCGGTGTTGCTCGTGGCGCTGTAGGTCGTGTTGTTGCGGAAGCTGAATTGCGTGCCCGTGGCGGCCGTCTTCGACACGCCGAGGTTGAACGCAGCCCCGTCGGTCACGACGTTCGGGTCGGCCACGAAGATCGTGTTCTGGGGCGTGTCACCCCGGTTCCACGAGACGCTCGAGTCGAGCTGCGCGTCGAAAGCCGAGAGCGCCGCCTCGACGCCCGTTCCGTTGAACTGCGAGCCGAAGGCGGTGCCGGTCGACGACTCCACGAGCGCCGGGTCGTAGGTCGTGGTGACCGCCGCGCTGTTGATCAGGTTGCGGCTGATGGTCTCCGGCGCGTTCTCTTGGACGGTGGCGCCGAGGACCCGCAGCACCTGGCTGTTGGTCAGGGTGATGCGGGTCGCTTCTTCGAGCGACAGGTCCCAGACCTCGTAATCCTCGGCGTTGCGGAGCGTGAGCGGCGCCAAGGCGCCGGTCACCTCGTCGAGCGAGGGCTCCTCAATGTCGGGGTACTCGATCTGAGTGGCCACATCGACGTAGTGGCTCAGATCACCGTCCTCCAAGAAGTAGAACGGCTGCGTCGGGGCGCAGCCGGTCACCGCGACGATCGTCGCGAGGAGGACGCAGAGTTGGTCGCGGAACTGCCGATCCATGGCGGGCTTTCCAGGCGTGGTTGTGCATGCGGTTTGCTAGCGTCGGTCGCGGTCCCCCCGGACCACGCTCCGCGCCGGCTTCACCGGCCTCTTTTGCTCCCGCTTGTGACAGCGAGAAGCAGCCCCCCCAAAACAAGCCCCGGCAGTGAGCGGACGGCTACGCCCCTGGCGCGGCCGCCTACTCCGAGCCGGAGCATTCAGCACAACTGGAATCGTCCGCGCAACCGGCAAGGCTTAACAAAAACCTGCGGAATGCCTGACGGCGGTGCTAGCACATGAATCGCTGGGGTTACGCACCGCTTCAACACAGAGGAAGCAATCGAGCGGGAGGGCGAGGCTCCCGCCGAGCCGAATCATCAAGCGAGTGCAAGGCTCAGCAGGAGCTTCGCCATCCCCGCAAGCTGGATTGCATGATCGACGGCAAACGCGGTTGGCAATGCCCGTCCAGCAGAAGCCTCAGAACGCTTCCCAGCCCGCGGTGAACCAACCCTTCTCCATCCGGAGGGCGTTCATCTTCAACCCGTCGATCGGGCCCTCGCGGTCGGACAGGTCGATCGGGTCGATCTTCACCGTGTCCGGCAGGCGGGGCGGATCGTTCAGCGCCTTCGCCAGGTTGTTCCGCATGCCGACCTCGCTGCTAGCGAGCTTCTTGCCGCTATCGGGATCGAAGCGGGTTGGCAGCACCTCAATCGGGCCAACGCGGACCAGCCGCCAGACGCCGTCGGCCTTCTCGGGCCGGTAGGTGGCGATCAGGTCCCAGCGGTCATAGGACTTGTCCTCGACCTGGATCTTCGCCGTGTGGATGAGGGCCGTGACCGTCCCCTCGCCGAACTCGACCGACACGGGCCGATCGCCCCGCAGGCGGATCGACCACGGTTGGAACTTCTCTCCCTCGGCGGGCGGCTCCGCCTTGAGCTTCAGCCACTTTGGCGTGACCACGTCGAGCCGCGCCGGCTCTTCGACCGAGTCGCGGCGGATGGTGACGCCTCCCAAGTAGGCGTCCAGCAGGTTGTTGATGGCGGTCTGGTGCAGCCGCGCGGAGAGCGGCGCGTCGGCCGCCGCCGGCGGAGCGTCCCACGCCGCGAGCTGCCCGGCGTTCGCTTGCACCGCTTCGACCACCAACGCGTTGGACGTGGTCCGCTGCACGAGGCTTCGCGGCGTGGCGAGGCGACGGCGGAGCGGCTTGGTGAGCCGGTCGTCGTACCGCCGACGGGCGTCGAGGATCTGTTCGTTCAGCTGCTCGTTGAGCCGCTGAGAGACCCGCGCCTCCGCCTTGGAACCGGCGATCGCGTCCGCCTGCGACTTCTTCTGGGCGATCCGCTTGCGGGCGATCTTCTCGATCAGCCGGCTGCCGAGCCCCCCGCCGACCTTGCTCACGCCGCGGGTGCGCGAGCGCGTCGTCGCGCTGGCGGTGGCGGGCATCAGGCGGAACGAGCGGTCGCTCAGCTCGACCACCTTCGAGGCGTTGAAGCAGGTCTCGCCCGAGCTGCTGATGCAGACCGGCCCGTTCCGGCCGGTGGTGTCCGAGTGCGTGTTGCCGCTGAGCTGGAAACTCAGCCGCGCGCTGCCCGCGGAGGGGAGCGTCGACAGGCTTAGCATGCCGGTCGTGTAGCCGGTCCCACGGATGCGGGTGCCAAGGATCGTGTCGGAGATCGTCGTCGACTCGTTCACCGGCCTGGCCACCATCCGGTTGAGCAGCGATTCGCGGGCGTCGAGGTGCAGGTTGGGCAGGCCACACGATTCGCGGACCCGCTCGGCCAGCTCGGCGCCACGGCCCGTCGTTTCGAGCCCGGCCAAGAGGGCCAGCCGGCGTTCCGCCTCGTAGCTGCCGCGCGCCGACCGGAGCCGCGCATCTTCACTCAGCAAATCGGCGAGGCCGTCGACCGCGAGGTCGAACGAACGCCGCTGGCGTTTCTCGTCGGCCGGCGCGAATTGCGCAACGCGCAGGTATTCTTCCAAAGACGAAGCGACCGCTTGCAGCTCCGCCCGCTCAAGCCCCTCGGCGCCCGAGCCGAGCCGACGCAGCACCCGGCGGGCGGCAGGCAGGTCGGGCTTTGATCCGGGGGCCAGTTGGTTTTGGACGCCCTCCCAGCCGAGGTACTCCAGCCAAGCGGCGCCCTGCTCAGTACCGGGCCTCAACAGTCGTTCCGCCGCGACAACCCGCTGCCCGAGCCGCGCACGAGCCGCGGTCAGTTCATCGTCGCCCAGCGGCGTGAACTCCGCCTTGGCCGCGTCGGCGAGGGCCGCGTAGTCGGTCTGGGCGATCGCCGACGGGAGAAAGAACCCGAACAGGGCGAGCAGCAGCAGCGGCCTCGAAACCATCGATTTGCTCACCGGGAGCCTCACAGCAGGAAACGCCACGCTCAGCGGCGGCGCGCCAACCATCTTCGCTGAGCGGGGCCGGGGCGTCCAGCAACCGGCCCGGAGCCCGCTAGCAGGGCCCTCAGAGCTTCTCGTTGAGGCTCTGGAAGTACTCCTTGGCGTGTTCCCGGCGGGAGCGGGGCAGCCGTTCGCTCGTGAGCGGGTCGGCCGGCTGGGCGGTCTCGGCGGAGAGCTGGGTCTTGATCGACTCGATCACCTCGCCCTTCACGCTGGGGCCCTTCACCAGGCCACCGAAGGTGCTGGCGCCCCGGCCGACGTTCTGCCTCACCTTGGTGTCGCGATAGGCGACGTCGTTCTCCTCGCTGGGCCGCGCCCCGGCGCCTTGGCCCTCGCCCATGCCCGGGCCGGGGAACTTGCCTTTCTGGTTGCCCATCCCCATGCCCATCCCGGGCATCGGCTGCCCCATGCCGGGCTGCATCCCCATCGCCTGCTTGGCCATCTGGATGTCGGTCATGGCGCCGTCGAGCATCTCCATCTCTTGGGCCTCCTTCTGCATCTGCGCCATCTGCTGGGCCATCTCCTGCATCGCTTGCTGCGCCTGTTGCGCGTCGCCCTTCTCCATGGCCTGTTGCGCCTGCTGCATCTGCTGGGCCATCTGTTGAAGCTGCTGCATCTGGGGCGTCTTCTGCGCGAGCTGGTCCATCTTCTGCTGCAGCTTGTTCGCTTGTTTCATGTCCCCCTTACGCTGCGCTTCGGCGAGCTGGCGCTGGAGCTCCTTCTTCTGCGCTTGATGCTGCTTAGCGGCCTGCGAGAGTTTCTGCTGCATCTTGCCGAGCTGAGCGGCGAGTTGCTTCTGTTGTTCTTTGCTGACCTTCCCGCCCGCGATCTGGTCGCGGAGCTTGTTGATCTCTTCCATCGCTCGCTTCCAGTCCCCCTTCTTCATGGCGTCGGCCGCCTTCTCCGCGGGGCCGCGGCCGAGGTCCTTCATCCGGTTGAGCTGGTTGCGGAGTTGCTTGCCGCCGCCGAGCTTCTGCTTGCGCTCGGCGAGCTGCTTCGTGAGGTCGTTTAGCTTGACCGCCGCCTTGGTCGCGTCTTTGGGCTGCTTCTTGGTGAGCTCGCCTGTCCCTTCCTCAACTTTCTTCAACAGGGCCGACGCGTCCTTGAGCCCCTCCTTGGCGGCCTGCTCCCGTTTCTTCTTGAGCTCCTTCCGCGCCTTCTCGGCCGCCTTCTTGACCTCCTCGGTCTCGACCTTCGCGGGCGTTGCCTTCTCGGCGAGGGCCTCCGCCTCGCGGTTGCTCACGAGCACGCCCAGCAGCAGCGCGAGCGCCGCCGGCACGATCGGCCGCCACGCCCGAGTGTCGAGCCCGAAGGGGAACCGCTCGTTGACCTCGACCCGTTCGAGCGCCCGCCGGGCGTCGCTCGCGAGGGCGGCGCCCACCTCGGTCGTGAGGTCCTCCTCGGTGAGCGACAGGCTGCTGGCGATCCGCTCGCGGAGCTCGAAACGCTTGTCGATCTCCACCGCCGCGTCGAGCGGCGTGCGGGAGCGAGCGAAGGTCCAGACGGTCGCCGCGATCGTCCCGACGATCGCCGCCCCGCTCAGCCAGAGGGCGACCCAGTTGGCGGGCAACTCGGGCAGCGCGACCAGCTTGGGCGCCAGGATGGCCACGAGGGCCACTCCGAACGCCGCCGTCAGGCAGGTCGCCAGCCGCCCGGCCCACTGCCGGACCACCAGCCGCCGCCGGGCCGCCGCCACCGCTTGTTCAATCGATTCCATCGTCCCATGCCCTCTGACGTAAACTGTCTCCAGAGCAGTATACGCGTTTGGAGCGGTCGAGGGGCTCCCCGCACTCCCGTGCGGGGCTCAGGCGGTACCGTGAAAGCCAGTCGGATCGAGCGGTTATCCCCTCAGGGTATTCCCACTTCCCCATTCCCCATCCCCGCTTTGACCCTCCCTTCCCCCGCCGAACGCCCCGACGCCGACGTCGTCCTGTACGACGGCCGCTGCAACTTCTGCTGCGCCCGGGTGGAGCAAGTCCGCTGGCTGGAGGGGCCCCTTCTCTGGAAAAGCGGGGAGAGGCTCGCGTACCTGTCGCTGCACGACCCGGCCGTCGCGGCCGACTATCCGGACGCCCCGCACGAGCGGCTACTGGAAGCGATGTGCGTCGTCGAAAAGAAGACGGGGCGCCACCACTGGGGCGCCGAAGCGGTCCGCTACCTCAGCCGCCGGCTGCCGAGGCTCTGGTGGCTCGCCCCCGTGATGCACCTGCCGGGGATCATGCTCGTCGCCAGGCCGGTTTACGCGTGGGTGTCGCGGAACCGGTATCTGATCGGTGGGAAGGTCGAGGAGTGCGAAGACGGGGCGTGCTCAGTCTCAAGACGCTAACCCCAGCTTACTCCAGGCGGTTTCTAGTTGGTTAAATAGAGGGTCGGTGGCAGAGCCGAACCGGTAGTCGCCAGGATCAGCTGTTGGCAGTTCTAACAGTGGATGGCGCAGTTCGGGGGTCGATAGACCCATTTGATTGCGAAGCAGCAGAGATGCCAAGAGCCAGAAGGGTATGAGCTGGTTGGGTGTCGTGCAAAAGGCGGAGTAAGGCGTATGCTGAGCTGAACTGTCGATATTGAGACAATGGTAATCTAAAGCGGTGCGCAGTCTGTTTCCAATTTCAGTGGGGTTCTTCCAGTGCTTAATGACCCCGTAGTACGGTCCCAAGTCTTTTGACTGTACGTACCTTGGCAACTCCCATCTCTTTGTCTTGGCAGGTATTCGGAAGAGCCGCAAGCAGAACGGTTCTAACCAAAGTAGCCCTTGAGTGCCTCCTTCCCAAAATGACACGCCTTCAGTGAAAATGTTGGGGTGGCGTAACGCATCATGCCAAGTATCAGCTACAAAGCGATGGATGCTACTGTTCCCTGAGGCGTATGCATAACAGAGCACCGCCGCATAAGCTGCAGAGTCAAAGGTTATCTGCAGTGCTGGGTAGAGGCTACTCGATTTATCTAACGCGATTGCAACTCCGACAGCATAGCGGAATCCCCAGGCTCGGTATCGCATTGCCAAATCGACATCCGCCCAACCCTTGGGATTCTTGTTGAGAATGGCGGCTGTGCCGCGAAGACCATAATGCTCTGCAAGATAATCGCACCTACTACTGACAAGCTTAGCACTCTGTAGATCGTCGTTGCTAAGTCGCTCAGCGAGCTTTTTTCGGTCAGCCCGCAGTTCTTCTTCATCGACTTTGATCGTGGACAGTCTTTCGGCGCAATCGCGGACGACGGCGGATGGGTCAGAGCCTCTAGGAAGCGTCCATTCACCGATAGCCTTCGCTCTCCGTTGTATTGGAGTGAGGCGATTTGAGAGCCAGTTGTCGTCTGGTTCTCCCTCTAGCCAGAACTCCAATTCCCCTTCGGGCCACATGGGGCCAAAGGGGTCATGCAACCTGTTTGTCCCTAAGCCCTGGAGAAGAGCGTGAAAGTCACGCAACCAGCCTGCAGAGACTTCTTCGAAGGTTTCATCAAGTAAATCGCCTCCTTCTATTGCCCAGCAAGAATAGCCGATCGCTTCGCTGGCGTGGTATCGCACCATCGCAGGATCGTCCTCGCTAGACAGAGCTTCGCACAGGGCGATCGCCGCTTCACAGATGTTTGATGGCGCACCCGAATCGCTGTGAACTGTAACGGACCATCCTGATATGGTCGAATGGCTTGCATTCGCAGTCTTTTCGTAGGCTTGCATTGATGCCTGTGCATCCTTGTGTAGCTGTTCGATGCGAGGAGTAGATAAGGGCTTTCTGTTGGGTGAGGTGGCTTCGATAACCTTCGCCAAGGAACTCACGCGGACCTTCGGAGCAGTAGGCCATAGCCGACTATAGACGGGTAATATGCGATCAACGACACGGCCGGCGTAAGCCATGACCGCCCAGGGCGGCAGTGCTTCCAGGTCGTCATCGCTTGCACGCCATCCAAGGTTAAACTCCGCGAGATTCCGACGAAGTTCGCTTTCTGTCGGCAGCAATTCTATGGATTCCATTGCAGTGTATCCTCTACTTAAACGCCTGCTCCGCCCCCGGGAACTCCCCGGTGCGCACGTCGCCCGCGAACGCCTTCACGGCGAGTTCGATGTCGTGGCCGACCGCGGCGTACTCCTTCACGAAGCGTGGCACGTAGCCGGTCGTCATACCGAGCACGTCGTTCAGGACCAGGACCTGGCCGTCGCAGTGCGGGCCGGCGCCGATGCCGATCGTCGGGACGGCTACCGCCTCGGTGATCTGCTGCGCGACCTTCGAAGGCACGCACTCGATCACCATGCCGTAAGCGCCCGCGTCGGCGGCCGCCTGGGCGTCGGCGAGCAGACGCTCCGCGTCGCGCTGCACCTTGTAGCCGCCCAACTGGTGGACGCTCTGCGGGCGCAACCCAACATGGGCCATCACGGGGATGCCCGCGGTGACCAGCGCGTGGATCGTGTCCGCCTGGGCCTCGCCCCCCTCGAGCTTGACGCTCTGGCAGCGGGTCTCCTTGAGGATCCGCGCGGCGGCGTCGATCGCGGCGCCCGTGTCGTAGTGGTTGATCGGGAAGGGGAGGTCGACCACCGTCAGGGCGTTCTTTACCGCGCGGCCAACCATCTCCGCGTGGTAGATCAGGTGATCGAGCGTCACGCCGAGCGTCGAGTCGCGCCCCTGCACGACCATGCCGAGCGAATCGCCCACCAGGATCGCGTCGACCCCGCCCGAGTCGACCAGCTTGGCCATCGTGTAGTCGTACGCCGTGAGGACGACGAGCTTGTCGTCCGAGCCCTTGCGGGCGGTGAACTGCGGGGCGGTGAGCTGGGGCATTTTGGGAGTAGGCAGTAGGCAGAGGGCAGTAGGCAGTATTCTTGCTGGGGCGGCGTGTCGGGGCAACGCGGCGGGGCTCAAGTCTTCTCGCAGACGACGATCCAGCCGTTGGCTCGGAGCGAGGGGAGCAGCCAGGGGTTCGTCAGCGCGTGCCGGCGGTGGACTTCTAGGGGGAGCCAGCGGCGGACGCGGAGGTTCGCGGCGCGGAGGTCGGCCCGCAGTTCACGCGGCCGGTAGACGTGCAGGAAGAAGTTGGGGACGCCCCGGTAGGGGTAGGTCTTGTCGCCCGTCTCGTAGTCGCCCCGGCTGGTGGCGCCCCGCCAGAGGCTCTTCAGCGTCCAGCCGGGACCGGCCGGGTCGCGGAGGTTAAACCAGAAGTTGTGCACGTGCAGCACGAGTCGCCCACCCGGCTTCAGGATTCGGTGCATGTGCCGCAGCGCGACGCGGCGGCTGGCGCTGCCGCGGATCATACCCAGCGTGCTGAACAGGCAGATCGCGTGATCGACCGATTCGTCCGCCACGAGGTCGGGCGTCAGCTCGACGAGGTTCGCCTCGACGCAGTCGATCGCCAGGTTGTCGATCTCGGCCTTCTCACGCACGACCGCCAGCATCGCCGGCGAGAGATCGACCGCGACCCCGCGCCAGCCCCGCCGACACAGGGGGATCAGCGCCCGCCCGCTGCCGCAGCCCAGATCGGCGATCGCGCCGCCCGCCGCCGGGGGCGTGCCGAACTCCTCCTGGAGGACCTGCTCCTCGAACTCGAACAGCGGGTTGTCGGCGTGGTAATCGTCGTAGTCGTCGGCGATCAGCCGCGATTGTGTGTAGTCCCAGGCGCCGCGTGGCACGCCGGGGGGCAGTTTCCAGTCGGGAAGGGACAAAGGAGGTGGGAAGTGCGAAGGGGAAGTGGGAACCGGGTCCGCGTTGACCTGGGGGCGGGTCGCGTTTCCAATAGGAGGGTTACGAGTCCCAGCGAGAGACGCACCATGCTACACGCCGCCGCCCTGCTCTTCGCCATCCCCACGGCTGCTATCCCCGCGGTTGTGCTCTCGTCCGAGCACGAGGCGATGTGCCGTGTCGCGGTGGGGGACGCGTTCCCCGAGCTGAAAGGCCCCAAGGCCGACGGCGGCGAGGCGAGCGTCCGCGAGCTGCTGGGCGACAAGGCGACCGTGGTCGCCGCCCCCGGCGGGGCGCCCTGGATGGACGCGATGCTCGCGGGCGACCTGAAGGACGACTTCGCCCCGAAGTACGCCGACCGGGGTGTCGCCTTCGCGACGCTCACCGGTCCCTCCCTTGGCGAGAAGATCGCGGCCCTGGAGATCGCCAAGCCGGAGCTCTCCGGCGCGCTGGGTGAGGGCCGTGGTCCCCGCGTCTACGTTCTCGACAGCGAGGGCAAGGTGCTCTGGTTCGACCTGGAGTACACCCTCTCGACCCACCGCGAGCTGCACGCGGCGCTCGATGAGCTGCTGGCGGAGTAAGCGCACTGTCTTGAGCCGACGGCGCTAGCCGCGGGCGCCAGTGAGTGGGCATTGATCCCGCGCTCCGCCCGAGGCTAGCGCCGACGGCTCAATTCGCCTAACGCTCCGCCAGCAGACGCAGCCGCCACTCGCGGAGTTGCTCGAAGGCGTCCATCGGCGCGAGGCGGTCGATGTCGAGGCCGCGGATCTCGTCGAGCAGCGGGTGGTCGGCCGTCTCGAAGAGCGTCATCTGAAAGCCACTGTTTGGCTGGTTGTCGGCGATCGACTGTCGGCTGCCCGTGTCGGCCGCTTCGAGGTCGGAGAGGATCTGCTCGGCGCGCTCGTTCACGCTCCGCGGAACGCCGGCGAGCTGCGCGACGTGGATGCCGTAGCTCTTGTCGGCCGGGCCGGGAGTGATCTGGTGGAGGAAGACGACGCGCCCCTCGTGCTCCCGCACGGCGACGCTCAGGTTGCCCACGCCGGTGAGGCGTTCTTCGAGCTGAGTGAGCTCGTGGTAGTGCGTGGCGAAGAGCGTGCGGCAGCCGACCACGTCGTGCAGGTGCTCGACGATTGCCCAGGCGAGCGAGAGCCCGTCGTAGGTGCTCGTGCCGCGCCCGATCTCGTCGAGGATCACCAGCGACCGGGCGGTCGCCGTGTTGAGGATGCGGGCGGTCTCGGTCATCTCGACCATGAAGGTCGACTGGCCGCGCGAAACATCATCGCTCGCGCCGACCCGCGCGAAGAGCCGGTCCGCCACGCCGATCACCGCCCGCTGCGCCGGCACGAAGCTGCCGATCTGGGCCATGAGCGTGATGAGCGCCGTCTGGCGGATGTAGGTGCTCTTGCCGGCCATGTTGGGGCCGGTGAGGAGGAGTAGTGAGTTGCGCAGTCCCCCCCCTCCTTCAGGAGGGGGGGCTAGGGGGGGAGGCGTCGCGGGTACCCGGGTCGCCCCCTCCCCTAGCCCCTCCCCCGAAAACGGGGGAGGGTAAGCTTGCGCCGAAACGACGACCCCGTTTGGCACGAACGTCCCCTCGGGCTCGGTGAGGTCGAGCACGGGGTGGCGGCCCGCTTCGATGTCGAGGACGGGCTCTTCGGTCATCTCGGGGCGGCAGTAGCTCCGCGAGCGGGCCAGCTCCGCCAGGCCGGCGAGCGCGTCGAGCTCCGCCAGCGCCTGGGCGGTCGTCAGCAGCCGTTGGCCGGCGGCGGCGGTCAGGTCACGCAGCTCGACGAACAGACGGTACTCTAGCGCGAACGCCCGGTCCTCGGCGGTGAGCACCTTCTCCTCGTACTCCTTCAGCTCGGGAGTGATGTAACGCTCGGCGTTCTTGAGCGTCTGCTTGCGGATGAACTCGGGCGGGACCTTGTCGCGGTGCGCGTGGGTGACTTCGAGGTAGTAGCCGAAGACTTTGTTGAAGCCGACCTTGATGCTCGGGATGTCGCAATCCTCTTGCATCTTGGCCTGGTAGCCGGCCATCCACTGCTTGCCGCCCGCCATGAGTTGGCGGCACTCGTCGAGTTCCGCGGAGAAGCCCTCGCGGATGAAGCCCCCTTCGCGCGAGGTGGTGGGGCACTCGTCGGCGAGGGCGGCCGTGAGCCGGTCGCGCAGGTCGCCGCACAGGTCGATCCGCTCGTCGAGCCGCGTGAGGCGATCGCTCCGCCGGGCGGCGAGCTTCGCCTTGATGCGGGGCAGCCGTCCGAGCGTGCGGGCGACGGCCGACAGGTCGCGGGGCGAGGCGCGGCCGGTCGTCGCGCGGGCGACCAATCGGTGCAGGTCGTACACGCCCCGAAGCTCCTCGCGGAGTGTCGAGCCGAGCGCCGCGTCGGAGACCATCTCCTCGATCGCGTCCTGGCGGGCGCGGATCGCCTCGACGTTCGTCAGCGGTCGGCGGAGCCAATCGGCCAGCAGGCGCGCCCCGGCGCCGGTGACCGTCCGATCGATCACGCCCAGGAGGGCTCCGTCGCGGCGTCCGTCGCGGAGCGTGTGGGTGATCTCGAGGCTCCGCCAAGTGGAGGCGTCGATCTGCAGCGAGGCGTCCGCCTGGAAGGGCCTCAGCCGCTCGATGTGGGCGAGCGACGCCTTCTGTGTCTCTTGCAGGTAGCCCAGGATCGCCCCCGCGGCGGCGAGCGACAGCGTGTCGTGCTCGGCGTCGAATCCGAAGCCTTCGAGCGTCTGCGCGCCGAAGTGTTTGCGGAGCGACTCGATCGCCAGCCGCGTCCCGAAGGCCCAGCCGGGGCGCTTGGTCACGGCGGCCCGGTCGCTCGCCTCGGGGGGGAGCAGCGCCTCGGTCTCTTCGGCGACCAGGCACTCGGCGGCCTCCAGACGCGACAGCTCGTCGGGCAAGCGGCGCTCGTCGATCGTGGCCGCCCAGAACTCGCCGGTCGAGGCGTCGACCCACGCGAGGCCAACCGTCGGCGTAGCGGATCCCTTGGCGGAGCGGCCGTCGAAGGCGACCGCCGCTAGGTAGTTGCTCGCCTGCGGGTCGAGGAGTTCCTCGTCGGTCACCGTGCCGGCGGAGACAATGCGCGTCACCTCGCGGCGGACGATGCCCTTGGCTTCAGCCGGGCTCTCCATCTGTTCGCACACCGCCGCCCGGCGTCCGCAGCGGAGGATCTTCGCCAGGTAGGCGTCGAGCTGGTGGTGGGGGAAGCCGGCCATGGGCACGGCTTTGGATCCCTTGTCCTTGTCGCGCGTCGTGAGCGTGATGCCGAGCAGCTCGGCCGCGTCGCGAGCGTCGTCATAAAAGAGTTCGTAGAAGTCCCCCATGCGGAACAACAGCAGCGCGTCGCCCGAGGCCTCTTTGGCCTCGTGGTACTGACGCATCATGGGGGAGAGGGACATAAGAGGTTCTAGGCTGTAGTCCTTAGGCTGTAGGAACCTCGCATGGGGACGTCCCTCATCGGTTCCGAGCCCAAGAACCTACAGCCTACGGCCTGCGGCCTAAAGCCTCACTGAACGAGTTGCTCTTCTTCGCCCGACTGGTTCAGCTCGATCTCACCGGCGTCTTCCAGACCGCGGACGACGTCGACGATCTTCTGCTGCTGCTCCTCGACTGCGGAGAGCTTCACGGCGCCGAGGAACTCCATCTCCTCGCGGAGCATGTCGGCGGCGCGCTGCGACATGTTGCTGAGGATCTTGTCCTTCAGGTCGGGGTTGGCCCCCTTCAAGGCAAGGGCCCACTGCGAGCTCTCCACCGACTTTAGTACGGTCTGGATCTCCTTCTGGCCGAACTTGCCGATGTCGTCGAACACGAACATCAGCCGGCGGATCTCCTCGACCAGGTCGGGGTCGTCCGAGCCGAGCCCGTCCATGAGCGTCCGCTCGGTCGAGCGGTCGCAGACGTTCAGCATCGAGGCGACCGACTCGACGCCGCCGGCGCGCGAGAAGCTCTGGCTCATGACGCTCGACATCCGGTTCTCGAGGCCCGCCTCGACTTCGCGGATGATCTCCGGGTTGGTCTGCTGCATGGTCGCCATGCGGCGGACGACGGCCAGCTGCCGGTCGGCGGGCAGGCCGGAGAGGATCTCGGCGCTGAATGACGAGGGCAGGTACGCCAGCACCAGGGCGATCGTCTGCGGGTGCTCGTCGATCACGTAGGTGAGGATGTTCTGGCTGTCGACGTTCCGCAGGAAGCCGAACGGCAGGGCCTCGATCGACTGACGGACGTTGTCGAGTGTGTCGCCCGCGTCGGAGCCGAGCGCCTGCTTGATGAGCTGCTTAGCGAAGTCGATGCCCCCCTCACCGCCGCCGGCGGCGGGGTTGGTCTCGGAGAACTCCTTGATCGCCTCCTCCTGCTCTTCGGACGAGACCCGCTCCATGTGAGCGATCTCGATCGAGACCTGCTCCACCTCGCGAGCGCTGAAGCGTTTCATGACCTCGCCGGCCTGACCCTCGGGCAGGCTAGTCAGCAGCACGGCGGCCTTGTGAAGGTTCGACATGGGTCGTCTTAGCAGTCGGGGACGAGACGAATCGGAACACCGGCGCGCGCAAGCTTGGCGCGTCATCCGATAGCATCGACCCGGCGTCCCCCCGGCCTGAACGATTTTGCGGGTGGCGCAAGAAGAACCGCCGCTGGCGGCGCCAGCGGCGGGACGTTGGATTGTGTGGTGTTTCCGTTTAGACCGCGACGGTGACGCCGGAGGTCTCGAAGCCGACTTCCAGGCGGAGCGGTCCGAAGTCGGTCTTGAACGCGACGCACAGCGGCGGCGTGTTCGACGGGAAGCGGACCTCGTGGCCTTCGCCGGTCACGACGTTCGGCAGGCCGACCGAGAGCTCGTACTCTTCGAGGTCGGTCTTCGCCTGGCCGGCGATCATGTTCGCCAGCTCGCCGACGGCGTCGAGCACGTCGTCATCGACCTCGGTGATCTCGGTCATCAGCATCGCGGAGGCGGACTTGAGGGCCACCTCTCGTGACAGATTGATCACGACCATGCCGCTGGCACGCCCCGAGAGGCCGATCAGGCCGCTGATGGGGTAGAGCCGCTTCTTCGGGTCGCCGAGCGACAGCTCTCCCCGGTGGGCGTCGGCTGCCAGCATCGTGTCGAACGTGTTCGTCACGGCGCTTAGGAACGGGTTGATGTGCTCGACTTTCATTGTGGTACCAGGAGCGTCTTGGAGCCGGATGTCGGTGTCGGGCGGGCGTCGCGGATCGCCGCTACGCAGCAGTCCAACCGTAGGTCAACGGCCGGCGCTAAAGAGGTGAATCCCGCAGACTGCGGTTCACCGAAGCGGCTCGGGCCGGGGCTCCGTTACGACCGGTCCAGCCGCCAGACGCCGACCTGCCCCTCGCACTCGTCGACCTCGACGAGGAGCTGCTCTGGCGGGGTTTCGCCCCGCTCGCTGAGGGCCCTCAGCAGACGCTCGCCGATCCAGCGGGCGAGCAGCTCGGCGGTCGTATTCACTACGGGCAGGAGCACGCAGTCCTGACGCGGGAAGACCCACCGCCGGTCGCCGTGCGTTACGACGACCTCCGCCTCGCCGCCGGGGCCCTCGGCCTCCGCGACGCGGATCGTCGCGTGCTCGGTCGGCAGCAGCATGCGGTGGTCGAGCTCGCCGGTGATCGTGGCGAGCGCGTCGCGCGTGGCGATGAAGTCGAGCACGTAGGCGTTCTCGTCGAGTGGCCCGTGGGCCTCGATCGCGACGCGATAGTTGTGCCCGTGCAGCGGTTCGCACGTGTCACCCGCGTACGTGATGAAGTGCGCGGCGCTGAACGTGAAGGCTTCTTTGCGAAGGCGAATGGCGTACGACTCGGCCATCAGTTGGCCCCCGGCAGATCGGCCGATACGAACTCACCCAGCAGCCGCAGGCTCTCGTCGGGGGCGTCTTCAACCACCCAGTGACCGACGTCCGCGAGCTCGAAGGTCTCCGCCGCGGGCCAGCACGATTGGAACCGTGGCAGGCAGGCTTTCGGTGCAAAGCACCAGTCCCGCATGCCCCAGACCAACCGTGTCGGCTTGCCGGCGAGCTGCGGCAGGCGGTCCTCGATGGCCGCGAGCGTCTGCCAGGTGCGTTGCGTCGGCTTCGTCGGGATGTCGGCGACAAACTCGTACACGGCCCGGCGGTTCGCCCAGTTGTTGTAGGGGGCGAGGTAACCCGCGACGGTCCCCGGGTCGAGGCCGCGCCGCCGCGAGAGGGTCATCGTGAGCGCCGCTCGCGAGAAGACGTTGCCGCCTTGCAGGGCGAGCTTGCCGAGCCCGGGCGTGCGGCAGGCGGCGATGCGCGCCGGGATCGACTTGGGGGGCCACGCCCCCGTGTTGAACAGCAGCACGCGATCGAGCCGCTCCTGGCGGTCGAGCATCGCCCCGAGGCCGATCGCCCCGCCCCAGTCCTGGGCGACCAGCGTCACGTTGCGGAGGTCGAGTGTGTCGACGAGCCGGCCGAGGTCGGCGATCCGCTCGTCGAGCTTGTGGGCTTTCTGCGGCTTGTCGCTTAGCCCGCAGCCGAGGTGGTCGATCGCCACGCAGCGGTGCGATGGGCTCAGCGCCGAGATCAAACGACGCCAGTGGAACGACCACGTCGGGTTGCCGTGAACGAACAGCAGGACGCCCCGCTGCTCATCGGCGGGGCGCTCGTCAACGTAATGGACGCGTCCCGCGGGCGTGTCGAGCCAGTGCGACTCGAACGGGTATTCCGTCCGCCAGGGTTCTTCGGGTGGGATTTGGGAGGCGGAGTTCACGGTGGTGGCGTTTCGGTCGCTTGGGGCAAGGAACGCACCAAGTCTGAGACCCCTCGGCGCAAAAAGAAAGCCGCGGCCGGCGACGCCGACCGCGACTCTCTGTAACAAACTTCCGACCGATTGCGACGGAGTGGAGTCACTCGAAGAAAGACGCGGTCCGGACGGTGCTGCGCACCGCCATGGTTCGGCCCGGGCCAATCGTATTTTTAGGTCCTCCCGGCGGAATGTTGGTCGGAAAGTTTGATTCGTATCGCGACGGCCGCGGCCGTAGCGTGGATGTCTGTCGCTAGCTTTTTATCGGACCGTTCCGACGCTCACGTTACGCCGAGTCGTCCGATTGGTTCGCGGCGGAGCCTACCGACTAAGCATACCCCGCGGAACCCCCGTTGGGGCGAAAAACGGCCACCTTCAGGGGGTCGATCCGTCTTGGCGTTTGGCGCCAAGTTTGCTAATTCGGTGACGCCTCTCTTTATTCCAAGCGTCGAGGAAACGCCGGTTATGCAGGTTCATGATCACGTTCTGCTGGGACGCCGTCCGGCGATGCTCTTGATGCTCGTGGGCTGTCTCGCGTCGCCGGCGGTTGGGCAAACGGTGGCAAACCGCAAGCCGACTTTGGAGGAACGCTTAACCTCGGGACTGCTCGCCAGGCGGCCCAGCGAGATCGCCTACATCGCGGCCGTCATCGATACGGTGAATCGAGGGGATCTGCCGACCAAGTTGGTCGATCGGGTCTTCCTGTGGGCCCGCTCGAAGGCCCCCAAGAACGCGGTGGGACGCCGACCGATCACCTACTTCCAGGCTGGGCTCGACCGGATCGCGGCCAAAATGCGGATCAACATCGAAGCCGACCGTCCGGCCACGACTTCGTCAGGCGGGTAAAGGCTGGGGGCGGCCGGTAGGAGAGGCTTCGCCGATCCGTTAAGATTTGGGGCTCGGGCGCCATCGGGCGGCCCGACTCACCAATCGCCGGTCCGCCAACCGAGGCCGTTATGGCTCGTAAAACTGTTAGTCGTAAGGATCTTCGCGCCGAGGCCGAGGCCGCCGAGGCCATCGAAGCCGCCGAAGAGGCGACCGGCACGAAGAAGAAGACCGCCAAAAAGAAGACGACTAAGAAGAAGACCACCCGCAGCAAGGCAGCCGCCGAGGTGCGTCTAAAGGCCTTCTGGGGCGTCTTCAACCAGTCGCTCAAGCGGGTCGCCCTGTACGACTACAGCCAGAAGAAAGAGGCCCAGAAGAAGGCCGAAGAGTTGACCGCCAAGGGGAAATCACCCCACTTCGTGCAGCCGGTCAAAGAGATCATCAAAGAAGACTAAGTCCTTTGGTGGTTGTCGTTTAAGCAGATTGCCTGCCGCCCCTTAGGTGATCTACCAGCGGGGTGCCGAGCATGGATATTCTTGCCAAACCACTGGCGTTTCTTTGACGTAGTGTCATAGAATGACGAAGAGTCAATAATCGCCATGCCAGCTCCCACGAAGACCCCGCCGAACGCCGCCAACCTTGTTCAAGAGGCCGCTAGCGAACGCGCCGGCGAGACCCGCAAGCAGCGAGAGATCCGCCTCCGCGAGGCGAAGATCCTGGCCGTCGCCCGGGACCAGATTCTGGAGGGGGGCTACCTCGGCCTCAACATGGACCGCATTGCGGCCCAGATCGAGTACTCGAAGGGGACGATCTACCAGCACTTCCGCAACAAGGAAGAGATCCTGCTGGCCCTTGTGAACGAAGCGCTCGACACCCGCCTGCGGATGTTCCGGGCCGCCGCCCAGGTTGAGGGTCCCCCTCGCGTGCGTCTGGCGACGGTCGGCGCTGCGGCGGAGGCGTTCGTCGAGCAGTTCCCCTACCACTTCAAGGTGGAGCAGCTCGTGAGAGCCTCCTCGATTTGGGAGAAGACCTCACCCGAACGCCGGGAGCTGATGCAGCATTGCGAGCACAACTGCATGGGCACCGTTGTGGAGATCGTCCACGACGGGGTGGCTACCGGGGATTTAACGCTGCCCGAGGGGATCAGCCCCGAGGAAGTTGTTTTTGGGCTGTGGTCAATCTACCTCGGCACGCAAATCATCACACATAGCAGCGACTCGCTCGCGGACATCGGGATCAGCTGCCCGACCAGTTCGTTGAGGAAGAACCAATCCAAGATGCTCGACGGTTACGGTTGGCGGCCGCTGTCGTCCGACTTCGATTACCCCGCCTACTCGGATAGCGTGAAAAGCGAGATGTTCCGCCATGACCAGTTCGCCAGCTGAAAAGCCGTCGGCCTCTTTTTTTGGGCACGTGTTGACGTTGCGTCAAAAATTGACGCCTCGTTGGGTCGTGGTCGGTGTCGCGATCCCGGCGTTGGCGGTCTTATCGGCGGGCGCCGCCACGAGCCGTGATGCGGCCCCTAAGGAGCCGGCTAGTAACGACCGACCGATCAGCGTTGGCGTCGCGCCGGCCGAGCCGGTCGATTCTTTCCTCCGCAAACGTGTCTACACGGGCACCTTGGTCGCCAAGCGACGCAGCGTGCTGTCGTTCGAGTTAGCGGGCAAGCTCCTCGAGCTGAGCGTCGATGAGGGCGACCGTGTTGCCAAGAATCAACCGCTTGCGCGGCTCGACACGCGTCGGCTCGAAGCGGGTCTCTTGCAGGCGAAGTCGGAGCTGGCCCAGTCGCGGGCCGTGCTCAAGGAGCTCGAGGCGGGGCCGCGACAGCAGACGATCGCCGCCGCCCGTGCTGAGGTGAGCAACCTCGCCGCGCAACGCGATGTGGCGGGCTTGCGGCTGCGTCGGCGTGAACGGTTGGTGCAAACCACCGCGATCAGCCAGGAGGAGTACGACGAGGCGGTTTATACGCACCGCGCGACCGTCGCCCGGACCGAGGTGGCTCAGAAGACGCTCGACGAGCTCGAAGCGGGCACGCGCGTCGAGCAGATCGAGGCGCAACGCGCCCTGGTCGCCGCGATCGAGGCGCGCCTCGCCGACATCCATCACCAGCTGGACGACGCGGTCATGCTCGCTCCTTACGCGGGACGCATCGTCCGTCGCCGGATCGACGAGGGGACGATCGTCGCCGCCGGGGCTCCGGTCTTCGAGCAGATCGAGGACGCCTCGCTTGAGGCGTGGATCGGCGTGCCGCCCCGCTCGGCAAAGGCGTTGCGTGTCGGGGGGGCTCTCGAAGTCACGATCGATGGGCGCACTGTTCAGGCGACGGTTCAGTCGGTCCGCGCCGAGCTCGACCCGGAGACCCGCACGCAAAATGTGGTGCTGCGTCTCGAGGACCCAAAGGGCTTGGTCGCTGGGCAGGTGGCGCGGGTCGCCGTTCGCGAACCGGTAGCGATGACCGGCTATTGGACCCCGACCGCCACGCTCACGCCTGATCGGCGCGGCCTCTGGTCGGTTCTGGTCGTCGATGAGAAGGGCGTCGTCGCGGGCCGGCCGGTCGAGGTCATCGAGAACGACGGCGACCGGACCTTCGTACGCGGCACGCTGCAAGCGGGCGAACGCGTCATCGTCGAGGGCGCTCACCGTGTGGTCCCCGGGCAGCGTGTGCGGGCGGTCGATCGCCTCGTCGTCGCCAACAGCGAGGCGACCCCATGAACCGCCTGCTCTACGATAACCGCCGGCTGCTGACGCTCACGATCCTGCTGATCGTTGTCGCGGGGCTCTCCTCGTTTTTCATCCTGCCACGGATGGAGGACCCGGTGCTTACGCAACGAGTGGCGATCATCAACACGCTGCTCCCCGGAGCGACGCCTGACCGCGTCGAGGCGCTCCTCGTCGAGCCGCTCGAAGAGGAGCTGCAAGAGATCCCCGAGATCAAGGAACTCCGTTCGACGAGCCGCTCCGGCGTCGCGACGATCACCGTCGAGTTGAAGGACAACGTCTACAACGCCGACCCGGTCTGGTCGCGCGTGCGCGACAAGATCGACGACGCCCAACCTCTGCTCCCGTCCGAGGCGAGCGACCCCGATTTCGATTTGCTGGAGGTCGTGGCGTACGCGTCGATCGTCGCCCTGCGGTGGGACGCCCCGGACGACTCGCCCGAGGGCGCCAACTACGCCGTGCTCCGCCGGCTGGCCGAGGAGCTGGAGCAACGTCTCCGCGCCGTGCCCGGCACGCGGGAGGTCGATACGTTCGGCGACCCGGCCGAGGAAGTCTCGATCGAGATCGACGCGGCCCGCCTCGCGACGCTCGGCCTTTCGGCCGCGGACGTGGCCGACCAACTCGCCGCGAGCGACGCGAAGATCGCCGCCGGCCAGCTCCGCGCGGTCGAGGGCTCGCTGCTGATCGAAGTCGATTCGGAGCTCGACACCGTCCGCCGCATCGCGGCCACGCCGATCCGCTACGACGCGGGCGGCTCGTCCGACGCGGCGGCGGGACGCTTCGTGACGCTCGGCACGGTCGCCGAAGTCCGCAAGGGGATCGCCAACCCGCCCCGCCGGTTGGCGTTCGTTGATGGCAAGCCGGCGATCAGCCTCGGCGTGTTGGTCCGCAGCGACCAACGCGTCGATCTCTGGGCGGCGAAGGCGGATGCCGTGGTCCGCGAGTTCGCCGACAGCCTTCCGCCCGCCGTCGGCTTGAAGCGGGTCTTTGAGCAGAATGGCTACGTGGAGACCCGGCTCAGCACCCTGCTGATGAACCTGCTGGTCGGCGCCGGGGCGGTGATGGCCGTCATCTGGGTGATGATGGGCTGGCGGAGCTCGCTGGTCGTCGGCTCGGCGTTGCCGCTCGCCTCGTTGATGGTGCTCGCGGGCATGCGTTGGCTCGGGATCCCGATCCATCAGATGTCGGTGACCGGCTTGATCATCGCGCTCGGTCTGTTGATCGACAACGCGATCGTGATCGTTGATGAGGTGACCGAACGCCTGCACGAAGGCTCCGACCCGGGCGCCGCGGTCGCCAAGAGCGTGAACCACTTGGCGGCGCCACTGTTTGGATCAACCCTAACAACCTGTCTGTCGTTTGCGCCAATCGCGTTGATGCCGGGCCCCGCGGGCGAGTTCGTCGGGGCGATCGCGATCAGTGTGATGCTCGCGGTCGTCTCCTCCTTCGCGTTGGCGATGACCGTCACGCCCGCCATCGCGGCGATCGTCTCGCCCGCGAAGCAGGACCGCCGCCGCGGCTGGTGGGCCAGCGGCTTCCAGTCCGACAAGCTCACCGAGCGTTACCGGGGCGTGCTCGGCTTCCTCTTCCGGCGCCCGGCGCTCGGCATTGGGTTGGCGATCGCCCCACCTTTGGTCGGCTTCGTGCTCGCGACTTCGCTCACCGAGCAGTTTTTCCCCCCCGCTGAACGCGACCAGTTCCAGATCCAGGCCGACCTGCCGGCGGGGGCGTCAATCGAGGCGACCCGACGCCTAGCGCTGGAGGCCCGCGAGCGGCTGCTGGCCAATCCACGCGTCACGGCGGTCGATTGGTTTCTCGGCGAGAGCGCGCCGTCGTTCTACTACAACATGATGGCCAACCGCGCCGGCACGCCGCAGTACGCGCAGGCGATCGTGCAGCTCGACTCGAAGGCCGAGTACTTCGAGATCATCCGCGAGGTGCAGCGCGAGCTCAACGCGTCGATGCCCGAGGCGCGGTTCCTGGTGCGTCAGCTCGAGCAGGGACCGCCGTTCGAGGCGCCGATCGAGGTCCGCCTGTTCGGGCCCGACCTGACCGAGCTGCAGGAGCTCGGCCGCAGCGTTCGACGGCTTCTCTCCGAGACGAGGGGCGTTGTTCACACCCAGTCCGACCTTTCCGAGGCCTTGCCCAAGCTCGCCCTCGACGTCGACGAGGCATCCGCCCGCCTGGCCGGGCTCGACAACCGCGCCATCGCCCGTCAGCTCGACGCGACGCTCGAAGGCGCCGTGGGCGGGGCCGTGCTCGAGGAGACCGAGAACCTGCCGGTCCGCGTCCGCGTGAGCGGCGACTCGCGAGCCGACGTCTCACGCATCGCCGGGGTCGATCTGGTCGGCCGCTCGGCCGCGACCGGCGCCCCAACCCGCACCCCGCTGGCGGCGCTCTCGTCGCTGCGGCTCACGCCCGAGCGCTCGGCGATCCCACACTTCAACGCCGAGCGGATGAACGAGGTGAAAGCTTACATCACCGCCGGCGCGCTCCCATCGGAGGTGCAAGGCCGCTTCGAGGCACGCCTCGCCGAGTCCGGCTTCGAACTGCCTCCCGGCTACCGCCTCGATTTCGGCGGCGAAGGGTCCAAGCGGAACGACGCGGTCGGCAACCTGATGTCGAACGTCGCCGTGCTGCTCGTCCTGATGGCGGCGACGCTCGTCCTCTCGTTCGGCAGCTTCCGCATGGCGGGGCTCATCGGCGCGGTCGCCGGGCTGTCGATCGGTCTGAGCGTCGGCGCGCTGGCGATCGCGGGCTACCCGTTCGGTTTCACCGCCATCATCGGGGCGATGGGGCTGGTGGGCGTGGCGATCAACGACTCGATCGTGGTGCTCGCCGCCCTCCGCGAGGACGAGCGGGCCCGAGCGGGCCAGCCCGACGCGGTGCGCGACGTGGTCGTCCGCTCCAGCCGGCACGTCATCGCGACGACGCTCACCACGATCGCCGGCTTCATGCCGCTGATCCTGGGCGGCGGCGGCTTCTGGCCCCCGATGGCGATCACCATCGCCGGCGGCGTCGGCGGGGCGACGCTCCTGGCGCTCCTCTTCGCTCCGAGCGCGTACATCCTGCTGATGTGCCGCGGCTGCCGTGAGAAGGAGCGGGTTCCCGATCACAGCGAAGCGGATGAAGACACCGTGGTCGAGGCGCCGGTGGCGGTCTCGGTAGTGGGGTGATGGTTCACGCACAGCGCGAAGGTGCAAAGGACTCAGCTAGAGTCCTTCTTAGCGCCTTCGCGACTTTGCGTGAGAATAAACAAGTCAGCCGATAACCGCGCGCACGCGCTCGATCGCCGCCGGATCGTTGTACTCCAGCTTCCCAAAGCCGCGCACCGCCCCAGCCGCCACCGCGGTGTCTTGGTGCTCCGCGAGGTTCGTGACTAGCATCACCGGCACGTCCTTCGTGTCGGGGTCGTCCTTCATCTGTTTGATGATCTCCAGGCCGTCGGTGTAGTCCTCGTCGAGCTTGCGATTGATGACCACTAGGTCCCAGTCGCCGCTCTTGAGCTGCGACATCGTGTCGGCGGGCAGCTTGGCGCGGCCCATCTGAACGTCGAAATTGGACGTTAAGAACCCGGAGATGGCGGCGTGGTCGGGGTCGCAGTTTCCGACGTCGAGGACTTTCTTCATTTTGGTTCACCACGGAGTCACGGAGAGCACGGAGCAAGTTAGGGCTTTCTTTACGCCCTTGCGGGCCGCTGGGTTCTCGGTGTTATTCCTGCTTCGCTTCGATAGCGAAGAGGTGCGTGCGGTTGGAGATGTAGAGGATGTTGTCCGCCACGATCGGCGTGGAATAGACGCTGTTGCCCATGTTGATCTCGCCGAGAGAGGGCGCCGGTTCGCCGCCGTCATCGACCAGGGCGACCTTGGGGTCGGCCGAGTGGCGGAAGATGGCGACGTCGCCGTCCTCGTCGCCGATGTAGACCTTGCCTTCGACGATCAGCGGAGAGCCCCAAGCCGCTGCGAACATGTCGTAGGTCCAGTGGACCTTGGGCTCGCCCGTGGCCATCGCGTCGAGGCAGTGGAAGATTCCGCTGAAGTCGGCGATGTAAAGGACGTCGTCCTTGATGGCGACCGTGCCGCAGCTGCGGTGCATGGTCTCCAGGTAGGGGTCGATGTCGCCGTCCTCGTTGGCGTCGAGTTCGCTGTAGTGCCAGATCACCGCCGAGTTCGCGTTCGGCCGGGCGAGGTCGCCCTCTTCGGGGACGACCGCCTGGATTCGCTTGGGGGCGATCGGCGTCTCCGGGGCCTCGGCGTTGAAGGCGAGCTCGGGTGACACGTCGCCCGACCGCGTCGGGTCGAGGCACCAGAGGTGGCCGACCCCCTCGCCGTGCTCCGGGTCCTGGCCCACGGCGACGTACACGCGGTTCTTGTAGACCACCGGCGTGGCGATGATGTTGTTGCGTGTGCCGCGGCCGCCGAGCACCCATTTCGACTGCTTCGGGTTCGCGTCGAACTTCCAGAGGAGCTTCGGGCCCCCTTGGCCGTCGCCCGCCGGGTCGAAGCTGTAGACCCAGCCGTCGCCGCCGCCGAAGAACGCCTGGGCTTGTTCCGAGCCGTCCGGCATCGTGATCGTGGCGACCGTGGGGCTCGACCACTGGCCGTGCAGGATGTTCGAGGCGGGCGACTTATCAGTCCACAAGACTTTGCCCGTGTTCTTGTCGAGCGCGATGAAGCTCGGCGCGTCGGGTGCAGGGAGGTTGATGTGCGACTCGTCGAGTCCGTTGGAGGTGTTCACCAGCAGCGTGTCGCCGATCGCGGTGACGCTGCAGCTGCACATGTTGTGCTGCGACACGCCCAGCTCACGCATCATGTCGAAGACCCAGACGACATCGGCCTCTTCCGCGGCGGTGTGGCTCTCGTTGGTGACGGGACCGTCGTTCTCACCGTCGCGGAAACCCTCCGTATCGAGGCAGCGGACCTCGCCTCGGCTGGTGACGAACCAGAGTCGCTCGCCCTCAACCAGCGGAGCGCAGCAGATGCCCTGCAGGGGCCAGTCGTGCACACGGCCCGTCTTGAGCTTCTCGGACGAGTGCTGCCAGAGAAACTCGCCCGTCTTTGCGTCAAAGGCGATCAGGCAACCGAGGTCGACTTCTGAAGGGTAACGCTCGAGCCACCCCCCCGAGTTGTTCGTGCCGATGTACGCCTTGCCGCCGGCGATGACGCAGTTGCCGTACGTTTGCGAGCCGAGGGGGGCGGCCCACTTGATGTTGACGGCGCTGGACGAGTCCCATTCGCCCGTGCTGTAGTCGAACTTGCCGACTTCCCACTCGGTCGGGATACCGACGCCCACGGGCGTGTTGTTGCGGGCGCTGTCGCCACCCCACTGGGTCCACTCTTTGGTGACCGTGGGCGCCGAGTCGGCGGCGTAGGCGGGGGCGACTAACAGAGCGAGAGCGATCAGCTGTGCGAACTTCATCGTGCGGGTTGGCCTTGTTGAGAAATCGCCAAGACGCCAAGAGCGCCGAGGTTCGCCAAGACACCCCTGGCGCGGCTGGGCGCTGCGGGCGGCTTGGCGGTTACAAAGTGTAGGTCGTCAGTTGGGAGTGACCGTCAGGTTATCGACGTAGAACTCGGCCTCTTTGGCGTCGCCGAACAGGCCGGGGCTGCCTTGGAGGTTGGGCGCTTTGTCGACGAACTCGAGTGTCCACGCGCCCGGCTCCGCCTCGCCGCGCGGCCAGACCTTGGCCTGGACCGTGGCGGTCCCCTCGTCGGGGTTGGGGACGACCGTGAGTTTCATCCGATACCAGACGCCCGACTCCAGCTCCATCGCCTTCACGGCTTGGGTGCGGCGGTCGTGGGTGCACCAGCTGTAGAGCCGCGCCTCCTGGCTGGGGCCGAACAGGGCGAACGTGTAGCGGCTGTTCAGCAGGCCGGCAGTCGGCAGCTTGATGGCGCTCGCCACGGTGGGGGGGCCTTCGGGATCGCCGCCGTCGGTCGATGCCTCGCCGCCGACACCCTCCTGCAGTTGGATGTCGGCCTGCACGGTGTAGTTGGACAGTTCGTGTGATCCCATCCACATCCGGCTGCGGGTGCCGAGCTTGGTGGTTGGCTTGCCGGGGCGGGTGGGAAGCTCGGTCGGCTTGGCGAGGTAGTGGTTGCCGTCGGCTTCACGCATGACGTAGCGGACGCGGCCACCGACCCAGGTGAGCGGGACGTCCTCGGCGCCGTCCTCGAAGTCGAACTTCCAAGGGAGGGGCGGCGTCACCCGCACGCGAGCTTCGGCCGCCAGGCCTTGGCATTCGCACAGGACCAGGGCGGTTTCGTGCCCGCTCTTTTCGGGCGTCGTGTAGACGCCGTTGGGCGTGATCTGGCCCGCACCCGAAACGACGAACTGCGCTTCCTCGGCCTTCGCGACTCTCAGGAACTTGCCCGCGGCGTTGTAGAGCCTCGCTTTGAAACGGACCTCCTCGCCCGGCGCCAAGAGCGAATCCCACGGGGCGAGCTGGACTTGGGCGACGGTTTGGTCCACGATCCGCACCTGGCTTTCACACGAGAAGCCGTTGTGCTCGCAGAGCACCAACGCGGTCTGCGATCCGTTCTTCGGCGCCGTGTAGACGCCCTCTCGTGTGATGTCGCCGGTCCCGGAGATCCCGAAGGAGATTTTGCTCGGATCGGCGTCTCCCAGGGACTGTCCCGTCGCGTTGTAGCGAGCTACGCGGTACTGCTGCGTTTGCCCCGGCAGGAGGGTCGTCTTCGCTGGCAGGAGCTCGACGCGGGCGACCCGCTTGTCCTTGATCTCGTCGGCCGGTTTCGCGGGTTTAGGCGGCTGCTTCTTCCCCTCCGGGGCTTCCGACGGCTTCCCGAGGCAGTAGGTCGCTTCGCTCGTCGTCAGGTAGACCCGGCCGCCAGCGACGATCGGCGAGGCGTCGACCTGCTCACGGCGGAGGGTCGTGCGGCTGACGAGCTCCACGCCCGTTTCGGTTGGCTTGTAGATCGCGAACCGCCCGCCCCGGCTGCAAGCGTAGATCTTGCCGTCGGCGTAGACCGGGCTTCCGCGCATCACGCGGCCGAGGGTGGCGCGGTCGATCTGCTCGCCGGTCTTCGAGTCGAGCACCAGGAGCTTCGCCGAGTCGTTGACCGCGTAGACGCGGTCTTCGATGAAGAGAGGCGAGCTCTTGCCGACCATCTGTTGGTAGTTCTTCCATAGTTCTTTAGACGTCAGGTCGGTCGGCTCTTTACCGCCAACCTGTGTGCCGTCCAGGGCGGCAAAGGCGCCCATCGCGTTGCCCTTCAGGTTTTCCTCGCTGTGGCCCGTAAAGACGCGTCCGTCCGGCGCCACCACGGGCGAGACGTTGAGCCCGCGACGTGAGAGGTTGCACTTCCAGAGCGGCTTGCCGGTGCCGGGCTGCATCGCCCACACGGCGCCGTCGCCCGAGCCGAAGACCATCGCCCGCTGGTCGGCCAACTTCACCAGCGACGGGGTGCTGTAGGTGGTGTCGTAAGGAATCAGACGAGTCCCGCTGAGCCAACGCAGCTCGCCGGTCGCTTTGTCGAAGCCCATAAGGCGGTGGGCCGGCTTCGCGAGCAGGCCCCACTTCTTCGAGTCGCCCCAGCCGATCACCACGGCGCTGGTGATGACCGTGTCCTCGTAGATCAGCGGGAAGTTGGTTCGGCCGCCGTAAGTCGAGAGCAGGCCGAGCTCTTCGTGGAGGCTGCGTTCCCAGACCACCTGACCCGACTCGCCGTCGAGGCAGCAGAAGTAGCCGCACACGCCCTGGGCGTAAACGCGGCCCGTCGCCGGGTCGCCGGAGACGCTCGACCAGCCGACACGCGTGTCGGGCACGTCCGAGAGGTACACATTGAAGCGATGCTCCCACAGGACCTCGCCGGTCGCCGCGTCGGCGCAGACGATCTTCTCACCCTCCAGCTCCGTTTCGGGCTGGTCACGCATCATGCTGTAGAGCCGGCCGTCCATGACGACCGGCGTCGACCGCCCGCGAATCGCCTCGGAACGCCAGAGCACGTTGCTCCCCTCGCCCCCCTTCGGGTCCCAGGACTCGATCAGGCCGGTCTCGTCCGACACCCCGTTGTGGTGCGGGCCCCGCCAGTTGGCCCAATCGGCGGCGAACGCCGCTCCGGCGGGGGCCAGCAGGAGTGCTAGCAGAGTCAGGGGGGCAGACGCGTTGCGCAGAGGTAGGCGAACCAAAGCGGCCTCGGTCGGTGGTGTGGGGGCGTGTCCGTGATTGTGTGGGGTACCCAGAATACCAGCGTGGCCGTGGTCGGGCCATGATCCAGCCCCGCTCAGGGCCGGCCGAGCATCCCTGGAGAGGGGCCGGTCGGCAGGCGGCATAACCCTCCCAAGCCGACCCACCGTCACCACCGCGAGATCCCTCACAACAGTTGCTCTAAACCAAATGACGGCTAGGGCTTGCGGCATCTCAAGGGGCGTTCTGCCGCCGCCGATAGCTACCCCTGCTGAGGTTCCTTTCCCGCATTGGTTCCCCAGCCCGGCGTCGCTAGCTGGCCCAACTGTTTCGAGTCAAGGAGTGGCTCGACTGGCTGCGACGCTCCCCCCCGCAGGATCCCTCCAAGACACGGTTGAGTTGGCCCCGACGGACTCCCGGCACTTTAAGTGCCAATTCCTCGGCTAACGCAGCCCGCCCGCAATCGGGCCGCACGCGAAAGGTTAGCCGCTGAGAAGCGGTATCGCGCGCTGCCGGAAGTCGGCCGGGTGACCGACGCTTCCCGTGATGGGATGGATCCCGCAGAAGTTAGGAGAGTCTTCGATGAAGTTTCACGTGCTGGGAGCGCTGATGCTGTGCGCCTCGCTGGCTGGCCAAAGCTACGGCGGCGGTCTGCTCGACGGGTTGTGTGGCGGTGGTTGTGGCTCCGCTTGTTGCTCGGACGATTGCTGCGAGCCGAGCTGTGGTTGCGAGCCCTCGTGCGGCTGCGAGCCGTCGTGTGGTTGTGATTCGGGTTGCTGCGAGCCGTCCTGCGGCTGCGAGCCCTCGTGCGGTTGCGACACGGGCTGCTGTGGCTCGACGTGCTGCAAGAAGCCGTGCCTGCTGGAGAAGCTGTTCGGCAAGCTGAAGTGCAAGAAGTCTTGCTGCAGCAGCTGCTGCGATGAGCCGAGCTGCTGCTGCGAGCCGAGCTGCGGCTGCGACTCGGGCTGCTGCGAGCCTTCGTGCGGATGCGACTCGGGTTGCTGCGAGCCGTCCTGCGGCTGCGAGCCCTCGTGCGGTTGCGACACGGGCTGTTGCGGCTCGACGTGCTGCAAGAAGCCGTGCCTGCTGGAGAAGCTGTTCGGCAAGCTGAAGTGCAAGAAGTCTTGCTGCAGCAGCTGCTGCGATGAGCCGAGCTGCTGCTGCGAGCCGAGCTGTGGCTGCGACTCGGGCTGCTGCGAGCCTTCGTGCGGTTGCGATTCGGGTTGCTGCGAGCCGTCCTGCGGCTGCGAGCCCTCGTGCGGTTGCGACACGGGCTGCTCGTCTTGCTGCAGCCGTAAGCCGTGCCTGCTCGACAAGCTCTTCGGCGGATGCTGCAAGAAGTCTTGCTGCAGCAGCTGCTGCGATGAGCCGAGCTGCTGCTGCGAGCCGAGCTGCGGTTGCGACTCGGGTTGCTGCGAGCCGAGCTGCGGCTGCGAGCCGTCCTGCGGTTGCGAGCCGGCCTGTGCCGCTCCGGCCCCTTGCGGTTGCTCGCCGGCCGCTCCCGCGGCTGCCCCCGCTCCGGCTCCGGTTGAGGTCTCCGAAGAGGAAGCCGCCCCGATGCCGCCCGCCCCGATGGCGGACCCCAACGCCGCGATCGGTCGTCAGCGTGACGTCGTCCGCGTCAGCTTCGCTCGCTGAGCCTGGCTGAACAACTGAGCTGAAACGACAAACCGGCCCGTGCGATTCGTTCGCACGGGCCGGTTTTCTTTGTTGGCTGGTCTGGGAACCGCGAGGCTCACGCGCTCTCGGGCGGGAGCATCGGACGGAAACGCTCGTCCGGCAGGATCATCTCCGTGATCCGTACTCCGAACCGTTCGCCGACTTTTACGGCGTCGCCTTTGGCGATTGCTTGGCCGCCGAGTTCAATCTCCAACGGATCGTGGCACACCTTGTCGAAGGTGATGATCGACCCCGGGCCGATCTCCACCACCTCGCCAAGCGGCATCTTCTTGCCCGCCAGGTTGACCGCCAAGTCGGCCTTCACCTGCAGCGCGCTCACGGCGTTCGGCGGCAAGTCGCGGTAGTCGCGGGGCGAGGGGCCTTTCCAACGCAGCACGCGCGAGCGCGGCTTCGAATCTTCCGTCGGCGCCGTGTCGGCTTGTTCGGTGGGTTCTTCCGCCGTTTCGTCCGCGGGCTGTTCGGCGTCGGGGGCCTTGAGCGCCGCCGGCGCGTCCGCAACCGCCCAGACGAGCGTCAGCTGGCCGAGCTTCTCGCCACAGGCGACCTCGATCGGCAGGGCGGTCGCGTCCTCGGCCGGCGCGGCTTGCCCGAGCGCGGCGGCCAGGTCATTGACCCAGGCCGCTTCGAACACGTCCGCCATCAGCGTGTCGGGCACGAGCAGCATGCTCAGCTCTTGCGACAGCGTGCTCAGCTTGCTCGCCCCGGTCGGGTCCGGCTCGCGGACCCACTCGGGCACGAGCCCCTCGCCCGCCGGCAGGGCGGCGAAGAGGCTCTCCTCGCCGAACTTGAAAGCCAAAGCCAGCCCGGGCCCTTCGAGCGTCAGCCCGGCGGCGGGCGACGCCTCGCCCGGCTTGAGGACGTACTCGCCGTCGAAGGCGCGTCCGATCGCCCCGGCCGCCTCCTCACCGTTCGTGGTGCAGGCGGCGAGCACTTGGTCGGCGAGTTCGGGCGTCAGTTCGGCCACGGCTTGGGCGTGCTAGCTGGAGGAGGCGGATCGCTTCTCCTTCGTTATCGGCCGCGTAACCGGCAAACTTTGCCAAACGGTGGGCCCGCCCCAGCCGGCCCGCCACTTCGTATAATCCCCTTCCGCGATCCCCTCCCTGCTAGCACGCGATCCCCCGATGTCGATCCTCGCCGTTCAACCGCCGCTCGACGGCGTGAAACCGTACAAGTCGCTCCCCAACGACGAGCTCCAGGCCCGCATCCAGGCGGTCCGCGACGAGCTGGGGCCCCGGCTCCTGATCCTGGGCCACCACTACCAGCAGGACGAGGTCATCGAGCTGGCCGACCTGCGGGGCGACAGCTACCAGCTCAGCCAGATGGCCGCCGACAGCAGCGAGTGCGAGATGATCGCCTTCTGTGGCGTCCACTTCATGGCCGAAACCGCCGACATCCTCGCCAACCGGCCCGAGAAGCTCGCCGAGCGCGACGGCCGCCGCGTGAGCGTCACGCTCCCCGACCTCGCCGCCGGCTGCAGCATGGCCGACATGGCGGGCATCGCGCAGATCGAGGACGCGTGGGATCAGCTCTCCGAGGTGATCGACACCGAGCGCCTCATCCCGGTCACCTACATCAACTCCGCCGCGAGCCTCAAGGCGTTCGTCGGCCGGCACGGCGGGATCGTCTGCACGAGCAGCAACGCGCGGGCGGCGATCGAATGGGCCTTCGACAAGTCCAATGGAGGGAAGGGGGGCGACCGCGTGATGTTCTTCCCCGACCAGCACCTCGGCCGCAACACGGCGATGGGGATGGGCATCGACGAGGATCTCATGCCGGTCTGGAACCCGCACGAGGACGACCTGGGCGGCAACACGGAGGAGGCGCTGCAGAAGTCGAAGGTCATCCTGTGGCGCGGCTGGTGCAGCGTTCATCAAATGTTCAAGGCGGAGCACGTCGAGCTGTTCCGCAAGAACCACGAGGGGATCAAGATCCTCGTGCACCCCGAGTGCCCGCGCGAGGTCTTCGAGCTGGCCGACGAGTCGGGCAGCACCGGCGCCATCATCAAGGCGGTACGCAACGCGCCCGCCGGCACGAAGTGGGCGATCGGAACCGAGCTGCACCTGGTGAACCGGCTGAAGCAGGAGCACCCGGAGCAGGAGATCCACTTCCTGAGTCCCGTCGTCTGCATGTGCGCGACGATGTACCGCATCGACCTGGCGCACCTCTGCTGGACCCTAGAGAACTTCGCCGCCGGCACGCCGATTAACACGATCGAGGTCGACGAGGGGACCGCGAAATGGAGCCTCGTGGCGCTCGAGCGGATGCTCGAGGTGAAGTGAGACGGCGAGCCGGCCACGTCAGTGGTCGGTGCGAAGCGGGTACCCGGCGCCCACCGACCACTGACGTGGCCGGCTCGCCGACTTCCCCGAGGAGCAAGCCCTGGCAAATGGGGTGGCTGGCATTGGAGCCGAAGGCGTAGCTCCCAGACGCTTAGCAAGGCGGCGCTGCCCTACTCATTCGCGGGTGGCTCCGCTTCGCTGCGACCCCGGCCACCCGTCGCTAATCGCTAGGTTTGACACTTGCACAGACTGCTGAGATGCTAATTGCTTCTCTATCTAACTTCATGTGATACGGGTAGGCCTGTGCAATTCGACGAGAGAGCTGCCGTATTGGCGATTGAAGATCGGCTTGGTAAACCTCGTCTCCTTTTAGGCCGTAAACCCCTATCGCATCGACGGATGGATAAGCCTGCATGGGCAGATAAAGACAAGCTAGGGAGGGCTATCGCAGCAGAGGAACGCCTGTTGAAGCACGGCGTCGTGACATGGGGTGCTGTAGTACAAGCGAACAACGCTTTGTTTCAGCCGGGAGTCGAGAACGCTCCTTTGCAGATACTATATGCGATCAAGAGTGACGTTGAGGTTTCTGATCTATCTTCGTACGCCTCTCGTATCTATGACCTCAAAGAAGGGTCGGCAACCAATAGCGAGGAAGCCAAAATTGGTGAAGTCTTAGCCGACGAGTTCATCACAATCTACGGGAAGAAGTTGCCACAGAGTCTCTCAGGCGACGCCGCATTGGCGACTTCAGCTATGTACCTCTGTCGACATCATTTGCCCTGCGGCTATCTGCTGCATGGCTGGTTTCCGATTTTGGTTGAGAAACGGTCGGGCTTGGCTATCGTTGTGCCGTTTGATTATTGGCCTGAAGAGTTGTTGGCGCTTTGGCAAAGACCAATCAACGAGCAAGCTTCTGAGCTAGAAGATTGGCTGAATCAAGTGGCCGTAGCCAACGCCGGATCAGTCAAACGATTCCTTGAGTTTTGGTTGAAAGTCTGTCGTGGCGAGCCAATTGGCAAAGAGGAAGTTCCATTGCTGCCGGTCGTTTTGACCGAATCGTCAGCTAACTACTTGAGAGACCTATGCGCACAACCAGGGGGA
Source organism: Planctomycetes bacterium MalM25 (assembly GCA_007745835.1). NCBI lineage: Bacteria > Pseudomonadati > Planctomycetota > Planctomycetes bacterium MalM25. The sequence continues at coordinate 565,926 of CP036424.1, forward strand.
GATGGTAAAGACGGCATGCTGCCGATACGTGTTTCCGTAGCGGGATCTGCAGTCGGAGCAATGCACACATCGGTTGACTACGAGAGCGAGCCGATCGATCGCAAAAGAGACGTGACCTACAAGCATCACGGAGTGCAACTCGTGATATCTAGAAAGGCATTGCCTTATGTCATGGGGACGAAGGTGGATTATCCGCAGGCAGATGGGTCGCATCCCGTTTTGGAGATCAACAATCCTAACTTCGACTAAGACATAAGAGAGCTAGAACGCCGCCTCGATATGCTCAACCCGCTCCGGCGTCCGCGCCCCCACCGGCCAGACGATGCCGACCACGTCGAAGCGGATCGGGTGGTCTTCCAGGTCGTGTGTCTTCAGGAACGACGCGGCGGCGCGGGTCAGGCGGCGCTGCTTCTCTCGGGTGACCGCCTCGGCGGGGGCGCCGGCGCGCTCGTTGCGGCGGGTCTTCACCTCGACGAACACCAGCCGGCGTTCGGGCGTGCGCTCGTCGATCGTGACGAGGTCGAACTCGCCGAACCGGTTCCGCTCGCCCCGCAGGAGGACGCGGTGCCCCTTCCGCCGGAGGAGCCGGGCGGCGTAGCGCTCGCCCCGCTCGCCGAGCGGGCGGGGACGCGTTTGAGGGATGGGCCAGAGCATGCCCTCATTGGAACCACAAAGGCACGAAGGACACAAAGAAATAATCTTCGTGCCCTTCGTGCCTTAGTGGTTTGCTACTAGAAGCGTGAGCGGTCGGCTCAGCCCTTCTTCACGTCGCGGCGGCGTTCCTTGAGGCGGGTCGCCTTGCCGACGCGGTCGCGGAGGTAGTACAGCTTGGCCCGGCGGACGTCGGCCGAGCGGGTCACCTCGACCTTCGCGATCTTCGGCGAGTGGATCGGGAACTTCCGCTCGACGCCCTCGTTGTTGACGATCCGGCGGACCGTGAACATCTCCTTGCAGCCGCTGCCGCTGCGGGCGATCACCACGCCGGAGAAGACCTGGATCCGCTCCTTGTTCCCTTCGAGGATGCGGGTGTGCACGTCGACCGTGTCACCGATCTCAAACTCGGGCGCGTCCTCGGTCTTGAGGGCGGTCTTTTCGACGAGGTCGAGGAGGGAATCGGACATGGTAGTGAGTTCGGTTGGGGGCCGGTGTGGGTTCTGGCCGCGGGTCGTTGGTTGGTGGCTGTCAGCGGTCGGCTGTCAGCTATCGGCTTTTCTCGCCGCGGTGCGGCGTGCCGCGTCGGCCTCGCGCCACGCGGCGATCTTCTCGTGATCCCCGCTCAGCAGCACTTCCGGGACGCTTCGGCCGCGGTACTCGCGGGGGCGCGTGTACTGGGCGTATTCGAGCGTCCGGCCGGCACGGCTGAACGAATCTTCTTGGTTGCTGGTCTCATCGCCAAGGACGCCCGGCACAAGCCGCACGACCGTGTCGATGATCGTCATCGCGGCGACCTCGCCCCCGTTGAGGACGTAGTCACCGATCGAAACCTCTTCGGGCCGCAGGAGGTCGACGACCCGTTGGTCGAAGCCCTCGTAGCGTCCGCACAGCAGGACCAGGCGGCCGGAGGTCGCCAGGTCCTCGGCGAGCGGCTGGTCGAGCCGCCTGCCTTGGGGTGTCATCATCAAGAGCCTTCCTGGCTCAAGATCTGACCCGTCGGGGCCGTCAATCGCTTGGACCGCCTCGACCGCTTCGACGACCGGCTCGGCCATCAGCAGCATGCCGGGGCCGCCCCCGAAGGGCTTGTCGTCAACGTTCTTGTGTTTCCCTTTCGCCCAGTCGCGGAGGTTGTGCGTGTGGACCGAGGTGAGGCCCCGGTCGATCGCCAGCTTGAGCAGGCTCTGCGTGAGGTAGCCCGAGAAGATCTCGGGGAAGAGCGTGAGCACGTCGAAACGCATGTCGCCCTCGCTCTAACGCATCCGCCGGCTCGCCGGGCGGCCGATCACTCGCTCTTGGCCTCTTCTTCGGCGGGCTTCTCTTCGGTCTTTTCCTCTTCGGCCGGCTTCTCCTCCGAGGCGGCTTCGGCGGACGCCTCTTCCGCGGCGGGCTCTTCGGCGGCCTTGGCTTCCTCGGCGGCCTTCGCTTCGGCGGCCTTGGCGGCCTCCTCTTCGGCCTTGATCTCTTCCTCGGTCTTCACCTTCTTGACCGGCTCACCCGCGTCGGGGATCACGGTCGGTTGGGCGAGCTTCTCGAGGGCGGCCCGTTGGGCTTCGGCGTGGGTGCCGTTGGTGCCGTACTTCTTGATCAGGATCGCGACCTTCTCCGACGGCTGGGCGCCGACGCTGAGCCAGTAGTCGATCCGCTCGTTGTTGAGCTTCGCGCGGGCATCGACGTCCCGGAGCATCGGGTCGTAGGTGCCGAGCTCCTCGAGCACGCGGCCGTCGCGCGGGTTCTTCTGGTCGGCGGCGCAGATGCGGAAGAAGTGCCGGTGGGCGCGGCCCATCTTCTTCATGCGGATACGTACTGCCACGGTCGCTAATCTCCTGGGGGGCCCCGTGTTGGGCCTTGGATTGGTCGGAAGCCCCGGAGTATGGCGAATCGGCCCCCCGGTACGCAACCCCTGAGCCCCGATTGGCGAAATGGACCGATTGGGCCGGATCAGCGGCCTTTCTTCGCCTTTTTCAGCTGTTTCAGCTTCTTCTGACGCTCTTTCAGGGCCCGCGCCTTGTCCTTCGCGGAGAGCCGCTTGCCGGTCCCCTGCTTCTTCTTGGCGAGCTGGCCGGTCGGGTTGCCCGACATCTCCGCCTGGACCTGCTTCATCATCTTCATCCGGTCGCCGACGCCCTTGCCCGCCATCGAGGTCATGATCGGGGCGATCGTGTCGAACTGCTTGACCAGCTCGTTCACCTCGTGCGGCTCGACACCCGACCCCTTCGCGATCCGGCGGCGGCGGCTCTGGTCGATCGTCTTCGGCTTGCGGCGTTCGTCGGGCGTCATCGAGTGGATGATGCCCTGAAGCCGGCGGAGGTCGCCCTCGGCGTCGATGTCGTCCAGCTGGCCCATCATCGAGCCCATGCCCGGGATCATGCCCAGGACCTTCTTCATCGGGCCCAGGCGTTTGATCTGCTGCATTTGCTTGAGGAAGTCGTCGAGGCCGAATTCCCCCTTCGTCAGCTGCTCTTCGAGGCGTTTCGCCTCGTCCTGGTCGAACTCCTGCTGCGCCTTCTCGACGAGCGACATCATGTCGCCCTGCCCGAGGATGCGGCCCGCCATCCGCTCCGGGTGGAACGGCTCGAGGTTCTCCAGGTGCTCGCCGGTCCCCATGAACTTGAGCGGGACGCCGGTCACCTCTTTGACACTGATCGCCGCGCCGCCCCGGGCGTCGCCGTCGAGCTTGGTCATGATGACGCCGTCGAGCTCGAGCGCCTCGTTGAACGCCTTCGCGCTGTTCACGGCGTCCTGGCCCGTCATGCCGTCGACGACCAGGTAAACCTGGTCGGGATGGCAGCGGGTATCGACCCGCTTGAGCTGCTCCATCAGCTCGTCGTCGATGTGCAGCCGGCCCGCCGTGTCGAGGATAACGACATCGGCGCCGAGCTTCTTCGCCTGCTCGACCGCGGCGCCGGTCACCTTCACGGGGTCCAGCGACTCGCGGTCGCTGAAGACCGGGATGTCGAGCTGCTCGCCCAGCACGTGCAGTTGGTCGATGGCGGCGGGGCGCTGGAGGTCGGCGGCGACGAGCAGTGGCTTGCGGCCGTTCGCCTTCAGCATGCGACCGAGCTTGCCGCAGGTGGTCGTTTTGCCCGAGCCCTGCAGGCCGCACATCATCAGGACCGTGACGTCCCCCTTCCCCTTCAGGTGGAGGGAGTGGTCGACGGGGCCCATCAGGTTGACGAGCTCCTGGTAGACGATGCCGATGACCTGCTCGGACGGCTTGAGCGCGTTGAGCACCTTGTCGCCGAGCGCCTGCTCGGAGACCCGCTTCATGAAGGCGGTCGCCACGTCGTACGAGACGTCGGCCTCCAGCAGCGACTTCTCGACGAGCTTCAGCCCGTCGCGCATGTTCGCTTCGCTCAGCTTCCCCTGGCCGCGGAGCGTCTTGAACGCGGAGCCGAGGTTCTCTTGAAGGGCGTCGAACATGCGGGGGCGAAAGGGGTTACGGCGTCACGGGGGCGAGCAGAGCAATCCCGTATCGTACGAGATAGCCCCCGCGGCAGGCAAACGGGGTGGACCCAACGGCATGGGGGACGCGACGGCGGGCGGTATGGAGTCCCAGCCGTCGAACACCGAGCCGCGACCGCCAGGGAGCTCACGCTGCCCCATCACACGATCAGAACGCCGCTTCGATCTCTTCGAGCGAAACCCCCAACACACCTCGGGTGATCCGGTCGATCGCCTCTCGCGGGCCCTGGAAGTGGTAAGTCTCCTGGGCATGCTGACCCGTGTCGCCCGGGCCGAGCGCCTGGGCGGGGCTGGAGGTCTCCAGTTCGTAGAAGGTCGCGGGGCGATCCGGATCGTCCGCGGGGGGGCCGTCGTTGTACGAGTGGATCGCGTCGCCGACGTAGGGCTCGTCTTGCAGCTCGAGCATCGAGTTCACGTATGCCGCGTCCGGGTCGGAGGGCGGTTCGTACTTCGTGATGGTGAGCGTCCCGCGCTCGGCGTCCCACGCCCCGCAGACGCCCCGCGAGCGGGCGGCCGACACGCCGATCTTGGTGACTTGGCGCGCGTCGCCGCGGAAGTAGATCGCCCGGTAGATCACCTTGAGGCGGTCGTCCGGCACGTCGCCCAGGTAGCGATCATTCACGATCGGCCCGAGGGCTTTCTCGTCGCCCTCTCGGTATGGGACGACGACCGTCGCCTCCGGCCCGCCCGGGTACATGCCGAGCAGCCAGATCGAGGGCTGTCCGCCCTGGCGTGTCCAGGCGTTGGCGCCCGTGTTGGTGAGCCGGTTGGTGCTCCGGTAGCCGACAGCGCTCGCGCCGTCGAAAGCCACCCCCAGCGACTCCTCACCCGCCTCGGTCGACAGGATCGCGATCTCGCGGTCGATCTGGAACTCGAACGTCGTCAGCGAGTAGTTAATCGCGCTGGAGCGATGGCGGATGGCGACGCGCTCGGCGGACTTCTCGACGACCGAGTAGGGCTCGCTGTCGATCGCCGCGGGCACCTGCCAGTTGTCGGGCGTGAACTCGGCGCCGCGCGGGTAGAAGCAGGTGAACTGCCCCCCGTCCGGCCCGAGCCAGAAGCGTTCCTCGCCCCCGTAGTGGTTGATGTGCGGCGTCAGCACGCCGGCGCGGATGTGGTCGTAGTTGATCCACCCGTGGCTCGCGCCCGTACCGCCACTGCCGGTGGAGGTCATGACCCGCCCCTGATACGCCGGCGCGACGGCGACCCGCGCAGCCCCGTCCGCCGAGCGGAGGACGACTACCTCGGTGTGCTCCGCGAGGAAGGTCGCGTCCTCCTCAAAGGTCCAATCTTGAGCCGCGGCGAAGGGGGAAGCCAACATCGCGATAGCCGCGAGCGTACCGAATGTTTTGAAGGGCGAGGCCATGGGAGCGATCCACGAGCGGGCTGTGAGAAGAGTCCGCATCATGATCGAGCGACGCGAGTCCGGCTAGCTGGTCTCGGAAAGAGGGAGCCACTGGCCGATACCTGCAGAGATTCCCCTCGCACGTCAAAGATCATCAACGGTGAGCCGACGTTGCGACCCGTGTCGGATTCGTAAGACCTCAACAACTCCCTCTCGGATCCCGATGATGATTCGATGGCTAGGTCGCTTACCGAGCCCGAAAGCGAGCTGCCGGAGGTCCCCTTGATAGAGGTGGCTCTCCTCGATCCGCGAGCAACGCTCGGGCATCTCGGAAAGGGAAGCGAAGGCGGGGTAGATCGAATCGAGCCATCGCTCTGCCTGGTCGGCGGAGCGGTTGTCACGCCACCAAACGAACGCCGCTTCGATGTCACGTTCGGCAAGATCGGTGATGACGACTTCGTACGACGCCATCATCAGTCTCGGGGCGTCAGGCCGTGCTTTGCGCGAAACTCTCGGTCGAACTCCTCAAAGGGCCGCGTGCGTCCCCCACCTGCCGCGTCGAGGCCCGCTTGGATCGCCAAACGCTCGGCGTCCTGCTCGATGAGGCTCTGGACATACTGCTCAATACTGGCGTACCCCGCTGCGGCGGCTTGGGTAGCCAGCGACTCGTCTTCGAGGTTTAAGGTCACCATCGCCAGTCCCTTTAGGTTTACATCCGTTCGACGGTTTCTATACCCAACAATTCTAACCCACGCTCCAGCGTCCGGGCCACCAAATCGCACAGCAGCAACCGGCTGTTCTTCGTCGCCTCGTCGTCGGCTTTGAGCACGGGGCACTGCTCGAAGAACTCGGCGAAGCGCTGGGCGAGGTCGAAGAGGTAGGACGTCAGGTGGTTCGGCTTGTACTCGGCCGCGACGCGGTCGAGCGCCTCGCTGAAGCGGAGCAGTTCGAGCCCGAGAGCCCGCTCGGCCGGAGCGTCGAGCCCAAGCTGCGAGTCGGAAGACCGCAGATCATCCACCGAAACGTCCCCCTTCCCGAAGATGCTCTTCACCCGCGCCACGCTGTACTGCATGTACGCGGCCGTGTTGCCGCTCATCGCGAGCATCTTGTCGTAGCTAAACGTGTAGTCGCTGGTGCGGTTATGGGCGAGGTCGGCGTACTTGATCGCGCCGATGCCGATCCGCTCCGCGACCTCGCGGCGTTCGTCGTCGGAGGTGAGGATCGGGCTCTTCTCGGCGATCGCCATCGCGCGGTCGACCGCTTCGTCCAAGAGGCCCATGAGCCCGACCGCCGAACCGCTGCGCGTCTTGTAGGGCTTGCCGTCCTCGCCCAGGACCGTGCCGAAGGCGACATGCGTCATTTCGAGGTCTTTGAAACCCCACCGCTTGGCCGTCTCGAACAGCTGCTCGAAGTGGAGCGACTGCCGGTGGTCGACGACGTACAGCATCGCGTCGGGTTTCCACTCCTCCATTCGGTACTGGATGGTCGCCAGGTCGGTGGTCGCGTAGAGGAAGGCGCCGTCCTTCTTTTGCACGAGGAACGGGGCGTCGTGCCCTTCGAGGAAGACGCACTGCGCGCCGTCCGACTCGCGGGCGAGGCCCTTCGCCTTCAGGTCCTCAACAACCGGGCCGAGGCGGTCGTGATAGAAGCTCTCGCCGAGCGTGTGGTCGAACGAGACGTGGAGCCGGTCGTACGTCTTCTGCAATTCGTCGAGGCACGCCGGCAGGAAACGCTCCCACAGGGCCGTGTTCTCGGGGTCGCCCGCGTGCAGCTTGGCCGTCTCGGCGAGGGCGGACGCGCCGATCGTCGGGTGCTCGTTGCTGATGGCGGCGAGCTTCGGGTCGGCCTCGAACGCGGCGACCTTCTCTTTGGTGACGGCGAGCTCCTTCCGCAAGTCGGCCAGACCGCCCTCGGCTTGGCGGAGCTTCTTTGCGGCCTGCTTGTCCTTTTTGGCGTCGCCGGTCGGCTCGATCGCCTTCAGCTCTTCGACCCGCTCTTCGGCGGCGGCGATCTTCTCGGCGAGGGCGGGCAGCTTGTCGGCGACCGTCGCCTGGTGGTCGCCGATCTGGTTCACCAGCTTGTAGAGCCGGCCGAGCTCGGTCACCTCCGACTCGGCGAGCGCCGCGTCGTCGCGCAGGTGCTTGTAGCCGTAGAGGATCATCCCGAACTGGGTGCCCCAGTCGCCGAGGTGGTTGTCGGTGAGGACGTCGTGGCCGAGGAATCCGAGCACCTGGGCGAGCGCGTCGCCGATGACGGTCGAGCGGATGTGCCCCACGTGCATCGGCTTCGCCACGTTCGGCGAGGAGTAGTCGAGCACGTAGCGGCGTTTAGGCTCGGTTGGCGTGACGCCCAACCGGTCATCGCCGATCGCCCCGGTTAGCGCGGCGGTGAGCCAGCCGTCGCGGAGGCGGAGGTTGATGAACCCCGGGCCGGCGATCTCGGGCGGCTCGCAGAGGGCGTCGAAGCCCTCCTGGGCAGAGAGCGACGCGACCAGCTCCGCTGCGATGTCGCGCGGCGGCTTGCCGAGGCGTTTGCCCAGCGGCATCGCGCAGTTGGCCTGGTAGTCGCCGAACTTGGCGTCCTGGCTGGGCAGGACCATGTCGGCCAGGCCGGCGGCGTCGTCGGCGAGGAGGGTCAGAGCGGCCGCGAAGCGGCGACGGAGTTCGGCGAGGGCGTTCATCCGGGAAAGGATGAGGCCTAGAGCGAGGGGCAGCAAGGCGCGAGTTCTTTGTCTCCCCTCCCCCTTCGTGGGGAGGGGCTGGGGGAGGGGGCGTCCCGGGTCCCCGGTTTCATCATCCCTCCCCGACCCTCCCCATCGAGGGGAGGGAGCTAAGCGACTCTCAACTCGCCTCTTCTTCGTCCCAAGGCAGGGCGACGCGGGCGGCGTCGGTCCACAGGTCCTCGAGCGCGTAGAACTCGCGGGTTTCGGTGTCGAAGATGTGGATCACGATCGAACCGTAGTCGAGCAGGATCCACTGGTTCTCGCGGTACCCCTCGATCCCCATCCGCGGTTCGCCGAGGTCGTCCTCGAGGCGGTGGTCGATGTCTTCGCTGATCGCGTGCAGCTGCCGGCGGCTGTTGCCGGTGCAGACCACGAAAAAGTCGAACACCGGGGTGAGCTCGCGCAGGTCGAGCACGACGATCTCTTCGCCGCGGTTGTCGTGGGCCACCTGGGCGGCGGCGAGGGCCAATTCGAGGCTGGACGCCTCGCCCGGCTTGGGGACGCTTTGGCCGGATTGGGTTTCGATCTTGTCGGCGATCGTGGCCTCCAGAGCGCTGGCTGGCATCGTGGAATCGACTCCTCTATCAGTGTTCGATTGTACTCGGCCCGCTGGCGGGGGGCGAGCGGAGCCCGAAGGGGGGCGCCGGGGCCCGGCCCTGCAGGGCCAAGATCGACCCACGGGGCGGCTCCTGTCGACGCCAACCGGCGGCCGGGTAGCGATTCTCGGGCGGTTTCCTACACTCTTCACGCCCGCCGCGCCCGGTCCTTAACGACTCGGCCGCGTCTTGAGCCTCGTGGGGCGCCAGCATAGACGCCCCCGCCGGCGTCCGACAGCCACCGCCACCAAGCTAACCCGCAACCGACCGCAAGCCATGCCCACGACCGATAGCGACTGGATCGAGCCCGGCGCGAAAGCGCCCGCCTTCACCCTGACCGCCGACGATGGTCAGAAGGTTCGCCTCAGCGAGCTAAAAGGCGCCCCCGTGGTGCTTTATTTTTATCCGAAGGACGACACGCCCGGCTGCACGAAGGAGGCCTGCGCCTTCCGCGACGCCGAGTCGAAGCTCGCCAAGGCGGGCGCCACGGTGCTGGGCGTGAGCCCCGACGACGTGGCGAGCCACGTGAAGTTCCGCGACAAGTACTCGCTCAATTTCCCGCTGTTGGCCGACCCGGACCACAAGATCGCCGTGAAGTACGGCGCCTGGCGGGAGAAGAATATGTACGGCAAGAAGTCGATGGGCATCCAGCGGAGCACCTTCGTGATCGACGCCGCCGGCAAGGTGGCCAAGGTGTGGAAGCGGGTGAAGGTCGATGGTCACGACCAACAGGTGCTCGACGCCCTGGCGGAGTTGGAGGGCTAGCATCCCGGGCGAGCCGCCACCCCTGGCTGGGGGGCGTCTGTGGGGTTTGCCGCAAAGTGGCGCCGGATTGCACTAGTCGGGCCCGGCGGCCTCGAACTAACTTCCGGATAGCTCCCTCGACTTTGACTCTCGTCTGACCATTTCATCCTCTGCTGTGATGGCGGAACTTCGAGGCTCCAGGCCGTTTCGGACTGGATCGCCCGGTCGTTTGCCATCAGGAGACCGCGATGGATTGCGATCGGGTATTCGCCGCCTTAACTGCGGGCCCTTTCCCGACCGGGGCGCCGACCGACGACGAGGTCCAGCAACACCTCCACAGTTGTCCGAGCTGCCGACGGATCGCCGAAGCGCTGCGCCCCGATGACGATTTAGCCCACGAAGCGCTCGTTGCGCACGAACGCCAATCGCTGCCCCGTTACCGCAACGCCCTGAGTCCCGTAGCGGCCAGCGGCACGCCGACCGCTCAGGTCGGAGCCGCGTCGGCATGGCGTCAGCCCGCCGCGGGGACCAGCGGGTGGGACTCGCATTTCGGCCTCGCCGCCGCCACGCAGCAGGTCGCCGCGTTCACGCTCGCCCCCCGGCGTCGCGTCGGTAGGTGGGGCGAACTGGCGTTGCTTGTCGCGCTGAGCGCCGCCGTGGGGCTGAGCGGATGGGGCCTCGGCTCGATCCTCTTCTTCTAGTCTCTTTTTCCGGGGCTGCCTCTCTCGATGACGGCCGGATCGTAACGATTGTGCAAGGAGACAACCCTCGGGAATCGGGGCTCCGCCGCCACACCGTGCCGAATCGCGTTCTATCTTTCAAATGGCGGTTCGCTGACCGCTCACGCTCTTCGTCTGTTCTGGCGACCCCTTGCTGAAGGGCCGCCACGTTGGGTCGTTCGACCCCTACTCGACGCGAGGGAAGCGCATGTTGCTTTCGGCGCCCGATGTCGGCATCGCCCCCGGTGACAGCCCCGTGCTACGCACGGTCTTCGATCGGCTGAAACCGGAGCCTCAGGAACGCCGCCGCGAGCGGCGCGACCCGTTCCGCTACGTGATGCGGCTGACGCCGTTGGAAGGGGCGGCGCCCGTTGGCGAGCCGATGTACGTGGTGGGGCGCGACCTGACGCCCTTCGGCATCGGGTTCGAGCACCCGGCACCCCTCCCGCACCGCCGGGTCCGGCTGACTGCGGCGGACGCGGCGCTCGAGGATTTGGGCCTGGGCGATCTGGAGATCGAGGTGGTGCTCCGCTGGTGCCGCTTCCTGGAGGCGGCTCGCTACGAGTCGGGCGGCCGGATCACGCAGACGTCGCACCCGTTGAAGTGAGCGCCCCGGGTCGCGTTTTTTGACAAGCAGCCCCGATCCGTGGCAGACTCCCCGTCGGAACAGACAGGGAGCGCGGCACGTCGGGCTCGGCCCCGACGGTTCTCGCAGCGCCCCGCCACCCCAGCGGAGGCGACCATGCACCGGACGATTCTTGCGGCGGGTTTCTTGGCGGCGTCGGCGTTGTTCAGCTTCGCAGACGATCCTACGAAACGGATCTGGGTCACCCTCGACCCCGAGGCGACCGAGCGGATGTACGAGGTGCTGCGCGAGGAGACCGTCTCACGCATCGACTTCGACGGGGCGCCACTCGAGGAAGTGCTCGACTACTTGAGTGGTTTGATCGGCCACGAGATCCAGTTGGACAATTTGGCGTTGGATGAGTTGGGCCTTGGCCCGGATGAACCGGTTGTGATCAAGGCCCAGAGTTTGAAGCTCGGCGCCGTACTGAAGCTCTTGCTCGACCCCTTGGAGCTAACCTGTATCGTCCAGAATGGGGCGTTGATTATCACCACCGAAGACGAGGCGCTCTGTCGGCTGACAACGGCCGTTTATCCGGTAGGTGATCTGCTGCTCTACGATGAGCATGGTCCCAATTACGACTCGCTAGTGAACGTCGTCACGATGACGATCGCCGCCGACACCTGGGCCGAGAACGGTGGCGGCGAAGCCGAGATCCGCCCGTACCCGCAGCGGGCTTCGATCGTGGTCTCGCAGATGACGTCGGTCCACGAATCGATCGCCAGCTTGCTCAATGCGCTGCGACGTCCTGAGGTCGACTCCAAGGCCAAACTGACGCCTGCCCCGAACGGCCACGGCTATGAGCCGGGAGGTGGAGGCCGCCCGCTAGAGGGTTCTACCGGAGGCGGTACTTTCAGCCTCGAACGGGGCGCAGATGATAGCGTTCAAATAATCCCTTCGGCAGTTGAGCGATGAAACCGGCGGACTCCTCGTTCGACACCAGCGCCCACGCCGAAGCGTTCGCCGCACGCTACGCGCGGCTGATCGTCACCGCGGCGGACACGCACTGGCTCACGGCTGTCAGTCAGGCGCTGTGCGGGTACGGGTCGAGCGTTATCGGGTGTGACGCGGAGATCGCCGTCGAGCGCCCGCTCGCCCCGAGCGAGACGCCCGACGGACGCGCCGGCGTGGCGGTGCTCGCCTTCGCGTTCCGCGGCGCGGCGCTCGGCCGGGCGGTCGCCAACCGGGTTGGACAGACCGTGCTGACCTGCCCAACCGCCGCCGTGTTCGATGGCCTGCCCGAAGCGTCCGACCGTGCTCCGCTGGGCGATTACCTCCGCTGCTTCGGCGACGGCCACGAGCGGCAGGCAGCCGACAGGTGGACGCTCCCCATCATGGAGGGGGAGGTCAGTTTCCCGGCGACAATCGGCCTCGGCCGAGGCGTCGCGGGTGGCAACCTCCTCTTCTGCGGCCGCGATCAGCCGACCGCCTTAGCCCCGGCCCAGCGGGCCGCGGAGTCCTTGCGCGAACTGCCCGGAATCATCACCCCGTTCCCGGGCGGCGTCTGCCGCAGCGGCAGCAAGGTCGGCTCCCGGTACCGCAAACTCATCGCCTCGACGAACGAGGCGTACTGCCCCACGCTGCAAGATTCGGTCGCGTCGAAGCTTCCCAAAGGGACCGCGTGTGTCTATGAGTTGATCATCAACGGCGTCGATGAGGCCGCGGTCCGCACCGCGATGCGGACCGCCCTCGCAGTCGCCCGCGATTACGACCTGCTCACCGTCACCGCCGCTGATTATGGTGGACGCCTCGGCGGTGTCCGCATCCCACTCTCTGAGTTGTTGAGTTGAAGAATCTCACGCAAAGGCGCGAAGCAGTTTTCGTCCTGCTGCTCGCGAGCGCGTCGGCGTTGGCGCAGGAGCCGGTTGAAAGCGACAGCCGGCAGCTCCTGCTCAAGGACTTTCGCCCCGAGTCGCAACTCGCCACACCACGGACGCCGATCGAGCACGCGAGCTTCCCGGTGGTCGACGTCCACACGCACCCGAAGCGCCGGCTGCGGCACGACCCGGCGCGGCTTGATGAGTTTATCGGCGTCATGGACGCGCACCGCGTGGCGCTCTGTGTCAGTCTCGACGGCGGGTTGGGGGATGACCTAGAGGAGCACCTCGCGTACCTGCGCCCCCACTCAGGTCGGTTCCTCGTCTTCGCAAACGTCGACTGGATCGGCGGAGGCCAGCGCGACGACCCGGCGACCTGGGACTGCCACCGCCCCGGCTTCGCGCGCCGCACCGCCCAGCGTTTGGCGGAAGCCAAACGATCAGGCGTCGTCGGCCTCAAGGTCTTCAAGCAACTCGGCCTCGGTTACCGCAACCCGGACGGCTCGCTCGTGGCGATCGACGACCCGCGGTGGGACCCGATTTGGGCGGCGTGCGGCGAGCTCGGTCTGCCGGTCATTATCCACTCGGCCGACCCGGTCGCCTTCTTCGAGCCGATCGACGAGACCAACGAACGCTGGGAAGAACTCAGCCGCCACCCCGATTGGAGCTTCCACGGCGTCGATCCGACGGGGCGGCCGTGGCCGACGCACGAGAAGCTGCTCGCCGCCCGCAACCGGGTGATCGAACGCCATCCGCGGACGACCTTCCTGGGCGCCCACCTGGCGAACCACCCCGAGAATCTCGCCGAGGTGGGGGAGTGGCTGGAGCGGTTCCCCAATTTGGTGGTCGAGATCTCGTCGCGCATCGCCGAGCTGGGCCGCCAGCCGTACACGGCGCGAGAATTCTTCATCGAGTGGCAAGATCGCATCCTCTTCGGCACCGACGGCCCCCGACCCGCGGCCCGCCTGAGCCCTCACTGGCGGTTCTTTGAGACCCGCGACGAGTACTTTGCCTACGCCGAAAACCCCTTCCCTCCGCAGGGGCTGTGGCGGATTCACGGGATCGATCTGCCCGAATCGGTGCTGAAGAAGCTGTATCACGAGAACGCCGCCCGGGTGATTCCGGGCGTGCGAGAGAAGCTCCAGCGGGTGACAAAATCGAAAGCCTGGGGGCCTTAGGCCATCGCTGGGAAACGGACGTTTCTTCTGGGAAAGGCGGCCGAACGTTGCAACCGCCTCGTCGCAACGATTACACTCCTGCGAATAAGAGCGTCGGCGATTGGGCCGGCGCGTAACCAATCTGCGGGACACGCCGTTCGTGCGTGTCCAGACTGCCGAGGCCGCGAGCGGGATGAACCAAGAGACCGACGTGGCGACTCATAAGGTTGAGTCGTCCGAAGAGTCTTCGCCGGAAGCGACGACCGAAACCCCCACCGCGAAGGAATCCTCCAGCCCCGCCGCGACAGCGCCAGCCGCTGAGGCAGCGCCCGCTGAAGCCGCGCCCGCGCCCCCTGCGGGTGAGGCGCCGGCAGCCGAGTCCGCCGCGGGCGAACGCCCCAGCGATCGCCTCCAGGTCGGGGCGAAGCGTGAGGAGGGCGCCCGGCCCGACGCCGCGTTGAAGCCCAAGCCGGTGAACCCGGTCACCGAGGGCGAGGGCGTGCCGATCGACACCAAAAGCTATCCGCCCCCCAACGCGCGCACCGCGCCGACCGACGAGGAAGAGGCGGAGCTCGCCAAGCTGATGGAGGGCGCCTCGGCCGCCGAGGTGCTCGACACCGAGGCCGCCGCCGCGCCGAAGGAGCTCGAGTCGGGCTCGAAGCAGAAGGGCAAGGTGATCAAGGTCACCGGCGACTCGGTCTTCGTCGATCTCGGCACGCACCTGCAGGGCGTCGTGCCGCTCAAGCAGTTCGAGCCGAAGAAGACCGTCGACCCCAAGCCGGCCGCTCCTGCTGAAGCCGAAGCCACCGAAGCCGCCAAGGCCGAGACGCCCGCCGCCGAGGGCGACGCGCCCGCCGAAGCGGATCCCGAATCGCACGCCCCCGACGAGGGAGCGGAGATCGAGGTCGTCGTCTCGGGTCTGAACGCGGACGAGGGTCTCTACGAGCTGAGGCTCCCCGCCGCGGCGCAAGAGATCGGCGATTGGGACGAGGTCGAATCGGGCAAGGTCGTCGAGGTGACGATCACCGGCAAGAACAAGGGTGGCCTCGAGTGCAAGGTCTCCGGCATCCGCGGCTTCATGCCGATGGGGCAGATCTCGATCTTCCGTGTTGAGAACCCGGAGGAGTACGTCGGTCAGCGGCTGACGGCCGTCATCACCGAGGCGAACCGCGCCCGCAAGAACGTGATCCTCAGCCACCGCGCCGTGATG
Organism: Planctomycetes bacterium MalM25; assembly: GCA_007745835.1. Classification (NCBI taxonomy): domain Bacteria; kingdom Pseudomonadati; phylum Planctomycetota; species Planctomycetes bacterium MalM25. The sequence goes on from CP036424.1 coordinate 580,977, forward strand.
GAGCGTGAGCGGGCCGAGAACCGCGACAAGCTGATCGCGGAGCTGGCGCCCGGTCAGATGCGCGACGGCGTCGTCCGGTCGCTGCGCGACTTCGGCGCCTTTGTCGACCTAGGCGGCGTCGATGGCTTGGTCCACGTGAGCAAGCTGTCGTGGGACCGCATCAGCCACCCGAAGGAGGTCCTCACCGAGGGCCAGACGATCCAGGTCAAGATCGAGAAGATCGACAAGGAGACCGGCAAGATCGCCCTCTCCTACCGCGAGGCGGCCGCCAATCCGTGGGACTCGGCCGAGGCCGATTTCCCGGTCAACTCGTCCGTGACGGGCAAGATCACCAAGACGATGGACTTCGGCGCCTTCGTGCGGCTGGGGCCGGGCGTCGAGGGGCTGATCCACATCTCGGAGCTCGACCACAAGCGGGTCCACCGCGTGACGGATGTCGTCAGCGAGGGCCAGGAGGTCGAGGCGAAGGTCCTGTCGGTCGATCGCGGCAAGCAGCGGATCGCCCTCTCGCTCAAGGCGCTGATGGCCGCCCCGGCGAAGCCCGAGCGGCAGAAGCGTGAGGACGAGCCCGATGAACCCAAACGCGAACGCCCCAAGTTCAAGAACCTCAAGGGCGGCACCGGCAGCGGCGGTGGCGACGGCGAGAAATTCGGGCTGAAGTGGTGAGCGACCTCGGCTGGCGCCGGCGGATGCCGCCCGGCCCTTGGTGGTCCATTGTGCTCGTGTCGCCGTTTCTCGTCGGGATCGTTGTCGCTGGCTCCATCTGGTTCTTGAAGTGGCTCGCCAGCTGACGCCACGACTAAACAACCGAGGCCTTCGCCCGCAAGCGAAGGCCTCGGCCCGTTCGAGGCTTATCGGGCTCAGTGCGCCTTGCGCTTCAGCTCACGCGACACCTCTTCGACGACCTCCTCGAGCGCGTCTTCGAGGCCGAAATCGAAGGCGATCTTCGTCGCCGTCCGGGTGAGCTCCTGCACCCGCTCGGGGGACAGGTCGCAGTCGGCGTCGATGGAGACCGTTTCATTCCCTCCGCCGGCGAGGATCCGCACGCCCCGCACGGCGCCCTCATCGTTCCGCAGGGCGATGCGGACCTGCTCGCGCTGGTCGTTGACCTCGACCACCTGCTCCCAGCCCTCGTCGGTGAGCTGGGAGTTGTGCGCCGCGACCAGCGACTGGTAGGCGGCCGGTTCGAGCTTCTCGTAGACCCGCAGGCGGACCCCGGTGATCGAGTCGGTCGCAAGCCCGAGCACTTGCTTGACGCTCCGGATCTGTTCGGCGGTCATCTTCACGGCCTCGCCGCCCCCCTGGTGCTCTTGCAGCGCTTCGGCGACGCCTGTGAGGGCCGCGTTGGTGACGCCGAACACGTCGTGAATGAGCCCGCCGGACAGGGTGATGCTCACTTTCGGCTTGGGCAACGAGGCGTCCGCCGAGTCGGCGGCCAGCGACGGCGAGGCGCCGATCAGGCAGGCCAACACGAGGCAAGCGGGCAGACCGGCACGGCGGAGGGACAAGGGCTTGGCGGACATCACGCGATCCTGCGGAGTGTGGAGAAGGGAGATGGGTCGGGGGTTCCCCCGACCGCCTAGTTAGGCCTTCGCTCGCCCCGACGGCATGTTGCCGACTCACCCCAATAAACCTCGTTTTTCTTCCGCCTAGTCCGCAACAGGTTACCTGCCACGCCTAAACTGGCCTCATGAGAAGCGCTCTGCTCTGGCTTGCCGTCGTCATCACCCTGGTGGCCGTTGTCATCGAGGCGTTCGCGCTGAACGCCATCGCCTACCATCTGTGGGCCGGCAGTTTCGCTGAGGCGGAGCGGCAGTCTCACCACCAATCGGCCGCCCTTGAGCTGGCGCTCATCTCGGTCCTGGTCCCCTGTGTTCTCGCTTGGGTGTGGGTGGCGACGCTACTGATCCGCCGAAACCCCTCGGCATGACGGCTACCAGACGAACGGGATCAGCCGGCAGGTGCGGCGCTGATAGTCCCGGTAGTCGTCGCCGAACCAATCCGTGAGGGCGGCCTCTTCACGGTGGATTCGATACGCCAGGGCGGGGAAGCCGACAACCGCTGCGATCGCCAGGCTCAGCAGGCTGCCAAAGCAGAGCGGGTAGCCGACCAGCATGCCCACGAAGCCGCTGTACGCCGGGTGCCGCACCCAGGCGTAGACGCCGCCGGTCTCCAGGTGGTGGGCGTCACACGTCTGGACGAAGCCGCTGAAGTTCCGCCCCAGGGTCGCTCGTGCGACCAGCCGGATCGCCAGCCCCGCCAGCACCAACGCCGCTCCGGCCGCGTGAATCCAGGCTGAGCCGAAGTCGCTCAGATGGAAGGTGACCGCGTCGAGCCAACCGACCAGCACCGAGCCGATGAAGGCGGTCTGCAACCAAGTGAGCCCCGCTCGCTGGCGCTTCGGGCTCTCGGGCTGGAACCACCCGAGCGCGTGGATCGCTCCCTCGGCGACCGCCCATAGAACGAACAGCCCCGCGGCCGCCAGGGCGTGCAGCGGGGCGTCGGTGAGATTCATAGCCACAGGTGCAGCCGGCCGCCGAGCAGGTCGGGCAGCTTCTGCTTGACCATCTTCTCGACCTGCCGCGGGTGGTAGCGCGTGCTCAGGTGCCCGGCGATGATCAGTTCGTTCTCGAACCTCGCTGCGCGGTCGACCCAGTCGTCCAAGTGCATGTGGCCGTGCTTGTGGATCTTCTCTTTGCGGTGCTCGGGCGAGACGAACGTCATCTCGGCGATGAGCACCTCGGCGCGGTACATGTCGGGCGAGGCGTCCAGGCCCTTCGGCGAGCTGTCCCCCAGGTAGGCGACCGCGGGCGTGCGGATCTCGGCGCTGACTTCGGCGCCCGCTTTGCGCAGGTCACGGATCTGCTCGCCACTCAGCTCGGCGTACTCGGGTTTTAGCTTCTTCTTCCGCTTCCACACGATGTAGCCGATCGAGGGGACCGTGTGCGTGGTCGCCGTGGTGGTGACAACCAGCTCGCGCGACAGCTCGATCTCCTCGCCCGGCGTGACGCCGATCAGCTCGCAGGGGAGGCGTCCCCGATCGAGCCGCTGGAACGCGGCGAGCAGCTGCTTGACGCCGTCGAGGCACTCCTCGGGCAGGTAGATGGTGGGTGGCTCCATCTTCATCATCCGTCGCCGCGCGACGTAGACCGGCAGCGCCGCGATGTGGTCGAGGTGGCCGTGCGAGACGAACCAAGTCTCCGTCCCCATGAAGCTCCACGGCTGCACGCCGAGGTCGAAGCCGAGGCTCATCTCGGGCAGGCGCCAGTAGCTTTGGACGGCCGCGCGGCTGTAACCCTCGATCGTGAGGTCGCCGTGCTTGAGCGTTTTAACGGGGGCGTTGTTCGGCAACGGTCGCGGGGGAGGGCTGAGAGGTCGGGTAGGGGGCGGAGGGCCCCACAAACTAGCGGGTCCGAAGGTGGGCCGTAAGCGTCAGCTCACGGAGTAAACCACCGCGCCCGGCTGCAACACGATCGGCCCATAGCGCTCCGTTTGCAGCGCGAGGGCGTGGCGGTAGCGGACCAGCTCGAGCACCGCCAGGAACACGCCCACGAGCGTCGTCTTGTGGACCCGGTCGTCGGCGAAGAGGTCCTCGAAGGGAGTCGGCCCGCCCGCTTCGCGGAGCTGCCGGTCGATCCGTTCCATGTGGACGTGGACGGGCGTTTCGTCGTTGTAGAGCGTGGTCTCCGGTTCGGGCTCGAGCCGCTCGCGCATGACGCGGGCGAAGGCGCTGACGAGGTCCCACAGCTCGACCCCTTCGATCGGCCGCTCGGACGGGTCGATCGCCTCGCGGCGGGGGGCGACCGCGGCGCGGGCGTAACGCTTCGACCAATCGACCCGGAGCGATTCCAGCTGGTTCGCCGCGTCGCGGTATTCCTTGAATTCGAGCAGCCGCTGCACGAGGTCGCTGGGCGACTCGATGGCGGCGTCGTCGATCGGCTCACCGATCTCCTCCGCCTCGGCGGCGGGGAGCACCTCGCGGGATTTGATCTCCAGGAGCAGGCTCGCCACGTCGAGGAAATCGCCCACCGCGTCCGGATCGAGCTTCTCAAGCACCGCGACATGCTCGAGGTACTGCATGGTCACGTCCGCCAGCGGCAGCTCAGCGATCGGCAGCTCCGCCTTCTTGACGAGGTAGAGCAGCAGGTCGAGCGGGCCGTGGTAGGCGTCGAGTTGGACCTGAAACGCTTGCATGGCCGCCGGCGGGAGTGGGGGAGACGCCCGGCAGCGTAGCAGTTCGGCCTGCTGCTCACGAGGCGAGTGCCTGCCCGCTAGCTCGCTGGCGATAAAAATAAGCCCGCCGCCCTCCAAAGGAGAGCGGCGGGCTTCGCCAGATGCATCTCAGAGTTGTCGTTCAGCTGGCTCGAAAGCCCAGCTCGTCAGCAGGCCTCAGCGGCAGCAGCAACGAGCGGCACGGCGAGCGGCGCACTTGGCCTTGAGGCGAGCGAACAGACCGCAGCGCTTCGGCTTGCAGCACGGGTCGCACGGATCGCAGCACGGCTCGGGAGCGCAGCAGGTCGGGGCGGGCTCGCAGCAGGGAGCGGGCTCGCAAACGGGGGCCGGAGCTTCGCAGCAAGGGGCCGGGGCGGGCTCGCAGCAAGGGGCGGGAGCGGGCTCACAAACGGGAGCGGGAGCTTCGCAGCAAACCGGGGCGGGCTCGCAGCAGGTCGGCTCGGGCTCGCAGCAAGTGGGGGCCGGCTCGCAGCAGGCGTTCTTCTTGCACTTGAACAGACCGGCCTCGGCCTCAACGCCAGCCGACAGGACGACGGCCACAGCAGCAGCAACAGCAAGGTGGGCGAACTTCATCGTGTGTTTCTCCGAATACGCTCGGTGACCCGAGGGGCCAAGCTCCGACAGCGTGTCGGACGGCCCTCTCCGGGAGGGGGGAGGGGCGCTGGTCTGCGTGCGGCATCCCGCCTCGCTACGCCTGACCAACAGGTGGGTTCCGCGTCGCCACCCGTGGCGAGCGCGCTAGGCCAGCTGGGGTGAATGCGGCAAATGGACCGAATGCACCGACCTTGCGGCCAAGGGGGATGAAGTTAGCAAGACCGGGTGGGGTGTAAAGGGGCCCCCGCGAGAAACCCGCAAAAAGAGCCCATCTGCGACGTGATGTCGCAGTAAACGGCCCCTAAGAGATTGCCCAAATCCCCAGCTGAGGAGTTGGGGAGACTCAGCGGTACTCGTTGGGACGAGGCTCAGCCGCCGTCCGGGGGGCCTTGGAGGGAGCCTTCGATCCCTCGACAAATTGCACCGGGGCCCGCTGCGAGGCGGGCTCGGGCGACTCCTCGAAGCTGATGACCGTTGGCTCATCCGCGCCCGAGTCGCAAGCCAGCCCGCACACACGCCAGCCGGCCGGTTCGAGTTTCAGCAGGCAGCAAAGCTCTTGTGGTTCGCTGGCGCCCGGCTCGGTCACCAGGCACTGCACGGCCGCTTCGTCCTCGTCCAGCAGGCGGATCTGACCGACCTCGAAGCGCTCGACCGCCATGCCCATCGGCGTCAGGACACTCGGGTCGGCGGCGTAACGCGTGGCGGCCCGGTTGGTCAGCAACTCGGCCGCGCCGGCGGTGTCGCCCGACAGGATCGCCCGCATGAAGGTCTCCGCCGAAGCGGCGACCGGCTCGTTGCTCGGGGCGGGGACGGCTTTGGCGGCGGGCTTGGCCGCGGCCGATCGGGGCGCCGAGGAATCGGAGCATCCGGCGGCGAGGATCGTGGCGGCGGACAGGACCAGAGCGATGCGAGCGGACACGGCGTGACTCCATTCAAGCGATCGGCACGCCAAAGGGGCGAACCGGAGGGGCCGCGGAGGTTGGCAAACCACGGAGGTCTGGTCAACGCCGTTTAAGGTGGTGTGCTGCCGCTTGCCTGTAGGAGGCGTCTCCGACGCCGATACCGGTTTTTCAGCCTGACTCAGCTAGCAGCGCGTAATCGGCGTCGGAGACGCCTCCTACAGAGAGCGGTCCGTACTTTCTACGTCGCCCCGGACAACCCGCGGTCGATTGACGCCTGCTCCCGCGCGTAGACCGCTAGCACCGCCTCGAAGGTCGGCTGCTCGATCTGCCAGGTGGGGTTCTGCTCGGTGTGCTCGTTGCAGTGCGTGGAGATCAAGCGGAAGAGGAACTTGAACAGATGCCGTGGTGTACGGAGCGAACGGAGCGCGTCGGCGAGCCGCTGGTCGCTGACCGCCGGGTCGATCAGCTCGCGGACGGTCGGCGCCGTATCCCCTCCGGCGCAAGCGGCGAGCCGGGCGTTGGCCAGGTCGGTGAGCGAGTCGGCCGTCCAGTCGAGCGTGGGGACGACGTTCTGCTTATCGAGCCGCGCCCGCTGGTGGAAGTCGCGTCCCTCTCGGTTCAGGTGCTCTTGCAGCTCCGCGGGGAGCAGCAGCTTGAAGCCGAGGCCGGGCTGGCGGAGGAACTTGTTGTCGAGCATCGACCAGACGAAGTCGCGGATCGCCTCGACGCGGCCCTCCAGCAGGTGCGGCTCGTCGACGCGATCGACCAGCACCATCACGCCGCCGTAGCCGAGCGTCTGCAGGATGCCGAGCAGCTTGCCGAGTAGCTCGTAGCGGTCGTCGGTCCGTCGGCGGTTGGGGATCGGTTGGTTGTCGAGGTCGCGGGCGCGGACCCGCATGAGCGAGCCGGTGAGCGCGCCCCGGTCGCGGCGGAGGACGCGGACGTTGGCGCCGACGCCCCGCGCGAGGAGCTTGCGGGCGACCCACTTGCTGATCCAGGGGACCCAGCCCGCGGCCGCGGCGACGTACGTCCACGGCCAGCTCAGCCACTCCCAAGCCTGCTGATAGATGATCGCGCCGAAGATCGCCGTTGTGACCGCGAGCCCGATCAGGAACCAGCCGGTCGCGCGCCAAGAGGGATAGCCGACGACGCGGCGGAGCCGCTTCCAGCGCTCGCTCTGCGGCGCGCCGGTCGAGTCGTCGTAGAACGCGGCGAGCAGCATGAGGTCGCGCCGCTGCGACGGGTCGAGCTTCTTCACCGCCCGGCGATCGAGGCGGGTCTTGTCGATCAGCCGGTCGATCAGGTCGGTCACGGCGATCGACAGCACGCCGTCCATGTGGTCCCACAGCTTCCACTCGGCCAGCACGTGCTCGGCGTCGCGCCCCTTGCGCGCGGGGAGGCGGTCGGCGAAGCGGTCGAGCAGCGGGTTGAAGTCGTCGTACTCGACGAGCCAGATCGCCTCGCCCTCGGCGGCCGTGTCGTTGTGCCGGCGGATCGTGTCGGCGATCTGCAGGCGCATGGCGGTCTTGCCCGCCCCCTTCTCGCCGAACACGAGCGAGGTCGCCGGGTCGGCCGGGTCGCCGTAAACCTTGTCCCACGCCGGGTGGTGGACCTCGACGCACAACGCCTTGAAGACCTGGTCGGTCTGCGCGTCCTCTTCGGCGAACGGGTTGCGCGAGACGCCGTGGTGGGCGAGGAATTGATCGGTGCGCATAGCGGCAGCGGGGTATTGCGGGTGGATGATGCTTTTCGGCAACAAAGGTTACGTCACGAGAAGCGGCGAGGCGCTGCCCCTTTCAGTCTAAAGGTGAGCCGACGAGGCCAGTCGTCGGAGTGAATCACGCGAGGGTGTCCTCCGACGACTGGCCTCGTCGGCTCGCCGTTCGATCCCCTGGGGCCGTGTATGGCCGTACAATCGGACTATGCCGCTCGACCCGCTCGCACCGCTGAAGACCGACCCGAAGCACGGACACTTCCCGTGGTGGCCCGAGGAGGGCGACGACTGGGTTCACCCCGAGGACGTGGCGACCGCGCGGGCGATGCTGCCCAGCCCGCGCGTCTGGCGCCGCGACGGGGAGACCTCCGCCGGACTAGTCGTCATGCGGTATGGCGAAACGCGGATCCGTGTCCGCCGCACGCTGTGGATCACGGTCGAGTGGGAGGGCTACGACCTGGGCGACCTGGTCGAAGTCCGCCCCCGCGGCATGACGAACGAGCCGCACACGGGCGCCATCCGCGAGATGCACTGGGACGCCCACGCCGGCGCGATCCGCTACCAACTCACCCTGGCCGACGGGACGCCGCTGGAACGCTGGTTCGGGGCGGATGACCTGAAGCACGTTGAGCCGCCGGTGGTCGAAGCGGAGGTCCGCCGCGAACCGCCGGCGGAATCGGGCGAGGAACTGGGACTCGCTTAGTCCCCGTGGCCATCACCACCAAAGCCGGAGCCCGACCATCGGGCCGTGCAGGTTGACGTCGCCGATGCGGCGGTAGTCGTAGCCGCCGTACAGCTCGCAGGGGCCGAATCGCCGCCCGATCGTGCCGCTGACGTGTTGCGTCTCCGCGTCGCCGATCACGCCGAAGTCGAGATCCGCCGACACGATCCAGTCCTCGCTCGGCAGCCAGTCCGCCTGGACGGTCAGGTTGAGCCCCGCTTCCGTGCCGACCGCGTCGCCGAGCCAGCCGACCCCCAGGCCGGCGCGAACCAGCGTGTCGTTGGACTCGAGGATCCGGTAGGTCAGGTTCACCTGCCCGAGGTGCAGTTCGTCGTGCCCGCCGCCGGGGAGCTGTTCGGCGTAGCTGTCCCAGTCGAAGTCGATCCCGAGCCCGCTCTCGCCCTCGAGGAGGATAGCGAGCCCGGTCCGCGTGACTTCTTCGGAGCCATCGCCGAACTCGAACTGAACCTTGCCGAGCCAAGGTTTGCCATCGCCACGCGTGGTGAAGAAGCCGTCGGCTCCGTTGGCGAAGGGGTGGCTAGCGAACTGCTTGCCGAGGCGGCGTTCGACGGCGGGCGCGACCTCATAAACCACCGGGTCCGGGTTCGCGTACGCGATCGGGCGTTGCTCGACCAGAACCGTCGAGGGCGCGAGAACAATCGGTGGCGTGCAGGGCCTGCACGCGAACGGATCGTGACGCCAAGCGAACGACCCGTTCCACCCGGAGCAACGCGGGCGATGGCGGTTTCCGTATCGGGGCTCTTCCTCACGAGTGACGCGCCGCGTTGCTTGGCTCGCCCGTCCGAGCTTGCCCCCGCTGCGGGGCTCGTCGTTCACGGCCGCCGGCGCTGCGGGCGCGGGGCGACGGACCTGCTCACGGGCGCGAGAGAGCTTGCCCGCCACGGCGTTTGCCGACGCCAATGTGGCAAGGCATAGACAGCCGAGAGTCATAAACCGGCGAGCGTTCATCGGGGCGATCCTTCGCGTGGGGAGCCTGAGCGGGCTCCGATCGCCCGCGTCTCCTCAGGAAGGACGCAAGCAGCGCGCCAACACGCGGTTGTGCGATAACACCGGGGAAAACCGAGGATGCCGAGGGCAGGCAGTCCAACCCGAAGTCAATCGGAGGACGCTAGCAGTCGCGAAAGCGCGACAGGGTTAGCTTCCCGCGGGCGCGCGATCCTCAAGCCCCAGACGCTTCATCTTCTTGTAGAGCGTCGTCCGGTTGATGCCGAGCTGGTCGGCTGTCTCGTTCCGGTTCCAGCGGTTCAGTTCGAGCACCTCGAGGATGATCTGCCGCTCGGGGCCTTCCAGGGCCTCCTTCAGAGTCTGCCCCGTGTAGCCGCTCACCGCGCCCGACCCCGCGACGCCCGGCACGCGCAGTTCGGGCGGCAGGTCGTGCAGGGTGATCGTGTCGTTGCGCCCCAGCAGCACGCACCGCTCGACGACGTTCTGCAGCTCGCGGACGTTGCCCGGCCAGTTGTAGCGTTGCAGGGCGCCGATCGCGTCGTCCGCGAAGCCGACGACGTTCGGGCGGTTCGCGTCCTCGCGGACCTCCTCGAGGAACTTCTGAGCGAGCAGCGGGATGTCGCTCGTCCGCGCCCGCAGCGGGGGCAGTTCGAGGTTGATGACGTTGATGCGGTAGTACAGGTCCTGGCGGAAGGTGCCGTCGGTTACGTTCTTCGCGAGGTCCTCGTTCGTGGCGAGGATGACGCGGACGTCGACGCGGTGCGTCTCCGATCCGCCCACCGCTTCGAAAGCGAGCTCCTGCAGCACGCGGAGCAGCTTGACCTGCATCGCCGCGGTGGCGGTGCCGATCTCGTCGAGGAAGATCGTGCCGCCGTCCGCCTGGAGGAACTTGCCGACCTTGTTGCTCACCGCGCCGGTGAACGCGCCGGCGACGTGGCCGAACAGCTCGCTCTCCAGCAGGTTCTCGGGCAACGCCCCGCAGGCGACCTCGACGAACGGGCCGGTGCGGCGGTCGCTGCGGGTGTGGATCGCGCGGGCGATGAGGCTCTTACCCGTGCCGCTCTCGCCGGTCACCAGAACGGTCGCCCGCGTGTCGGCGACGCTCTCGATCACGTCGAACACACGCCCCATCCGCGGGTCGCTGCCGACGATGTGTCCCATGCCGTGCTTGCGGTCGAGCTGCTGCTTGAGCTCGGTGTTCTCCTCGAGGACCTTGCGCTGCCCGAGGGCACGCTCGATCGCCATGAGCAGCTCGTCGTCGATGAGCGGTTTGGTCAGGTAGTCGAACGCCCCGGCGCGGATCGCTTCGATCGCCGAGTCGGGCGTGCCGTACCCCGTGAGCAGGATGACCTGCATGCCGGGCCGGCGGCGCTGCGCTTGCTCCAGCAGGTCGAAGCCGTCGCCGTCCTGCAGGCGGATGTCGCTGAGCAGCAGGTCGTACCCCTTCGCGGTGAGGCGTTCGACCGCTTCGTTCTGTCCGGTCGCCGTGTCGACCTCGAAGCCCTGGTCACGCAGCCAGTCGGCCATCGACTCGAGGACCTGCAGGTCGTCATCGACCAGCAGCAGCGATCCGTTGGCGGCGGGTTGAGAGGCGGGCATGGCGAGGGGGCTCACGAGAGGGGAGGGCACGCAGCGCAGGTGTCGCCAAATACCTACGTCACCCCCGGCGTGTGTCAAAAAAGGGACGAGAACCCTGCCGGTGGCGCCGCTTGTACGCAAGAACGACCGGCGCGATCGTGTTAACCTGTGTGACCCCAACCCGCGCCGCCCGGGGCTCCCTTGCTTCTCTTTAGGCACATGATGCAACGCCGCTTGATGATCGCCACGATCCTCTTGGCCACCCCTTTAGCGTGGGCAGACCGCCCGAACCTCGTGCTCGCCTTCGCGGATGACCTGGGCCGGTATGCCAGCGCGTACCGCGACCCCGACCGCCCCGGCCTGAACGACCTGATCGACACGCCGAACTTCGACCGGGTCGCCCGCGAGGGGGCGCTGTTCGACTGCGCGCTGGTCAGCGCCCCGAGCTGCACGCCGTCGCGGGCGGCGGTCCTGTCGGGGCGGAACTTCTTCCGCAACGGCAGCCACGCCCAGCTCCACCACCCCTGGTGGGACGACGAGGCGACCGATCCGTGGGACGGCGTGAGGGGCTTCCCGCTCACGCTTCAGGGGACCGGCTACCACATTGGGTGGACCTACAAGTTGCACGTCGACGTGGACAGGATGGGCGGGGCGGATCACAACTACCAATCGGCCGGACGCCGGTTCAATCAGTTCTCTCAGAACGCTTCGCGGGCGGACGATCCCGAAGCGGAGAAGCTCGCGTTGCTCGACGAGGTCCGTCAGAACTTCCGCTCGTTCCTCGCCGACCGCGAAGGCGAGCAGCCCTTCTTCTACTGGTTCAACCCGACCAACACCCATCGCGGATGGGAACGGGGATCGGGCAAGAAGCTGTGGGGCCTCGATCCCGACGAACTGCGCGGCCGCCTGCCGGCGTTCCTCACCGACGACCCGGTCGTGCGTGAAGACTTCGCCGACTACCTGGGCGAGGCGCTCGCGTTCGACGCGGCGGTTGGGGTGCTGCTGGCGGAATTGGAAGAGCGGGGCGAGCTCGACAACACCCTGCTGGTCGTCAGCGGCGACCACGGAGCGCCCGGTTTTCCGCGCGGCAAGACGAACCTGTACGACTTCGGGACCCAGGTCCCGCTCGCGATTCGCTGGCCCGCGCGGATTGCCAGTGGCAAACGGATCGGGGCGCCGGTGAGCCTCGTTGACTTGGCGCCCACCTTCCTCGCCGCGGCGGACGTCGGCTCAGAGGATCAGCCGGACGGCGAGAACCTGTTGCCCTACCTGCGGCCAGACCGGCCCGAGCCCGAGTCGGCGATGCGTGGTTGGGCGCTGGTCGGACGGGAGAACCACGTGCAGGGTTCTCGCGCGGGAGCCAAGCCCTACCCGATGCGCGCGATCCGCACGGGGGAGTACCTCTACATCCGCAACTTCGCCCCGGATCGCTGGCCGGTCACCGAGCCGCCGTTGGCGGGCGTTTGGGAGACCAACGGCGAGGGGCGCCGCAAGCTCACGCCGCGGCACAACGACCTCGATGGCGGCCCGACGAGAACGTTCTATGAAAGCAAAGAGGGCGACCCGTCGATCGCCGGAGAGTGGCGCCTGTTCTTCGATCGCCGACCCGCCGAGGAACTGTACTACGTCCCGGACGATCCCGATCAGATGCGGAACGTGGCGGAGGATCCTCGGTACGCCTCGGCGCTTGCGGATCTGCGTCAGCGGCTCGACAGCGAGTTGAACCGCGACGTCGATCCGCGGGTCGTGGGTGACGGGACCGCCTTCGATCGCCCTCCCTACGCCCCCGTGCCGGGCGTCATCGACGAGCACGGCCGCGTCCCAAGGCGCAAGCGTCGCTAGCCCGCCCGGGGGTGCGCCTTCTCGTACGCCTCGCGGAGGCTGCGGGTGCTGACGTGCGTGTAGACCTGCGTGGTGACCAGGCTGCTGTGGCCGAGCAGTTCCTGCACGCTGCGGATGTCGGCGCCCCGGTCCAGCAGGTGCGTCGCGAAACTGTGCCGCAGCGTGTGCGGCGAGGTCCGCGGGTCGAGCCCCGCGGTCGCCAGGTGCTTCTCGAGCAGCCGGGCGACGCTCCGTGTCGTGAGCCGACGGCCGAACCGGTTGGTGAACAGCGGCGTCTCCTCGCCACGCGACTCGCCCTTCGCGAGCTTCCGATTGCCGAGCCAGTCGCGGAGCGCGCCGGTGGCGTACTTGCCGAGGGGCGTGAGCCGCTCTTTGCGTCCCTTGCCGCGGACTTGCAGCAAGCCCTGGTCGAGATCGAGGTCGCCGTCGTTCGCGCCGACCAGTTCGCTCACGCGCAGCCCGGCGGAGTAGAGCGTTTCGAGGATCGCCCGGTCGCGCAGCCCGAGCGCCGAATCCGCCGGCGGCGCCGAGAGCAGGCGCGAGACCTCATCACCCGTCAGGAACTGGGGCAGCTTCCGCGACTTCCGCGGGTTGTGGAGCGGCTCGGCCGGGTTCGCGGTGACCCAGCCCTCGCGGAGCCCGAACTTGAAGAACGAACGGACGGCGGACATCCGTCGCGAGATCGAGCTCTTCGCGTAACCCGCCTCGCCGAGGGCGGCCAGGTAGCCCCGCAGGTCGGGGACGGTGATGGCGGCTGGGTCGGGCGTGCGGCCGTCCTCGTGGGCGAGGAACTCGGCCAGCGCCGCCAGGTCCTCGCGGTACGCCTTGACCGTGTGCTCCGACGCGTTGCGCTCGCGCTGCAGGTGACGCAAGAACTGACCGAGCTGGCGACGCACAGAGAGGCCGTAGGCTAGAGGCCGTAGGCTGCGGGGATTGCTGGCACGCGTAGCCGTTAGCGCCTACAGCCTAAGGTCTACAGCCTGAAGCCTCGCCCCGCTCACTCGGGCAACGCGGCCCGGCGGCTGATGCGGTCGCCGAGCACTTCGCGCTCTTTGGCCTCGTTGCGGATGCGGCGGCTGAGGACCGCGGCGTCGTACCAGGTGAAGCTGAGCTCGGGGTCCGACGCGTGGCGGCCCAGCGCGCGGAGCGCGTCGGCCTGCTGCGAGTCGTCGTACAGGAACAGGTAGCGTTCCTTGCCTTTTACAAGAGCGAGAACGTTGACGTCGTCGTTCACGGGTGGGTCGCCTCCGTGCGGCGCGGGCGGGGGTAGCGGCGGGGTGGGAAGCCGCGAGGCGTGGCGGCGCGGCGGGCGCGACCCGGAATCCGTCGGGTCGCCGCTCAGGCGCTGCTGTCATCGGCTGCGGGGCGCGACGACTAAAAACTCTCGCTGCCGAGGGTCTATCGGCCTTCCGACCAGCGACGCACCACTCGCGTTTCATCAGCTCCGCCACGTGTGGAGAGCATTTCCACCAGGTGCAGGTGACAGCAGAAGCGGATGAAGTCCTCGCTCCGTTCGAGATAAGACTGCCAGCCGCCGAACCGCGAGTCGTCCCGGTATTCGACATAACCGGCAAGCGCCGAAGTGAACTCGGGGTCGGTGCTCCGGAAGACCCGCGTGTGCGTCATAATCGGACCCGGGTTCCGCTTCGCCGTCGGACGCATCGGGACCGGGCCGGGGGGCGAGAAACCCCGGGCGTCGGGCCAGTCGGGCGGCAGCATTCCGTTTAGCGCGTAAGCGCCGACCGCGCCGGGTGCGCCGATTGTCGGGCCCGTTTCGTTGAGCGGCGCGTCGAACACCGCGGCACGCAGGGGATTGTCGCCCGGCGGGGGCGGGATCGATTCAACGCCCTCGGGCGCCATCTCTTCGCCCTCGATCGACGGCGCGCTGTCCTGCCTCTCCTCTTCGAACGGGTCGTAGCCTTCGGGCGCTTCCGGCGACGGCGTTGCTTGCAGCGGCGCCGGTTCGATGAGCGGCGTCAGCGTGGCCGGCTCTGCGTGGCCGGCGACGACGGGCGACTGGGTCTCCATCTGCGCGCGGGCCAGGGCCATCTCCGCCTCGAAGACGACGCTGTCCGGGATGTACTCCTCCTGCGCGGTCCCCCAGGGGAGGCCGTACCCCGCCGGGATCTCGTGGAAGCCCTCGTTGGTCGCGTACCACTCGACCCGCATGCCGCAGCGGGGCGGGTAGTAGGGGGAGAAGTCGGTCACCGTGCCGATAACCACCGCGTCGACGCCCAGCTTCTGCGCGAGCCATCGCGCCTGCTGCACCGCTTGCTCGGGCGGATCGAACGAGACGCCGTACTTGATCATCGCGGCCTCGACCACGGAGACCGGCACGACCTCGAAGCCGGGGATCGCTTGCAGCTCGGCGAAGTAGGCGTTGGCGAACTCGCGTCCATCGACGGTCGATTCTTGTGACTGGTTGAAGAAGGGGACGACCGCCACCCGCGAGAGCTGCGGGAAGGGGTTGTGCACCACCGGGACGTGCGACACCTCGGGGAGCACCAGCGAGCACCCGTTCGCTAGCAGGGCGAGCGGCGCGAAGGCGAGCAGCGAGAATCGGGGGCCGCGAAACATCCGAGGTATCGAGTCTCTAGCAGGCCCCCCTGCTAGCAGACGAGCCGACAGGCCGTCCTCGGGATAATCGGCACAACCGGCAAAGTCGCTTGAGGGTTTTTTGAACCACCAAGGCACGAAGGACACGACGGCCGCCTACGCTGAGCGAAGCGGCCCATAAGCTCACTCAGTGGACCACGGGGACCAAGTATCGAAGCCAGCAAATCAGCAGGATGACGACTGTCATCAGGGCGAACATCTCGCGGAGCGATAGCCGCGGCATGGCGCTAGTCTGGTGGGTCAGAATCCCAATCGTTTGTACTTTCCAGCCAGTTGGCGTCTAGCAAGTCTTTATCTCGGCCGCGGCTCGCTTGTTTGCGATCAAGTGCTCACGCGACAACACCCACACCGGATAGCCCCCGATCTCGCTCGCCACACGATCCTGCCATGCGGAATCAAAATCGACGCCGGTGATTGAGGTGAGAAGATCGATGCATCGCGGTGGCATGCCGATCCTGACGACGTTATCAGGGTCCAAGAAATCACTTTCTGATAGGTCGCTGCGTGGGGTTCCGAATGCCAGCATCGCATGCCAAGCTCGTTTAGCGTTCTCTTCACTGGGGCGTACCCAAAAGTCGATGTCGCCGGTTGCTCTTGGGTAGCCGTGCGCCCCGAGGGCATAGGCCCCAACGACCAAGTACTCAACACCCGCGTCGTTCAACGCGGATAACATGTCTTTGTAGTCGTCGTTGACAAGCATGCGGGTCCTTTATTGACCAAGCATCAACGGTGATGGGCCACATCATGGCGAGTCGATCTGCCATGCTCACATTGCGCAAATCATCCTCGCTGCCCTGGTCTTTTAGGGACATTTTGCGAACGACGGTGCGGCTTCGATCAGGCATACTTCGATTCTAGCACATCGGTATTCACTGGATTCACACCAAATCGCCTAGCCTCCCGAGCCCCAGCGGCTCGCGGCTGGCGATCGGTTCGCCGTACGCCGTGCCGATCGACTTGCCCCAGTAGGCGGCCTCGTCGCGGAGCTTGTCCAAGAAGGAGGGGCTCGTTGGCCGGCCCGCGACGAACTGGCTCTGGTAGCACGCGATGGCGGCCGCCTTCTGCTCCCAGACGTCGCTGATGTCCAGGATGAACGCCGGCTGCGGCGCCAGCTTCAGGTGGACGCAGTAGTAGTAATAGACCCGCTCCGGGTGGTGCGGCTCGCCCGGCAGCGGGACTTGCCCGGGCTCTTCGGTCTTCGTCAGCTTCGACCAGAAGCGGGCGTCCTCGATCAGCTGGGTCGCCGCCCCGTGGTCGGGGTGGGCGTCCTCCCAGTAGGGGGCGAACAGCCACCGCGGCCGCTCACGCCGGAAGACGGCGGCCAGCTTCGCCCGGTTCTCGAGCGTCGGCTCGAGCTGCCGGTTCGGCAGCCCCAGGTTCTCGCGCCAGACGAGGCCGAGCGCCTCGGTCGCGGTGGCGGTCTCCTGGGCGCGGATCTCAAGGCTGCCGTGCGGCGTCGGCTCTCCCGAGGTGAGGTCGAGCACGCCGACCCGCTTGCCCTCCTGCTGGAGC
The DNA here is from genome assembly GCA_007745835.1 of Planctomycetes bacterium MalM25. NCBI lineage: Bacteria > Pseudomonadati > Planctomycetota > Planctomycetes bacterium MalM25. The sequence goes on from CP036424.1 coordinate 597,655, forward strand.
TTGAGGATCAAGCCGCCGGCGCCGAGTTCGGCGTCGTCCGGGTGCGGGGCGATAACGAGGGCGTCGAGCATGATGGGGAGGGCGTTAGATGGCAGGAGACGCAAGGATCCCCCTCCCCCTTTGGGGGAGGGGCTAGGGGAGGGGGTTGGTTGTCCTGACCGGCGTCTCTCTCCTGTACAGAGGAAATGCCAAGCGTTTCGAAGACAAGATGCCACAGGCGAGTCGTCCGGTCCTGATCGCCTTAACCCTCCCCTAGCCTCTCCCTTTTAAGGGAGGGGGATTCTTGTGGCGAGCGCTTTTCGTTAGACATCGTCTTCAAGCGATAAGCCATCTCCTGCTGCTTGGGAAACCGCAAAAACATGTCCGCCTTCGATAAACTCCGCGCCCACGCCCGTGAGACGGCGCTCCTCAACTCGGCCACGATGGTCGTTGAGTGGGACGAGCAGACCCACATGCCGCCTGCCGCCGGCGAGTGGCGCGCCGAGCAGATGGCCTACCTGGCGGGGATGGTCCACAAGCGGAACACGGCGCCCGAGCTGGGCGAGTGGCTCGCCGAGCTGCGCGACTCGGACGACGCGGCCGACCCGGCGGGCGACGTCGGCGCCACCGTGCGCGAGATGTCGCGCAAGTACGATCGTGAGACCCGCTTGCCGCAGGAACTGGTCGAGGAGACCGCCCGCGTCGGCAGCCAGTCGCACCACGCCTGGGCCGCGGCCCGCAAGGCGGACGACTTCGCGCAGTTTCAGCCGTGGCTCGAGAAGATGGTCGATCTGCAACGCCGGCGCGCCGACGCGCTCGGCTACGAGGGCTCGCCCTACGACGCCCTGCTCGAAGAGTACGAGCCGGGCGAGACCGCCGAGTCGGTCGGCCAGGTGCTCGCCGCCCTTCGCGACGAGCTCGCGCCGCTGGTCGCGCAGATCGTCGATTCGGGCGTGAAGGCTCCGAGTGAGCTGGTCACGAAGGCGTTCCCGATCGACCGGCAGAAGGCGTTCGGACGCCGCGCCGCGGAGGCGATCGGCTACGACTTCAACGCGGGCGGGCTCGACATCGCGGCGCACCCCTTCTGCACGACGCTCGGCCCGCAGGACGTGCGGATGACGACTCGTTACGACGAGCACAACTTCACCGACAGCTTCTTCAGCACGCTGCATGAAACGGGCCACGGCCTCTACGAGCAGGGCCTCCCCGCCGACTGGTTCGGCCTGCCGCCGGGCGAGGCGATCTCGTTGGGCATCCACGAGTCGCAGTCGCGGCTGTGGGAGAACCTGGTGGCGCGCAGCCGCGGCTTCTGGGAGCACTTCGACGGCCCGCTGTGCGAGACCTTCCCGGAGCAGATGGCGGGCGTCGATCCGGACGCTTGGTGGTTCGCGATCAACGAAGCGAAGCCGTCGCTCATCCGCGTCGACGCGGACGAGGCGACCTACAACCTGCACATCATCGTCCGCTTCGAGCTCGAGCGGGCGATGATCGAGGGCTCGTTGAAACCGGCCGACCTGCCGGCTGCCTGGAACGAAGAGTACCGATCGATCGTCGGCGTGGCGCCCCCTTCGGATGCGGACGGCTGCCTGCAAGATGTCCACTGGAGCGCCGGGCTGTTCGGGTACTTCCCGACTTACGCGCTGGGCAACCTGTACGCGGCCCAGTTCTTCGATCAGGCCGAGGCGGACCTCGGCGATCTGGAGGCCGCCTTCGCCCGGGGCGAGTTCGGGCCGTTGCTGGCATGGCTGCGGGAGCACGTCCACGCGGTTGGCCAGCGGTACTCGGCCCGGCAGCTCGTTGAGCGGGTGACCGGCCAGCCCCTCTCGCACGACGCCCTCATGCGACAGCTGCGGACGAAGTTCGGCGGGCTGTACGGCTTCGCTTGAGCGGTAAACCTTGCGGGTGGCGCCGGTTGCGATGCTGGCGCCGGCCGGCCGAGTTGTGAGGAACCCACCGATTCGGGGTGTTCTGAGGCGGCGATCCGGGGAAAATAGCGGCCGACGCAGGAAGACGCGTCACCTGCCCCTATTCGGCCCGAAGGATCGCGACCCATGCCGACGCCCCCCTCCAACCCGCTGCGAGTCGCCGAGTGCGGCGATTGCGGCCAGCTGTTCGCCGTCTACGAGACCTCCGGTGAGGTCGTCTGCCCGTCCTGTTCTGCGCGGGTAGCGCTCGGCGGGCTCGAAGTGGCCGAGTTGCAGGTCGCCCCGGCGGCGCCGATCGAGGTGCCCGCTCCGGCTCCGACTCCCGAGCCGAAGGCGGAAGCCGCCCCGCCTGCCCCGCCCACTGCGCCCGAGCCCGAGCCCGAACGCTCGCCGACGGTCGCCGAGTGGCTGATGCAGAGCGAGTCGCCCGCGGCCCCCGCCACGCCAGCGCCGCCCGCCGAAGAACCGACGCCCGCCCCCTCGTTGGCGGAGTCGCTCGGGTGGCAGCCCGGTTCGTTCGAGGTCGAAACGCCGCAAGCGACGACGCCGCCCGCTCGTGAAACCGGTACTACCCCTGCCGAGCCCATCCCCGCCGAGACGCCAGTCGCGCCGGCGGAAGAGTTCCGCTTCGACTTCGGCGCCACGCCGCTCAGCGAGCAACCGGCCGCGACCGGGGAGACGGCGACCGGTGGCTTCGACGCTTCGGTCGAGGACGATTCGCAGCCGCAGGCGGCCGATTACGATTGGACGCAAGCCAGCGAGCCGAAGCGACGTCGCTGGTTCGGCCCGATGACCGCCGCGGCGGGCCTGCTGGCGGTCGTGGGGCCGGCCGCCTTCTTCGTCATGAATTCGGAAGACCCGAGTGTCGCCGCCGCGGGAGAGGGCCGCGCTCTCCGCGAGACGATCACCCAGCCCGACGAGGCGAGCTACGCCTCGGACTTCGAGACGCCGCCACTGCCTTACGAGCCGAGCGAGCTGCCCGCGGCGAGCGAGGAGGAGGCGTCGCCGATCGTCGATCCGGCGACCCAGCCGGCGAGCTTCAACCAGCCGACGCCCTCATTCGAAACGACCGAGCCGGGCAGCGAAACGCCGTCCGTTGAAGCGGCCGCAGGGGCCGCGACGCCACCGGTCGATCCGTTCAACGCCCCGTTGCCCAAGCCCACGCCGACCGCCGAGCCGACGCCCGTTGATCGTTACGACGCGTCTCAAGAGGATCGCTACGCTTCGCTGCCCGAGGTCGCCGAGTCGATCGCCCCTCCCGCCGAGGCGCCGGTTGAGCAAGCGACCTTCACGCCACCTCCGGCCGAAGCGCCGCCGACCATCCCGGTAGAGACCGCGCCCTATGAGGCTCCGGTCCCGCGCGTCGGCCTGGTCAACGCGCCGACGTACTCGATCGACGACCTCAACGCCGCGATCGCCACCGCCCGCCCCGCGGGCGAGGGCTTCGCGTCGGGGACGCTCACCGATCCCCAGCAGGTGCAGACCATGGGCCAACACTACGCCCGACTCTGTCACCTCGCGCAGTTGCTCACGCTCTTCGAGTCCGACCCGACCGACTCGGCGCGGCTAACGGCGGAGCTCGAAGCGACCGACGTCTTCCGTCGCCTCTTCCGTGAAGGGCGTCCTCGCGTTGAATCGAGCCAGATCGCCGGGCCGTGGATCGGCTGGACCGCCCGCCCGCACGGCGGCGTCTTCTTCACGGGCATTCCGGAGGACGTGAGCCAGCAGGGCGAGGTGGTGCAGTACCTCTTCCGCACGGGCGAGACGACAACCGCCGTGCTGGTCGAGGAGCGTCTCGACGTCGATCGTTACATCACCGCGGGCGCCCGCGAGATTGGTGTGCTCGGGGTGATTGTCGAGAATCCGCGCGAGTGGATCGCCGGCTATGAGGGGGACGCGCAGCGCATTGTCTGGGCGCGGAAGACGCTGCCGCTGCCCGCCGCGCCCCAGCAGCCGTGAGCGAAACCGCCCCGCCGCTCCCGAGCGAGTGGAAACGTGCGTTCCGCCAACGCCTGCTGAAGTGGTACGAGAAGCACGCCCGCGACATGCCGTGGCGGCGTTCGAGCGACCCGTACGGTGTGTGGGTCAGCGAGGTGATGCTGCAGCAGACGCAGGTCGAGACGGTGCGGCCCTACTTCGAGCGTTTCCTTGAAGCTTTCCCGACGGTCGCCGACTTGGCCGCCGCGAAGGAGCAACAGGTCCTGCGGCTCTGGGAGGGCCTCGGCTACTACCGCCGGGCGCGTTCGCTGCACGCCGCCGCGAAGCAGGTCGTCGCCGAGCACGGCGGCCAGATGCCGCGCGACGTGGCGACGCTGCTCACCCTGCCGGGAGTGGGGCGGTACACGGCGGGGGCGATCGTGTCGATCGCGTACGACGAGCCGGCCCCGATCCTCGAGGCGAACACGATCCGCCTGTTTACGCGGCTGATCGCGTACGACGGCAAGCCGACCTCCGCAGCGGGCCAGCGTCGGCTGTGGGGAGTCGCCGAGGAGCTGCTGCCGCGCAAGAACGTGGCGCGGTTCAACCAAGCGCTGATGGAACTCGGCTCGCTCGTCTGCAAGCCGGCCGCGCCCGACTGCGAGGCGTGCCCGGTCGGGAAGCTTTGCAAGGCGAACCTCGAAGGTTCCATCGACTCACTCGGGCCGACCACCACGAAGCTTAAGTTCACCGAAGTGAACGAGGCGGCCGTCGTCGTCCGCAAGGGCGACCGGGTGCTGATCCGCCAGTGCGCGGAGGGGGAGCGGTGGGCCGGCCTGTGGGACTTCCCCCGCTTCGAGGTCGAAGCCGAGGGCCCGCTCTTCGCCGCCGACGAGTTGGCGACCAAGGTCCACGCGCAAACGGGCGTCCGCTGCGAGCCGGGCGCGCTGATCACCACGCTCAAGCACGGGGTCACCCGCTTCCGCATCACGCTCGCCTGCTACGAGGCCCGCCACACGGGCGGCCGGCTACGCAGCGGCGCGCGGTGGGCGGAGCCGGCGGAGCTGGCCGACCTGCCGCTGAGCGTCACGGGACGGAAGCTGGCGAAGCGGCTCGCCTAGCCCGGCTGCTGGATGTGCACATCCATCTGCGGGAAGGGGATGCCGATCTGGGCGCCGTCGAGGCTGATCTTCACGGCGCGGGTCAGCGCCTGTTTCACGTCGAGGTAGTCACCGGTTGGGGCCCAGATCTGGACCTTCCAATCGACGCTCGAGGCGCCGAGGCCGACGAGCACTACGCCCGGCTCCGGGTCGGTGAGCCCTCCCGGCGTGTCGGCGAGGGCCCGCTCGAGGGCGGAGCGCGTCGCGTCGATGTCGGCGTCGTAGGCGGCGCCCACCTCCACGTCGACCCGCCGCACTGGGTGGTGCGTGATGTTCTCGATCGTCGAGCCGAAGACCGCGCTGTTGGGGATCAGGATGCGCCGATTATCGAAGGTGTCGAGCGTGGTGGTGAAGAGTTCGATCTCGTCGACCTTGCCGAGCTGGCCGTTGAGGTTCACGACATCGCCCACCTTGAAGGGGCGGAAGAGCAGCAGCATGGCTCCCGCGGCAAAGTTGGAGAGTGTCCCTTGGAACGCGAGGCCGACGGCGAAGCCCGCGGCGCCGAGCACGGCGGCGAAGCTCGTGGTCTCCACCCCGAAGTAGCTGATGCAGCTCAAGCCCGCGAGCAAGAGCACGCCCCACCGGGCGAGCTTCGAGAGAAACTTCGAGAGGGTCGGGTCAAACTTCAGCTTCGTCAGGCTCGAGCGGACGGCCGCTCCGACCCAGCCAGCGATCGTCATCGCGACGAACAGGATGACCAGCACGAGCGCGACCCGCATGCCCGCTTGCACCGCGAGGAAGGTCCAGTCGTCTGGGGTCAGCTCACCCCACCTGCCCGCCATGATCAGGTCGATCAGCTCCTGCAGGTGCTCGGTCGCCGTCTTCGCGGCTTCCGTGGTCTCTCCGCCGGATTCGGCGATCTGGTTGACCGGTTCGGTGGTCTCGGCGGTCGGGGTCTCTTCTGCGGGCATCGGGGTCTCCTGCAAGCAATCATCGAAACAAGCCGTGCGGGCGGATAGCAGATGGCGCCGCCCGGGGGCAAGGCGAATCGCCCGGTTCGGCGTTGCCTCGTGGGGCGAAGCCCCGTACTCTCCGCCCCGCCATGCGAAACGCTCGATTGCTAGCAACGATCCACGCCTGCTTGCTGGCGAGCCTCGTCGGCGGTTGCCGATCGGTGGAGCAGCGCGTCGTCGCGTCGAACCACCGGAACTGGGCGCCCGACCAGTCGGTCTTGCCCACCGCCGAATTCCAGGGCGACAAGCTGACGGTCCGCAACGTGCGGTACTGTAAGCACCTCGCCGACGGCGAGTACGTGCTCGACCACCAAGACCGCGCGTACGACCTCAAGCGTCTGCGCGGCGTCGACTTCATCACGATGCCCTTCGGCCCCGTGCCGGCGCTGGCGCACACGATGGTGAGCTTCGAGTTCGCGCCGCGCCCGCCGTTGCGGAAGCCGGAGCACCTCGCCGTGAGCGTCGAGGTCCGCAAGGAGAAGGGGGAGGAACAGTTCAACCCGGCGCTCGGGCTCGCGCAGCAGTACGAGATCATGTACGTGGTCGCGGACGAGCGCGACCTGCTCTACCGCCAAGCGGTGACCTACGACGGGCCGACGTACGTCTACCGCACGACCGCGCCACCCCAAGCGGCCCGCGAGCTGCTCGCCAGCATGCTCGACCGCGCAAACCAGTTGGCCGAAGACCCTGAGTTCTACCACTTGTTGACGAACAACTGCACGACGAACATCGCCGACCACGTCAACCTGATCCGTCCCAACAAGATCCGCTTCGACGCCGGCGTCCTGCTGCCCGGCCTCTCCGCGAAGAAGGCCTACGACGAGGGCTTGCTCGTGACCCGCGCCGGGGAGAGCTTCGAGCAGCTCCAGTCCCGCGCCCTCATCAACACCCGCGCCCGCATCGCGGCGAACGACCCGTCGCTCGATTTCAGCGAGACGATCCGGCGGTAGCCGAGTCGGCAGACGGCAGAGAACCGAGGGGCAAAGCCGCCGGCGGAAGCCGGCCGATCGCCCCGCTAGGTCGGTCCCCTTGCATCGCATCCGTCGGCTACCGCCGACGCCTGAGGCGTCTTCTGATGGCGCGGGCCCTCCCGGTCGTTCGTGCGATCGGGGAGAATGCCCGGGCTATGCCCATCCCGCCCGAACCCCGTGTGAACGTCGCCGACCGCCTGGCGGAGGCTGCGCGCGAGCGGCCCAACGCGATCGCACTCGCGGCCGCGGACGGCCAGGGCGGCTTCTCGACGGTCACCTTTGAGGCACTCAACGAAGACGCCGACACGCTCGCCCGCGGCTTCGCGGCGATGGGGATCGGCCCGGGCAAGCGGATCGCGATGCTCGTGAAGCCGGGCGTCGAGTTCGTGACGCTCGTCTTCGCGCTGCTGCGGACCGGGGCGACGATGGTCCTCGTCGACGCCGGGCTGGGCCGCAAGAACATTGTGCGGTGTTTGGCGTCGACCGATCCGGACGGCTTCGTGGCGATCCCGCTGGGGCACGCGATGCGGGTGCTCAAGCGGAAGCACTTCCCGAACGCGAAGCTCAATGTCACCGTCGGCCGCCGCTGGGGCTGGGGCGGGGAGACGCTCGACTCGGTGCGCAGGCTCGGTGAGCATGAATTCCCCTCCCCCACGGGGGGAGGGGCGAGGGGAGGGGGTCGGTCATCATCAACGATGTCGTCTTCCTGTATCGAAGCACCACAAGAAGGATCAGCAAACGACCAATCCACAGGCGAGTCACTCGGTACGGACACTCTCGACCCTCCCCTAGCCCCTCCCTTTCAAGGGAGGAGGATTCAGCACACGTCGGCCGACGATCCGGCAGCGATCGTCTTCACTTCGGGCAGCACCGGTCCGCCGAAGGGGGTCCTCTACACGCACCAGACGTTCGTCACGCAGTGCGATTCGATCCAGCGGCAGTACGACATCCGGCCGGGCGATGTCGACCTCGCCTGCTTCCCGCTGTTCGGCCTGTTCAACGTCGCCTGCGGCGTGACGACCGTCCTGCCGGAGATGGACTTCTCGCGGCCCGCCTCGTGCGACCCCAAGAAGGTCCTCGCGGCGGCGAACCAGTGGAAGGTGACGCAGGCGTTCGCTTCGCCCGCGGTGTGGGACCGGCTGAGCCGCCATTGCGAGGAGACCGGCGAGTCGATCCCGACGCTGAAGAAGCTTCTCTCGTGCGGCGCCCCGGTCCCCGCGAAGGTGATGCGTCGGACGCTCCCGTGCGTCCACCCCGAAGCGACGATGCACACCCCCTACGGCGCTACCGAGAGCCTGCCCGTGGCGACGATCGAAGCCCAAGAGATCCTCAACGAGACCGCCGCCAAGACCGACGAGGGCGCTGGCGTCTGCGTCGGCCGCCGGTTCGACGGCATCGAAGGCTTCCAGTGGCGCGTCATCCGCATCTCCGACGACCCGATCCCCACGATCGACCAGACCGAAGAACTCCCGCAGGGAGAGATCGGAGAGCTGATCGTCAAAGGCCCACAGGTCAGCAAGCAGTATCTCGCCCAGCCGGGGTCGGCAGACCCCGGATCAGCTAACCAAAGCGCCCCGACTCACAACGAGCTCTCAAAGATCCAAGAGGGTGACGACGTCTGGCACCGCATCGGCGACGTCGGCTACTTCGACGACCAAGAGCGTTTCTGGTACTGCGGGCGGAAGTCGCAGCGCGTGGTGACTGAAAGCAAGACCTACTACACGGAGTGTGTTGAACAGGTTTGCAATACGGCTGTCGATGTTGAGAAGACCGCATTGGTTGGCGTTGGTAAGGCTGGCGATCCACACCCTGTTTTGGTTGTACAAACGGCTATGCAAGCTTTCCCGCACGCAACCGATTGGGATATCGAGCTGTTTGAATTGATTGAAAGCAAGGAAGCTACCCAGGGGCTAGATCACGTTTGGATCTACGACGGAGTAACGCTCCCCACCGACATCCGCCACAACTCGAAAATCCGCCGCGAGGAACTCGCCTTTTGGGCCGAGAAGCAGCTTCGCAGGCAGGGTCGTTTGTGATTTCTCCCGGCACTGACGCTTAGGGCTCGCGGCAACTGATTCCGCCTTCCCAATTCCCACTTCCCAATTCGCCCCTCGGGCGGCCAACCACTCGCGAACCACTTAGTCCCATGCGTTGCCTCGTCACCGGCGCCGGCGGCTTCTTAGGCCGTTACGTTTGCGAGCAGTTGCTCGCACGCGGCGACTCCGTGCGCGGGCTGGCGCGTAGCGAGTACCCGGAGCTGACGGCGACCGGCGTGGAGATGGTTCGCGGCGACTTGGCCGATCGTGACACGGTCGTCCGCGCGTGCGAGGGGGTCGACTGCGTCTTCCACGTCGGCGGCAAGGTCGGCGTGTGGGGGAAGTGGTTCGACTACTTCCAGGCGAACGTCCACGGCACGCTCAACGTCCTCGGCGCCTGCCGCGAGCAGGGCGTCGGACGCCTGGTGAACACCTCCAGCCCGAGCGTCACCTTCGACGCGGCCCGCTGGGACTGCGACCAGCGCGGCGTCGACAACTCGGCGCCCTACCCGACCAACTGGCTCGCCCACTACCCGCACTCCAAGGCGATCGCCGAGAACTTTGTGCTGACCCAAGACGGCACGGCGGGGCCGGGCGGTGTCGTGCTGCGGACGACCTCGCTCCGTCCGCACCTGGTCTGGGGGCCACGCGATCACCACCTCACCCGCCGGCTTGTTGAGCGGGCGCGGGCCGGTCAGCTCAAGCGGGTCGGCGAGGGGAAGAACCGCGTCGACATGGTCTACGTCGAGAACGCGGCGGAGGCGCAGCTGCTCGCGGCCGAGGAACTCGCACAGGCCGAACCGAAGAACGCGGGCAAGGCGTACTTCATCTCGCAGGCGGAGCCGGTGGATTGCTGGGCGTGGATCGACCAGATCCTCGCGCTGGTCGACCTGCCGCCGGTGGAGAAATCGGTCTCCGCCCGCACGGCCTATTACGCCGGCGCCCTGCTGGAGACCAAGCACTGGCTGCTCCGCGATTTCAAGAACGAGCCTCGGATGACCCGCTTCGTCGCCCGCTCGCTGGCGACCGACCACTGGTTCGACAAGGAGGCGGCCGCCCAAGATTTCGGCTACCGCCCTCGGGTTTCGACCGAAGAGGGAATGCAGAGGCTCGGCGATTGGTTGCGTCAGCAACCCGAGCCCCGGAGGGGCGAAAGCGCGTAGCCGGGGGCGTGAGCCCCCGGGATGCGATCACCGTCGCCGGTTCCCAGGGGCTCACGCCCCCGGCTACGCGCCGCTGCCCCTCCGGGGCTACCTCGTCGGGGCGTCACCTTCTCGGGACCGCTCGGGCCAAATACACTGGCGGGTCTGTCTCGACTCGCCACCCCGCACTCACGTGCGAGGCTCGCCACGAAACCATCCGCCATCCGCCTTCCCCACTCCCCCTTCTGATGCTTCGCACTCACACCTGTGGCGACCTCCGCAAGTCCGACGCCGGGACCCAAGCGACCCTGTGCGGCTGGGTCGATAGCTACCGCGACCACGGTGGCGGGCTGTTCGTCGACCTCCGAGACCGGTACGGCATCACCCAGGTGGTCTTCAACCCGCCCGACACGTCGGCCGACATCATCGAGGCGTCGAAGGACCTCCGTGCGGAGTACGTGATCCAGGTCACGGGCAACGTCGAGCCGCGGCCCGAGGGGATGGCGAACCCGAAGCACGCGTCGGGCGACATCGAGCTGCGCGTCACGGAGCTGAAGGTCCTCAACAAGTCGAAGGCCCCGCCGGTCTCGCCGAGTGAGTCGGTCACGGAACTGGCGGGCGAGGACCTGCGGCTAAAGCACCGGTACCTCGACCTGCGTCGGCCCGCGATGCAGCGCGCGATGCTCTTGCGCGACAAGATCACCAAGCGGATGCGCGACTACTTCGAGGAGCACCAATTCGTCGACGTGGAGACGCCCATCCTCGGACGCAGCACGCCCGAGGGGGCGCGGGACTACCTGGTGCCGTCGCGCGTGCACCACGGCAAGTTCTACGCGCTGCCGCAGTCGCCGCAGCTGTACAAGCAGATCCTCATGATGGCGGGCTACGACCGCTACGTGCAGATCGCCCGCTGCTTCCGCGACGAGGACCTCCGCGCCGACCGGCAGCCCGAGTTCACCCAGGTCGACCTCGAGATGGCGTTCATCGACGACGACGACGTCATGACGATGATCGACGGCCTTGTCGCGAAGCTCGCCAAGGAGATCCTCGACATCGACGTCCCGCTGCCGCTGCCGCGCATGACCTACGACGAGGCGATGCGGCGTTTCGGGCATGATGCGCCCGACCTCCGCTTCGGCCTGGAGATCGTCGACCTCACCGACCTGGCGCCCAAGTCCGACTTCGGCGTCTTCAAGAGCGTCACCGAGTCGGGCGGCCACGTGCGGGCGATCTGCGTTCCGCAAGGGACGAAGCAGTACAGCCGCCGCGGCATCGACGGCCTCACGGAGTACGTGAAGGGCCTCGGCGCGAAGGGGCTCGCCTGGTTCAAGGTTGAAGACGTTGACGGCAAGCCGACGCTCAACTCGAACATCGCCAAGTTCTTCAGCCCCGAGCTCCTCGCCGAGATGGCCGAGCGGCTCGACGCGAAGCCGGGCGACCTTGTCCTCTTCTCCGCCGCCGATTGGCTCAGCACGTGCAAGGTGCTGCACGGCCTGCGGACCAAGGTCGCCGCCGAGATGAAGCTGTACGACGAGAAGGACATGAACTTCTCGTGGGTCGTCGAGTTCCCGATGTTCGAGAAGACCGAGGACGCCGACAACCCGCAGGCGACCGGCGCCTGGTCGGCGATGCACCACCCGTTCACCGCCCCTTTGGATGAGCATGTCGAGTACCTCGACTCGGACCCGGCCAAGTGCCGCGCGAAGGCGTACGACCTCGTCATCAACGGCAGCGAGGCGGGCGGCGGCACGATCCGGATCCACGACCCCGAGGTCCAGTCGAAGGTCTTCACGCTGCTGGGCATCGACGAGGAGACCGCCAACGACCGCTTCGGCTTCCTGCTCGAGGCCCTCGCCTACGGCGCCCCGCCGCACGGCGGTCTCGCCCTCGGCCTCGACCGCGTGGTGATGCTCTTCGGCGGCTACGACAACATCCGCGACGTGATCGCCTTCCCGAAGACGCAGAAGGCGTCCGACATGATGACCGAGGCGCCAGGGGCGGTCGACGCGAAGCAGCTCAAGGAGCTGGCGGTGAAGCTGGATTTGTAGAGGAGTCGATGTGCTTCGTCGAGAGATGCGATAACGCCTGCTTATTGAATCAAGAGTGATCGGATATTCGATGAAAGGCCAAGAGTTTATCGATCTAAAAAACCGCATCAAGGAGAACTTCACGGACTCTGATTGGCGTGAACTGGCAGTGCTGGTTGATGCGGAGCGTTTGATTACTGCCGATGATCGCCTACTTAGAAGCCTCCGATTCGGAGATGATGACTACGAAGGATGTATATTGAAAGTTCTGCGTCGAGTATTCGACGCGGATGAAGCGAATGTTGAGATCGTGCTGAACTTTCTGGAGGAGAGGTGTGGACCTGAAGGTGAGTGCATCTCTAGTGTGGAGCCGGCAGGCCGCACTGTTGTCTTCTCACCATCGGTTTTCCGCTTACCCGACGTTGAAGTAGACACAAGTCTGGTGTCAGTGATGATGCCATTCGATGCTGAGTTCGCGCCGGTCTACGAGGCGATTGCGGAAGCTGCAAGTGCAGCCGATTACAGGTGCCTTCGAGCGGATGACATATGGGATGACTCGACTGTCATTCAAGACATTTTCGCGCTGATCTTTGAGTCGAATGTGGTGGTTTGCGATTTCTCAACCAAGAACCCGAACGTCTTCTACGAAGCAGGTATCGCCCATACTCTCGGTAAGCACGTCGTGCCGATTACACAGCACGAATCCGATATTCCATTCGATGTTCGACATCATCGTTACATCAAGTATCTGAGCAATGCGGAGGGGCTGTCAGCGCTAAGACAGAAGTTGTCTTCTCGATTAGCTACGTTGCGATGACCGCCGGGTGCCACTGGCGTGAAGCGGAGACCCGGTTAGTCCATCGCACTGGCGTGCCGCCAGTGGCGCCCGTGCTGGGCGTTTCTTGAGAGAGTCCCGGAGGGACGACGGCGCGTAGCCAGGGGCGTGAGCCCCTGGTTCTCGGGGGCGTCTTCGCCGAGCCCCGGAGGGGCGGCAGCGATTCGTCCGGCGTGGTTTCCAGGGGCTTGCGCCCCTGGCTACGCGCTGTCGCCCCCGACGGGGCTGTTTTTCTTCTGCGAACCTTCTCTGTCGGGTTCTGTGCGGGGCCGTTGATTAGCGGGGACGACGCGTGGGTTTTCTGCTCCGCGGCGCCGCTTCAACGCTTGGAACACGAGGAAAGGCCCGATGAACGCACGACTCCGCCCGCTCGGGGCGACGCTGATGATGTTGCTGGCAGCCACCCCGTTGTGGGCCGATGGGCCCGGCGGGTTCACGACCGAGCCGCTCGCCTCCGACGGCGTGCTCTACAGCGTGAACCAGATCACCGGCGAGCTGATCACGATCGACCCGAACACGGCGGCGATCGGCGTGGTCGGGCCGACCGGGTTCAACTTCGTGGAGGGCCTCACCTACCACGCGCCAAGCGATTCGCTGCTGGCGGTCGACAACGACAGCGATCAGTTGATCGCGATCAACCGCCACACGGGGGCGGGCGTGGCGGTCGGGCCGATCGGTCACGACTTCGTGTTCGGCCTCACCTACAGCGAGCACGACGACACCCTCTACGCGGTCGATACCCTAGCGAACGACCTGCTCACGCTCGACCCGGGCACAGGCGAGGCGAGCTTCTTCGGGCCGGCCGTTTACGACTTTGTCGGCGGGCTGACCGACAACCCCGAGACCGGCACGCTTTACGGAGTCGATTACGGGAACGATCGCGTCTTCACCGTCGCCTTCAACGACATGGGCATGATCTTCATCGCCCCGATCCTTGATGTGCCTGACACGTCGATGCAGGGGATCGCTTTTGATTCCACGACGGGCGATCTGTTCGCCATCAGCGAGGAGGTCGGCCCCGAGGATCTGCTGCGGATCGACCCGCTCACCGACGCGGTGGGCGTGGTGGGGCAGCTCGAGTCGGTCTCGCTCGCCTCGCTGGCGTTCGTGCCGCACACGGTCCCCGAACCAGCCGCGGGCATGCTCGCCTTGCTCGGCCTGTTCGCCGGCGCGACACGCACGGGCCGGACGCGATAGGGATGGCGTCCGTTCCGCCAGGGGGCGAAAGACGGCCGCGGGGGCGCATTTTTTTGACACGGCCTCGCCGGGTGGCTACGCTTCGGGGCGTGTCGGTTGCCCGCAAGCCTCTTCTCGGATGCGCCTCATGATCCGCACTCTCTCGCGACTCTCTCTGTTGACGGCATTGGCCGTCGCGTGCCCCTCGATGGGCATGACGATCTACAGCCAGACCCAATCGGGAGGCGTCGGCTTCCCCGACTCGACCCCCGTCGTGCTGACCTTCACCGATGCACCCGCCGCGGCGTCGGACGCGACGCTCGAGCTGATCGCGACCGGCGGTGAGCTCGCGAACAACAACAAGCGACTCGAACAGCTCAAGGTCGAGGGGGACACGTTCCAGACCCCGGGCCAGCCCGCCGGCTGGATCCTGCCGGTGAACTTCCTCGACGGCGCGGGCGCCACGCCACCGCCGGTCACGATCCCGTTGGCCAACCTCAGCGGCTATGTCGCCGACGGCCAAGTCGAAGTGTCGGTCGTCCGCCCGGGCTTCATCTCGGGGGGGACGTTCGATGTCGTGCTGAGTTACACCACCGCGGTCCCCGAACCGACCGGGGCTCTGCTGACCTTGCTCGGCCTGTTCGCCGGCGCGACACGCCCGGGCCGAACGCGGTAGCGTCGGGGCGCCGCGAACCATCTTTCGGGATTCCCGGCCGATCGTTCGGCGGGAAGGGGTGGCATGCGGGTTGGCGAGCAGGCATGATGCTTGCTGCGGGCCGGCCCCTTTGGGCGGGTCCTCTCTCGACTCTTCCCCAGGCCGATCTACTGCCCTCCCCCGCCAATCTGGCGTCGCTCTGACGGCGAGGGCCTGCGCGCCGAGCTTTCCGGCTCCGCGTCGCGTTCCGTGCAAGAAGCTGAGCGTCGCTGCGCGCCCGTCCTGCGAAGCGGGGGGGCGCCAATCGAGGCGAGGGGGGGCTGTTCGGCGCCCTCTGTTAAGGAACCTATTCGATGCGTCTACCAACGCTGCCGATGGCTCTGCTCGTCTTCGCTTGCGCGGCGGTCGATAGGGCGGATGCGTACACGCCGATCTTCGACAACACGCACGTCCTGACGAATGGCCTGCTGTCGATCGAGGTGATGGACCCGGTCGCCCCGGATCGCCAGGACCGGGGGGTGCGGTTCTCGCCGATGGCGTACGTCATCCAGGCGGAGAAGGGCGACACGTCGTACTTCTACGCGCCGGCGAGTCAGACGGCGCCCCCGTGGAACAGCGACCCGAACCGTTACCCCGCGGGCACGCCGATGGAGTTCGACCTGGGCGACTTCGACATCCGCCCGCCCGGTTTCGACGACACAACGTTCGGCGGCGCGCAGGACGAGTTCATGAAGATCGGCGTCGGCCTGCTGAAGCGGACGGTCAGCGGGAACTACCACCAGAACAACGCCTACCAGCTCCTCGGCGCCAACACGACGGCGAACTGGAACGACGCGAGCGCCGTCTTCACGCAGACGCTGCCGCGCGAGACCGACACGGGCTACCGCTACGAGCTGGAGACGACGATGCGTCTGGTGCGGAACCAGCTGCAGTTCGACTACGAGCTGACGAACAACGGGACGAACGCGTTCGAGACCGCGCAGTACCTGCACAACTTCACCTACATCGGCGGTGAGTCACCCAGCTCGGGGTCGGAGATCGAGGTCCCGTGGGACTTCAGCGTGCAGGGCAACCTCAACGGCGTGCTGCAGCAGGACGGGCGGAAGCTGGTGTACAACGACAACGTCAACCGCGGCGCGAAGCCGGTCATCCCGGTCGATCAGATCGGCGACGCCCCCTACGAGATGCTCGTCCGCCAGAAGAACATCGACGAGCAGTACCGGGAGCAAGTCCTGCTGCCCGACTCCACGCGGACGACCTCCGCGGAGCCGCTCGGCATCGCGACCTGGAACGACAGCTCGGGCGTGCAGTTCTCGCCGGAGGTCTTCGTGAAGCTCTCGGTCGCCCCGGGGGCGACGATCGCGTGGTCGCGGACGTTCACGTTCGGCGTGATCCCCGAGCCGTCCGCCTTCGTCCTCGCCCTCACCGCGGCGGCCTGCTTCGCGCGGCGTCGCTAAGCCTTCGGCGGTTCGATGACCGTTACCCCAGCTCCCTCGTAGTCGCCCAACGCCGCGAGCGCGGCGGGCGCTTCGGACAGCGGGATCGTCCGATCGAGCAGCCGCGTGGGGTCGATCTTGCCGGCGGTGATCAGCCCGAAGAGCTCCGGGTAGGCGTGCGCTTGCAGGCCGTGGCTGCCGACGATCTCCAGCTCGTGGGCGATCACCGGGCCCATCGCGACGCGCGGGTCGGCGTCGTCGCCGGCGAGCAGGCCGACCTGCACGTGCCGGCCCCGTCGAGCGAGGCAAGCGAGTGAGTTGGCGAAGGCGTGCCGCGATCCGATCGCGTCGAGCGAGGCGCTCGCCCCGCCCCGGCTCAGGTCGCGGACGGCGGCGGCGACATCCGGCGTGTCGCGGGCGTTGAGCGTTTGCTCGGCGCCGAGCTCCTTCGCTAACGCTAGGGGTTCGTCGCGGATGTCGATCGCAATCACTCGCATCCCGAGTGCCCGGGCGACCATCACCGCCGACAGGCCGACCCCGCCGCAGCCGTGCACCGCGATCCACTCGCCCGGGTCGGTCGCCGCCTGGACGGCAACGGCGCGGTAGGCGGTCGCCAAACGGCAGCCGAGGCTCGCGGCGGTGACGCTGGTCATGCCGTCGGGGATCGCGACGAGGTTCTGATCCGCGTACGGCAACGCGACCAGCTCGGCGTACGATCCCCAGCCGTGGAAGCCGGGTTGGAACTGGTCGGGACAGACCTGCTGATCGCCGTGGTCGCAGGTGTCGCAGCGCCCGCACCCGAGCACGAAGGGCGTGGTCACCCGGTCGCCGACGCGCCAGCGGGTGACGCCCGAGCCGACCGCGACGATCTGTCCCGCTAGCTCGTGGCCCGGCACATGGGGAAGCTGGGTGATGTCCGCGTCGTGCCCCTGCCAGCCGTGCCAGTCGCTGCGGCAGAGGCCGGTCGCCTCGACCCGGACGACCACACCGCCGTCGGGCGGGGAGGGGTCGGCCACGCTGGCCAACTCGGGCCGTTCGCCAAAGGCGTGGTAGAGGACCGCTTGCATGGTCGTTGGCCGGAAGGAGATCGCCTAAGATGGATGCGATCGAGGCGGTGGTTGTGGGAGGCGTCTCCGACGCCGATAACGTACCGCGAGCCAGATGCGGCTGACAACGCGTCCTCGGCGTCGGAGACGCCTCCCACCGATCAATCGACACCCCGAGCCGAGCCCGCCCGATGAAAGGCCTCCGCAACTTCCTCGCCGACACCTGGTGGGTCTTCACGCTCGCGTTGGTGGCGTCGGTCCTGGCGGGCTACTTCACGGGCGTCTGGCTTTACTACGTCTTCCCGCCGATGCTCATCCCGGTGGTGCTGTACATGGCGTCCGTCCGCTACGACGCGGACGGCAACCTGCGCGAAGACCAGCGGATGCGGTGACGTGTCACTTCCGCCCGATGAACGCCGCGAGGATCGCGCCGAGCACCAGGCCGACGGCGATCAGGGCGAGGAACGGCATCGGGGCGTTGGCCGCGTCGAACGACTCCAGCCCGTGGGCGAACTGCACGCCGAACAACGACGTGAGCGTCGCCAGCGGGAAGAACAGCGCCGCCAGCAGGTTCAGCCGGTGCGCCGCCCGCGCCTGTCGGCGTGCCGAGTCGGCCTGTTCTTCGGCCCGCCGAGCGATGACGAAGTCGAGCGTGCTCTTGGAGTCCTGCTGCAACAGCTCGATCCGTCGGGTGAGCGAGTAGGCGCGGTCGCGCAGCAGGATCAGCTTGCGATCCTCGGGCGCGGCCTGGCGGGCCTCTTGGACCACGGCGTGCAGGTTGTGCGCCGCACGGACCAGCGGGTTGAGGGACGTGAGGATGGCGAAGTAGTCCTCCGCGGTGGAGGAATCGTGGTCTTGCTGCTCGATCTCGTCGGCGAGGGCCTCGTACTCGTCGATCAGCTCGCCGATGGCGTGCTTCTCGTGCGTGAGCGACTGCGGCTTCCACAGCCCCTCGTCGCTCCGCCAGAAGAGCCGGCCGCGTCGGTAGGGGTCGCCCGTGCGGGGCGGGGCGTGGAGCACCAGCAGCAGGTGACCGTCGGCCTCCATGAGCCGCTGCCGGCCCGCCTCGTCCCCCAGCCGATCGCGGAAGACCTGCGGCACCCCCCAGCCGGCCGGCAGCATGGGCTCGGCGACGGGTTGTTTCTTCTTATCGGTCGGTGTCGGCATGGCTCCCGCCTGGAGGTGCGTAGCTCGTTTGCGTGCGTTACGATTTTGACTCCCCGATCTTGGAGAAGAAACCATGAAACTCGCCGATTTTCGTTCCGCGCTCGAAGCCAACCCCGACTGCTCGCTGAGGGTCGCTTTTGGCCAGGACGCTCTCGCGGCCCATTTCCATGTGACCGAGGTCGGCCGTGTCACCAAGGACTTCGTCGATTGCGGCGGTGTGAGGCGGAGTGAGACGCGTTGCGTGCTGCAGACGCTCGTCGCCGGCGACACGGACCACCGTCTGAACTCGACGAAGCTCGCGAAGATCGTCGCTCTGGCGGACGTGCTCGACCTGCCGGGCGAGGCGTCGGTTGAGGTCGAGCACCAAGAGCGGAGCGTGTCGACCGACCTGCTGGACGCCGTCGAGCGCGAGGGCGACACCCTCACGCTGCGACTCGCCCCGAAGCAGACCGCCTGCCTCGCGGAGGACGCCTGCGGCATCGGCGTTGGCTTGCCAACGTTGCCGCTCGCCGACGGCTGCTGCGGCGGGGGCTCTTGCGACTAGCCAGAGACCGGGGTCCCTGAAGCGCGGTGCGGCGCCTTGCGATGCGTACGCCCCTGGCGGCGGTCCGCAGACGCTGCTGCGCTGCGCGTTGCTTCTTGTTGCCGAGAGGCGTTAGGAGAGTTAATCGAGACGATTGTCTCGCGGCAAGAATCAGTTACTTGCCTCAGGGCGTCGGGTAACCGCCGGTCGAAAAATTGCGACTAGGTAATTGGTCGCCTAGAATGACGCAATCGCCGAGTCGGTGAGCCGGGACCGTATCGATGGCCCGCGCCCGCGGCGAACTCTTCAGGATCCGAGATGTTGGGCTTTCAGTTGAACAGTTACCGGGTGTGCCAAGCCGTCATCGGCAAGAACCTCCCGCCCCGTCTAACGACGATGAGCGTTGTTCCTAATCGGCGGTGGGGGGTCGTGGCCTTGTGGGCGTTGCTCGCCTGGCCGGCGTTGGGTTTGGACCCCAACATCTCGGGCTGGGATCGTGTCTGGGTCGACCCTTTCAACGGGTCGTCCGTCAACACCGGCCGGTGGGAGGTCGCCGATCGTGAGTTCAGCCCGAACAACGAACTCCAGTACTACCACCCGGATCAGGTCTCGGTCGGAAACGGCCAGCTGACCATCACCGCGTCGAACCAGCCCCTGGGCGCTCAGCCCTATCGCTCTGGCTTGATCCGCACGTGGCAAGAGCACCGCTACGGTCGTTGGGAAGTCCGCGCCGACCTGCCCTTTGGCAAGGGGATGTGGCCGGCGATTTGGCTGCTGCCACGCGACCTGGGAACGGCTCCGTGGCCGACCGGGGGCGAGATCGACATCATGGAGAACGTCGGCAACGACACGTTCTTCGTGAAGGGCTCGTACCACTACAACTGGACTCCCGGCTCGCCGATCACGAGCAACGCGGACTACCGGACCGGCGAGGACTTCGCCGCGGGGATGCACGACTACGCGGTGGAGTGGGACCCGGACCAGCTCCGCTTCTACGTCGATGACAATCTCTACCACGTGGTCGACAACCCGATCCAGCCGCAAGAACAGCCGATGAGCCTCATCATCAACCTCGCCGTCGGCGGGGATTGGCCCGGTTCGCCGGACGGATCAACTCAGTTCCCGCAGACGTTCGACATCGACCACGCTATCTACTGGACGCGCGACGAGACCGAGCTGATCAACCCCGACTTCGACCGATCGGGGTGGGGGCTCAACGGGTGGGACGTCTTCGGCAACGAGATCGATAACGTCACGGCTCAAACCGAGGCGGCGCTCGACGGGACGCACGCGCTGAAGCTGTTTGGACAATTTAACGGCTCTCAGAACTATTCGGGCGTCGCCCAGGGCATCGCGGTCACCCCGGGGCAGGACATCGTCGCGGAGGCCAACGCCTTCGTGCGCAGCGAGGACTCGATCTTCGCCACCGACAACGAAGTCCTCATGAAACTGGAGTACTACCGCGTCTTCGACGGCTTGCACGGCGGCGCCGACTTCCTCGGCGAGGAGGTGTTGCCGATCGCGGATGGGAGCACGGTCGAGGACGTCTGGGCTTCGCACCAAATCATCGGTGTGGTCCCGGATGACGCGGTCGAAGCCCGGGTCAGTTTCCTGTTCAACCAGCCGGGTACCGCCGGCGGCGCCGTTCACGTCGACGCCGTCTCGCTGCTGGCGACCGACCCCATCCCGCTCTCGGGCGACTACAACGGCGACGGCGTTGTCGACGCGGCCGACTACACCACCTGGCGGGACGGTGACTCTGTCGATGGCAGCCCGGCCGGCTACACCCGCTGGGCAAGCAACTACGGCGCCGTGGACGACGCCCCCTTGGCCGTTCCGGAGCCGGCGGGCGCGGTGCTGTTGACCCTTGGCTTGCTAGGCCCGGTCTCGCGCCGTCGCCGCTAAGCCTCAGCCACCGTTCGTCGCGCGGACGCAGAACAACTCGGTCTGGCTGCGCAACACGAGCGAACCGTCCGACACGGCGGGCGTCGACCAGAAGCGGCCGGGCAGCTCGTTCTGGCGGAGCACCTCGTACTCGGCGCCCGGGGCGAGGACGTGCGTCTGGCCCCGCTCGTCCAGGATGTGGACAGCGCCGTTCACGCCGAAGGGCGAAGCCCAGATGACCGCGGCGCCGGGCAGGCGTTTGCGGTAGCTCTCCTCGCCGGTCGCGGCGTCGTGAACACGGATCACCCCGCCGCGCCGCTCGGGCACGTAGATCTGGCCCTCGTAGACCAAAGGCGAGGAGATGCCGACCGCGCCGCGGACGTTCATCCAGACGAGGCCGTTGGCCTTCGCCGAGTCGGCGTCGCCCGGGTCGATCGTCCCCGCCGCGCCGGCGCGGACGGCGAACAGCCCGCCCGGTGTGCCGCCCCGGCTGACGCGGTTCTCGCTGCCGAGGTAGAGCGTGTCCCCCACAGCGGTGGCGGTCGCCGAGCTCCGCCCGCCGATCGGCAGGTTCCACAGCTCGTCGCCGGTCGCCGGGTCGTAGGAACGGACCGTCTTGCCGCCGAGGACGACCTCGGTTCTTTGCGAGTTGCGCCAGACGGTGGGCGTCGACCAGTTGGACTGCTCGTCGGGCCGCTCGGCGCGCCAAGCCTCGTCGCCGGTGGCGGCGTCCAGCGCCACGACAAACGACGCCTCCCGGTTGTCGATCTGCAAGACGAGCTTGCCGTCGACCAGGACGGGGCTGCTCGAGGCGCCCCAGTCGTTGTTCATCGGGTAGACGCCCAGGTCCTTAGACCAGACCGGTTCGCCGCTCAGGTCGTAGCAGAACAGGCCGTTCATGCCGAAGTAGGCGTAGACGCGCTCGCCGTCGGTGACCGGGGTCTCGCTGGCGTAGGTGTTGTCGCGGTGGGTCGGTTCGGAGGGGGGGCCGGTCTTGGCGACCCGCTTCCAGAGGCGAGCGCCGCTCGCCAAGTCGTAGCAGTGCACCTCGAAGGTCAGATCGTCCCCGTCCGCAGGGACGGTGGTGGTGAGCAGCACCTTGCCGGCGACGACGATCGGCGCCGACCAGCCGTCGCCCGGGACGTCGATCCGCCAGGCGAGGTTGGAGTCCTCGTCCCACGTGGCGGGGACCGCTTCACCGAGCGCCAGGCCGTTGCCCGCGGGTCCGCGGAACTGGGGCCAGTCGGCGGCGGCCGACAGAGGAGTAAGGGTCAGCAGGGCGGCCAAGAGGCGTGTCGTCATCGCGTTCGCTTCCCGTTGCTTGTTGGAGATGGCTGCTCGCACCGGACGAGCCTACCGCGGATCGACCCAGGCGTCGAACAACGGTCCAGGCGCGGCGGGGCGGGGCGGCTAAGATGACGCCCTCCTTCTGTTATTCAACCGGCCGACGGCGCCCGAGGCCCCGATGTTTTCCCTCACGCTCTGGCTCGGCCCCGTCGCCGCCCTGTTGGTTGGTTCGGCGGTCGGCACGACGGAGCTCGGATCGGCCGCCGCGGTGACGGCCGGCGTGGCGACCCTCTGCGCCGTCTGGTGGGTCACCGAGCCGATCCCGATCCCGGCGACCTCGCTCATCCCGTTGGCGATGTTCCCCGTCACGGGAGTCGTCTCTTCCGGCGACGTCGGCAAGGCGTACGGCCACCCGCTCATCCTGCTGCTGCTCGGCGGGTTCATCCTCTCCACCGCGTTGGAACGCTGCGGCGTCCACCGGCGGCTCGCGTTGGCGATGGTGCGGCTCTGCACGCACGGCCCGGGCGCGCTGTTCGGCGTGAGCGACCGAACGTTGCCAGAGAAGCCCGTCACGGGACGGCGACTCGTGATCGGCTTCATGGCGGCTTCGGCCGCTATCAGCATGTGGGTCTCGAACGCGGCGACCACGCTGATGCTGTTGCCGATCGCCGCCGCCACGCTCGAGAAGAGCCGTGACTCGCGCCTCCGCGTGGCGCTCCTGTTGGGCATCGCTTACGCGGCAAGCGTCGGCGGCGTCGGCACACCGATTGGCACCCCGCCGAACGTGATCTGCATGCAAGAGTACCAGGCGCTCACCGGCGAGGAGCCGACCTTCGCCCAGTGGATGACCTGGGGCGTGCCGGTCGCGGCGACCATGATCCCGGTCATCGCGCTGTGGCTCACCCGCAACCTGGGCGGCGCCGCCGAGATCGACCTGCCCGAGAGCGGCCCCTGGCGCCCCGCCGAGTGGCGCACGCTCGCGGTGTTCGGCGTGACGGCGCTGCTGTGGGTCACGCGCAAGGAACCGTTCGGGGGGTGGAGCGGCTACTGGGAACTGCCCGGAGCGACCGACGCCACGGTCGCGTTGCTGGCGGTCGTGGTCCTGTTCATGATCCCCAACGGCGAACCGCCCGAGACGCCCGACGGCCCCCTGCCTCGGTTGCTCGACTGGGAGACCGCCGCGCGCATCCCTTGGGGCATGCTCCTGCTGTTCAGCGGCGGCATGGTGCTCGCCGCGGCGTTCAAGGCGTCGGGGCTCAGCACGGCGCTGGGTGAGGCGATGGGCGGGCTCGCCGCGTTGCCCACGCCCGTGCTGATCGCCGGGCTCTGCCTGATGGTCACGTTCATGACCGAGGTCACCAGCAACACGGCGACCACCGCCCTGCTGATGCCGCTGCTGGGCGCCACGGCCCAAGCGAGCGACCTCGACCCGCGGCTGCTGATGTTCCCCGCGGCGGTCAGCGCGAGCTTCGCCTTTATGCTGCCGGTTGCTACGGTGCCCAACGCCGCGGTCTACGGAGCCGGTGTCGCCACGCGCGACATGGCCCGCGAGGGCTTCGTGCTGAACCTCCTGGGCGTGGTGGTGGTGACAGTCTTGGGGAGTCTGTTGCTGTCGTGAGGCCGTTCGTAGGGGCGCCCGAGGCTAGCGCCTGCGGCTCACTCAATCCCTTGCCTTGAGCCGCAGGCGCTAGCCTCGGGCGCCCACGCTATACTGAGCCTTCACCACCCGTTCCCCGCAGCCTCACCTCCCGCCGACAGGAGCCCCCGCCATGCCGGTCCCGATGGAACTCTCGCGGATCATCATCAGCGAGATCAACGACCAGCAGGTGGTCTACCTGAAGGAGATCGACGGCGAGCGGACGTTCCCGATCCTGATCGGCTACTACGAGGCGAAGAGCATCGAGCGGCACGTGAAGCAGGAGGAGACCGCCCGGCCGCTCACGCACGACCTGCTGGTCTCCGCGATCGAGGAGCTGGGGGGCGAGCCGCAGGACGTGCTGATCACCGAGCTGCGCGAGCACGTCTACTACGCGCGCCTGCGGATCCGCCAGGAGGGCGAGCTGGTCGAGGTCGACGCCCGCCCGAGCGACGCCCTCGCCGTCGCCGTCACGTGCGACCCGCCGCTGCCGGTCTTCGTGAGCGAGGACGTGCTGAACGACGTGATGCGCGAGCAGGACGGGGAGTGAGAACGCCCAAGGGGCGATTTACTCCGTCACGGCCGCTCCGTACGCGTCGACCATTGGCGGTTCGACGACGCCCTTCATCGCCTCGTCGATCGTGAGTTGCAGTTCGGCGGCGGCCGCCAGGTCCTCGAGCTGCCAGTCGTCTCTCCCGATCCGCTCCTCCTTCAGCGGCTTGGCGCCAAGGCGGTAGAGGCGGCCGTCGCGGAAGAGCTTGTGGGTCTTGTTCACCGCGAAGACGCTCCGCTCGAACGACTCCTTGCCGACGCCCGGGCGGGGGTCGTACCAGAAGAAGGCCGCGTCGCGCGTCGGGCCCTCGTCGCCCGTGAGCTTGGCCGCGAAACTGACACCGTCGAGGGCGTCTCGTGAATGCTTGGCGTCCGCGAGGTCGAGCAGCGTGGGGAAGAAGTCGGACGCGTCGACCAGATCACCCACCACCGCCGGCTGAAAACGCGCCGGGCAGTGGACGATCAGCGGCACGTGGATGCCGGTCTGCGTACACTTCCCCTTGCCCCCTCGGATCGTGCGACCGTCCCGCATCCGCGAGGCGACGAGCTGATCGGTCCCGTTGTCGCAGTAGAACAGCACGATCGTGTTCTCCGCCGCGCCCCGCTCCTCGAGGCCGGCCATCAGCTTGCCGACCGCCGTGTCGGTGTACTCGATCATGTCCGCCGCGTAGGCGGGGTCGTTCTTGGCGGGCCGGTCGGGCGCCCAGTCGGCCGAGTCGGGTGTCGGCTCGAAGGGCGAGTGGGGCAGCGCCATCGGGTAGTAGACGAACCGCGGCCGATCGGCGTGGCGATCGAAGAATTTCAAGATCTTCTCGACCCACACGTCCTCGCCGTACCGGCCCGGGTAGGTGTTCAGTTCGCCGGGCTCGCCGGCGCGGCCTTCGAGCATCGTCGGGTTCGCGTAGCGCGAGCCCTTGTCTTCGGTGTGCAAGGCGTGGAACAGGGCGTACTCGTCGAAGCCGGTCTCCTTGGGGTGCATCCCCTTCGAGCGGCGCTCGGCGGCGCCCGGGAACTCGGGCGGGTCGTAGGAGGTGAGCTGCCACTTGCCGAAGATCCCCGTGGCGTAGCCCGCGTCGGAGAGGGCGTGACCGAAGGTCCGTTCGCCCGGCTTCAGCAGGCCGAACGCCAGCCAGTTGCGGTGGTTGTACCGGCCGGTCATCAGCTGCACCCGCGTCGGTGTGCAGAGGGGCTGCGCGTAGGCCCGCGTGAAGCGGACGCCGTTCTCCGCCAGCCGGTCGAGGTTCGGCGTGCGGTACGACACACCGCCGTAGCAGCCGAGCCCCTCGATCCCCAAGTCATCCGCGAGGATGAGTACGAGGTTGGGCCGTGAGTCCTCCGCAAGGGCGAGCGGCGCCGCGAAGATCAACAAGAGCCCTAGCAGCGTTGCTTTTGGCATCGGTCCGAAGAGGAGAGGAGGCGTCGGTCGTGAACCCGTTAGCGGAGAGTTTACTCCGGGAGCGATCTCGTTGCGCCGTGTCGATGGCCGCGAACAAGCTCACTCCCCTTGGCTTTCCTCACCGCCCGCTCGGGTCCCCATCGCGTGGTAGATGCCGTAATCGATGCCCTGCTGGACGGCGTGGACCGATCCGTCCGACATCAGAAACTGGGCCAAGCCGCCGTGGGCGGCCGAGACGTCGCGGTCGTCGCTGCGGGAGTCGTTGGGTGTGTTGCCCGTGTGGAAGAGGGTCATGTGGCCGTGATCGTCGTCGAGTTCGTTGAGGTCACGGACGCTGGCCGCCCAGGTCGTTTCGTACTCGAAGTGGTTGCCGATCCGCACGCCGGCGCGGAACGGGCCGTTCTGGCGCTCCCCGATCATGAGGGTCTTGGAGAGCCCGTCGGTGATTTTGCGGAGTTCCAAGCGGCTGCCGCGGGCGAAGACGCCGTTGCTGTTGTCGGGGTAGTCATCCAGGTCGAAACGCTCCGAGTCGGGCAGCGAGTCGACGCTCACGCCGAAGTGCTCTTCGTAGGCGGTCGGCTCGCCCGGTTGGAAGCGGGACTCGGTGCCGCTGCCGTAGTTCGCGACGTAGCAACCCATCGCCCACCGCTCGGCGCCCATCTCGATATAACCCGCGGGCGAGATGTCGTCGGTCGGGCAGAGGAAGACCTGGAGGTGCGTCTCGCGGGCGATCTGGTTGCTCGGGTGAAAGACGGGCAGCGAGAAATCGAGCTGGTCGTAGACCGCCTGCTCTTCCATGAACGGGAGGATCCGCGCTCCCCAACCGTGCCCCGACTGGTTGGCGCCGGTCGCCGGGTCGGGCTCGTACTCGTAGCCCGCGGGGAGGTGGCCGAAGGAGCTCTCGTAGTTGTGCATCGCCAGGCCGAATTGCTTCAGGTTGTTCTTGCACTGGCTCAGGCGTGCCGACTCGCGGGCGGCTTGCACCGCCGGCAGCAGCAGGGCGACCAGGATGCCGATAATCGCGATGACGACGAGCAGCTCGACCAGCGTGAAACCGGAGCGATCAACGGGAGGGCGGTTCATCGGGCGGGACATCTTCGGGGTGGGCGTGTTCGTGGGTGTGGGCGCCGGCGGCGAACTCTTGGTGCTGGTGCTCGTGGCCGACGTCGCTGGCGTGCAGGTGGTGGTGGCCGTGCCGGTCCGCTTCCAGGGCGGGGGGCGAGTCAGAGCATCCTAGGCAGCACAGGGCGGCGCCGACAATGAATTTGTACACGCCCATGCCTGCTGAGGAAGGTGACGCTGGGAATCAAGTATGTCAGCTGAATCCATGGTGGGACGACCGCCAAGGGGATCCGAGGCATCCAGAACGGAAACAGGTGTCCGGGGCAGAAGCCGCCTTAATCCCCCGCTTCTCTTGGGGGGACGCAATCGGCTTCGACTAACCCTCCGGCTGAACCTCGACGATCACCACAGAGAAACGCCCCGTATCGGGCTTCGTAACGCCCAACCATTTCTTCATGGTGAGGCGCTCGGGCTCCTGGAACTCGCCGGTGAAGGGGTCGAACCAGGTGATCGTCAGCTCCCTGCCGTGGTACGACTTGGGCAGGTTCACGCCCATCGCGTCGTTCTCCTTCGGCACGTAGTAGACGTACCGGTCCACGCCGTTGTGCAGGCAGAAGCCGCTGTTGCTCATCTTGTCGCCCGCCCGCAGCGCATTCAGATCGTAGTGTTCGACGAGCTTTTGCAGGTGGCGGTAGTACTCGAAGCGGGGGCGTTCGTCCTCCGGCAACTGCTTCCAATCGGGCACGATCACGTTCCACGCCGCCCCCTGCCAGTAGTGCGACGGGTACGTCCCCGCGAAGACGCACTGGTACGCCCGTTCGAGGCAGACCTCCGACGAGGTGTACGCGCCGGTGAAGACGGTGTACGGCCCGCGTTCGTAGCCGCCGTGCTCGATGTTGAGGATCGGCTGGTCGGGGAACTTCTCGCGAACGTTGCGCATCACGTGGTACAGCTCCGACTGCCAGAGCTGCACCGAGATAAAGTCGACCGTCTCCGGGCGCCGCGCGTTGTAGCCGTAATCGTGCACCGTGATGAGCCGCTGGTAGGCGTCGATCTCGCGGAGGTGCTCGATGCGGCTGGTGATGTAGCCGACGTCCGTGTGGCCGTAGCCGAGCGCCTCCTTGGAGATGTCCCAGATGAGGTTCGGGAACGCCTGGTAACGCTTCGCGACGTAGTCGAAGTAGCGGTTGTCTTCGGCCGAGTTCGCCTCGGGCCAGGCGACCCGCTTGTTCCAGACGTAGATCATCAGGTGGGCGGCGATCCCCTCGCGGTCGAGCGCCTCGATCACGCGGTCGAACCGCTTGAAGTACTCGACGTCCAGCACGCCGTGGTCCGGGTTCTCGTTGTCGCCGCCGAAGGGGAAGACGCGGGGCGAGCCGAACTCGTGCTCCGGCTTGAGGCCCGGGTCCTTCGCCCAGTTCACGTCGTACGCGAAGACGTTCAGCACCACCTGGTTGTAGCCGTTCTCGGCGAGGTCGCGGATGAACCGCTCGGCGACCGGCGCGCCGTCGGCGTTCTCCGCGTCGAGCGCGAAGAGCCAGTCGGCCTCGAAGGCGATCGGGTAGTACGCCTCGCCGTTCTCGTAAGCGAGGCGGATGCTCGACTCGGGGTCGATGACGATCCCGCCCCGCCGACCGTCGCGGGCCGGCTCGGCGTTCAGCTCGCCGGCGAGGCCATCGAGCGACGCCACGGACGACGCGGTCGTGTAGGCCCACTCGCCGGCGGCGGGGGGCGTGAAGCGGACGAGGTACTCGCGGCCGCCGTTGTAAAAGCCGGGCACGGTGAGCGTTCTGCCGTCGCTCTTGAAGGTCGCGGAGAAATCGGCCTCGAAGGGCTGATCGCCCGCCGCCTCGACGGTGAAGACCAGATCGACCGGTTCCCACTGGTGGGCCGGCGCGACGCGGCCGGTTGCGTGGGCCTGGCGTTCAACCGCCGACGCGGTCGTAAGGAGGCTCGCAGCGAGCAGCAGGCCGGCAAGACAGCGGAGTGCGGGAGTCATCGGGTGGAATCCAAAGGGGAAGAGGTCGCGTCGTCACGATACCCATGTCGCCGGCGTGGCCTTCACGCCCAACAAGCAAGGTCCTGAGTTGTTCACAGGGGGCCCGGACTGGGGGTGGCCAGAAACCTGCGGTGAGCCGAATTGTTTAGCCGGCGCCCCGCTCAAACCCGAGTGCTACGGACAAAACGGGGGGTTCGCTTCCAACAATCCATGGCGGCGGCTCAGCCGATGACGTCGGCGAACGCGGCCCTTGCCGCCTCGAGCGCCTGGTCGCCCATGGCGCCGTCGACAACGACCGTGACCTCGACCTCACTGGTGCCGATCAGTTCGACGTTGATCTCCGCCTCGCTGAGCGCTCGGAAGATCCGGGCGCCGACGCCCGTGTGGCTCCGCACGCCCACGCCGGTGACCGACAGGATGGCGATGCCCGGCTCGGTTGAAACCGTGCCGCCGTTCTTCGCGGCGAGGCCCTCGACGACCTGCTGAGCGGTCGCCAGGTCGGCCTGCGGAACGGTGAGGCCGAGGTTCGTGTGCCCCTCCTCGCCGATGCTCTGGACGATCAGATCGACCATAACGCCCCGTTCGGCGATCGCCTCGAAGATGGTCGCCGCCACGCCGGGCGTGTCGGGCACGTCGCGCAGTGAGAGGAGTGACTGCGAACCGTCGAGCTCGCAGCCGTCGACCGTGAGCCCCTCCATCGCTTGCAGGCGGGCGATGACCGCGTCGGCGTCGGCGCCGTTGGCTTTCTTGGCGGCGGCGAGCGATTCCTCGAGGGTCGCCGGCGCGGGCGGGGTCTGATCGAGCTCGAACTCACGGTGCACCAGCCGCAGGGCCTCGAGGCCCTGGTTGCGATCGACGAGGCACGAGACCTTGATCTCGCTGGTGGAGATCGCCTGGATGTTGACGCCCGCGTCCGCCAGGGCGCGGAACATCCGCTGCGCGACGCCCGCCTGGTTCGCCATGCCGAGGCCCACAACCGACACCTTGGCGACCGAGTCGCTGTGGCGGACCTCCTTGGCGCCGACGCTGCGTGCCGCCCGTTCGGTGGCGAAGAGGGCCGCCTCGAGCTCGCCGCTGGGCACGGTGAACGAGATGTTCGCCAGGTCGTCGTCGCCCCGGTTCTGAACGATCATGTCGACCGTGATGTTCGCGTCGGCGAGCGCTTGCAGCAGCGCGAAGCTCACGCCCGGCCGGTCGGGCACGCCGGCGACGGTGACGCGGGCCTCGCTCTTGGTGAGCGCGGCGCCGCTGACGGCGCGCTCGGGCGATTCGGGCAGCGGGCCGATGATCGTGCCCGGCGAGTCGGTGAACACGCCCGAGTTCCGCACGTGGATCGGCACGTTGAACTTCTTGCCGAACTCGATCGACCGGCTGTGCATCACGCCCGCGCCGAGGCTCGCCAGCTCCAGCATCTCGTCGTGCGAGACGCAGTCCATCTTCCGCGCGGCGGGCTCGATGCGGGGGTCGGTCGTGAAGACGCCATCGACGTCGGTGTAGATCTCGCACGACTCGGCGCCGAGCACCGCCGCGAGCGCGACCGCCGTCGTGTCGCTGCCGCCCCGGCCGAGCGTGGTGATATTGAGATCCTCATCGATCCCCTGGAAACCGGCGGCGATGACGATGCGGCCCGCGTCGAGGTGCTGGCGCATCCGCTCGGTCGAGATCGACTGGATCCGCGCCTTACCGTGGGCGCTGTCGGTGCGGATACCGATCTGCCCGCCGGTGAGGCTCACCGCCTGCCCGCCGAGGTCGCTGATGGCCATCGCCATCAGCGCGACGCTCACCTGCTCGCCGGTGGAGAGGAGCATGTCCATCTCGCGCGCGGGGGGGGCGTCGCAGACCTGGCCGGCGAGGTCGACCAGGGTGTCGGTGTTCTTGCCCATGGCCGACACGACCATGACGACCTGGTGCCCCTGCTGCTGGGCGCGGAGCGCCCGACGAGCGGCGGCGCGGATCTTCTCGGCGTCGGCCACGCTGGTGCCGCCGAATTTCTGAACAATGAGTGACATCTGCTTTCTTAACCGCCAAGACGCCAGGAGCGCCAAGGGTCGCCAGGAATTGCTATTGGGTTTGAACGATTCTCTTGAAGCCATCCTTCAGGAGGACTTCGTTGAAGTTAACTAACAGCCCGAGGTCGAGTTGGGTCGCTTTCAGATAGTTGAGGACTTGGGCGTGGTGGATCGGGAGCAATGACTCGACCGATTTGAGTTCGACGACGACAAGGCCCCCCACGAGGAAATCGAGACGAGCGTCGCCAACCGGTTGATCCTTATAGCGTAGTTGAATCGGCTTCTCTCTTTCGAACGGCACTTGGCGTAGCGTCAGTTCATGCTCAAGCGACTTCTGATAAACAGATTCCAAGAAACCGGGGCCGAGGTTGCGATGAACCTCTAGCGAAGCCTCGAACACCGCGGAAGCGAGCCGGTCCGATTCTGCACTAGGTTCCCGCATCATGGCGATCCTTGGCGCTCCTGGCGTCTTGGCGGTTTAACCCTTCCCGATGAACCAGTGCATCGCGTCCCAGCCGTTGGGGAAGGCCAGGTCGGAGGCCGCCGCCGTGCCGTCGTGGTAGGCGGTCGCCGTGTCGGGGGTGACGCCGGCGCCCGCCAGGCAGACGGGGACGTCGCCGTGGGTGTGCTTCTTGGTGCTGATATAGGTCGGGTGGTCGGGGCTGACCATCACCCGCCACTCTTCCTGGGAATTGGCGCCCCGGGCGCCGAGTGCCGTGACCAGCGGGCCGACGATCTCGCGGTCGATCGCCTCGATCGCCTTGACCTTCTCGTCCGCGCGGCCCTCGTGCGAAGCCTCGTCGGGGGCCTCGACGTGGACACAGACGAGGTCGTACTTGTCGAGCGCCTCGATCGCGTAGCGGCCCTTGGCGGCGTAGTCGGTGTCGAGGTAGCCGGTCGCGCCGGGGACCTCGATCCGATCCCAGCCCACCAGCGCCGCGATGCCACGGAGCAGGTCGACCGCGGTGATCATGGCGCCCCGCGGGCCGTACTTCTCGGCGAAGGGGGTGAGGCTCGGCGCGCCCCCCTGGCCCCACAGCCAGGCGCTGGTGATCCGTTTCTTGCCCGCCGCCTCACGGGCTCGGTTGACCGGGTGGTCGGCGAAGAGTTTTTCGGTGGCGTCCATCAGCTCCACCAGCGCGTCACCGCCCGGGCCCTTCGGATGGGCGTCGTGGATGACTAGGTCGGTCCAGTCGTGCGGCGCCTCGGTGCGGGTGTCGTTCGTGAAGGGCGCCGACAGCTTGTCACCCCGCCAGAGGAGCAGGTTGCGGTAGCTCACGCCGGGGACGAACTCGAGGGCGCCGTTCCACTTCGGATCGCTGGCGATCTCCTTCTGGGCTGACTTCAGCAGCGCGGTTGACTCCTCGGTGGTCGCGTGCCCCGCCGTGAAGTCAATCATGACCGGGCCCTCGCCGAGGTCGTCGATCGTGACCGTGTTGCAGCGGATCGCCCAATCCCCCGGTGCGAGCGTGATCCCTTGCGCGGCGGCCTCCATTGGGGCGCGGCCGGTGAAGTGCTCGAACGGGTCGTAGCCGAGTAGCGACAGGTTGCCGATCTCGCTGCCGGCGGGGAGCGCCTTCGGCGTGTGGCAGGCCCGCGCAACGACGCCCGATGCGGCGAGCGCGTCGAGGTGTGGCGTGCTGGCCGCCTCGAGCGGCGTCTTCCTGCCGAGCGAAGCCTGCGGCTCATCGGCGGCGCCGTCGGGGATGATGATCGCGTATTTCATGGTGAATTATTGAACCACGAAGGAACAAAGGAACGAAGGGGTGCTACCGCACCACTCGTTTGATGCCGTCCTTGAAGTGGGGGACGTTTAAGTTGAGCAGCAACCCTAGCCGACAATCGGTCAGCTTGAGGTAGGTGAATAGCTGCGCCTCGTGTACTGGTGCGATGTGATCAACTGCTTTCAACTCGACAACGATGCGATCGCCGACGAACAAGTCGACACGCAGTTCGCTGTTGATGTCGCGTCCGCCGTAGCGAATGGGAACGGTTGCTTGGCAACGGTAGGGGACGTGGGCCTTTGTGAGTTCGATGGCTAAGCACTTCTCATAGACAGTTTCAAGCAGCCCGGGCCCTAGTTCTGAGTGAACACGGAACGCAGCATCTA
Organism: Planctomycetes bacterium MalM25; assembly: GCA_007745835.1. Classification (NCBI taxonomy): domain Bacteria; kingdom Pseudomonadati; phylum Planctomycetota; species Planctomycetes bacterium MalM25. The sequence goes on from CP036424.1 coordinate 630,538, forward strand.
ACACGGCCTTTGCCAGTCGCTCATCCGCACCAGCGATCGGCTCGAAACCAGACACCCTTCGTTCCTTTGTTCCTTCGTGGTTCCTCTTTTTTAACTAGCCGTTAACGCGCAGCCGAACGGGCGGGGCGGCGACGGCGGTGAGTTCTCCGATCGCGTCGCACGCTCGGGCGGCGGCGCCATCGGTCGTTTCGTGGGTCATCAGGACGAGCGGTACGGTGGCTGCCTCGCTCGGTTGCTGCTGGAAGCTGGCGATCGAGATCCCCTCGGCGCCTAGGGCGTTGGCGACCTGGGCCAGCACGCCCGGCTCGTCGGCCGCTTCGAGGCGCAGATAGAACCGGGCGGTCGCGTCCGCCGGGTCGGCGACCGGGGTCCGTTCGGAGTCCTCGCTCCACAGCTTGAGCGTCTGGAAGGTCGCCTTGGTGCGTCCGACGGCCGTGTCGATCAGGTCCGCCACGACGGCGCTCGCCGTGGGCATCTGGCCGGCGCCGGGGCCTTGGAAGAAGAGCTCGCCGACCGCGTCGGCCGTCACGCGGACCGCGTTCATCGGGCCGGGCACGTCGGCCATCGGGCTGCCGTTCTTCACCAACGTGGGACCAACCGAGAGTTGCAAGCCTTTATCCGTGAGCTGCGCCGTGCCGAGCAGCTTGATCGTGTAGCCCATCTCCTCGGCCATCTTCACGTCGGCCAGGTCGAGCGTGTCGATGCCGGTGCGCGGGATCTCTTCCCACTTCGGCCGGGCGCCGAACGCGAGGTGCGCGAGGATCGCCAGCTTCTGCGCCGTGTCGGTCCCATCGACGTCCATCGCCGGATCCGCCTCGGCGTAACCCAGGCGTTGCGCTTCGGCGATGACCTCGCGGTAAGGAACCCCCTCGGCGTGCATCTTGTTGAGGATGAAGTTGCACGTGCCGTTGAGGATGCCGGTGAGCGACTCGATCTGGTTGGCGCCCAGGCACTGGCTCAGGTTCGAGATGATCGGCACCCCGCCGGCGACGGCCGCCTCGAACGCGATGGTGCGCCCCGCTTCGCGGGCGGCGTCGAAGAGCTCGGGCCCGTGGGCGGCGAGCAGCGCCTTGTTGGCGGTGACCACGTCCTTGCCCGCGGCCAGCAGGCCGAGGACGACCTCGCGGGCCTTGTCGACCCCGCCCATCAGCTCGGCGACGACGTCGATCTCCGGGTCGGCGAGGATCGCGTCGATCTGGTCGGTGAGCACCCCCTCGGGCAGGTCGCAGCCGCGGGGCTTGCTCAGATCGCGGACGGAAGCCTTCTGGAGCCACAGCACCCGCCCCGCCTGCCGGGCGGTCCGATCGCCGTGGTCCAGCAGCAAGCGGGCGACGCCCGATCCGACGGTTCCGAGGCCTACCAGGCCGATGTTGGTCTTTTCCACGGTTCGCGAACTGCCGGGGCGTGAGCGGGGTCAGTCTTTCGAGACCCGCCAGTAGACGCACCCGGCGACCGAAGGTCAACGGACGGCGAGGTTTGCGCCTCGCCGGGGAGCCGCTGAACCAGCCAGAGTCACGAGCAAGAGGGCGGCCGCCGTTGGTTCGGGAACAGGCGTCTGCAAGTAGATGAGCCTGGGGTCGGCGGTACGGTAGTCAGTGACTTGAGTATCTGCCGTTGCGCTGAGGAACTCACCGGTGTTGGAATCGAAGACGAGGAACCTGCGAAAGAAATAATCGTCCTCCCACGACTCTCCGCAGTCAGTGCAGGGGCGACTCGTCAGCACATGCAGAGCGCTGTCAGTGCTTGTGGTCTCGATGATCGATTCCTCGGGATGGAGTAGATCAGCTCCGGAGGCAAGGTCAGGCAGGCTGACCTCGGAAATGATTTGGCGGAGATTGATGTCATAGGCAATCAGACGCGGGTCCTCACCGGGCACGAAGGTTCTGAGCAGGCCGTCTTCGCCGAACTCCGAGTGCGATTGGTCGAGCAGGTCGTTCAACTCGCTATGCACCCAGGGATTCGAAGGGTGCAACGGGCTGCTGGGGTCGCTTGTGTCGTACGGATCAACGCCCAGACGTTCCAAGTCTTCAAAGTGGTGCCAGAAGAGTTGGTAGGGCGTTTCTGCAGGAGAAAAATCGAGCACACCAAATGGTGTCGCGACGACTGCTCGATCAGGGGTTTGGAAGAGCACCCATGTCTCTCCACGTGTAAACCGCTCTCCTGCGAGCTGGCTGGGAGGTCGCCACATTGGCGTCGGATGGGTGTCGATACCCGGGCGGTAGCGATGCAAACCGAAGCCGACGTTGACCACTTCGAGCTGGGGCGGTCCTTCAATCGCGAGGCCCCAGCGATCGATTTCACCGAATCCCCAGATGCCACCGGCATGGTCGCTCGCGATGTCGTAGGTTAGGCGTCCTGCCTCGCCACCTAGGAAGCAAGCAATCCCACCGATGCTCGGATCGCAACCCGGAGGCGTGATGCGGTAATTCAGCCCGCCATGCGGGTTGTAGTCGTCATCGGACACGCTGCTGACAAACAGAGGTTTGGGATAGCCGTCCTCCCATGGATAATCGTCTTCGTAATAAGACGGCGAGAAATCGGGAGGTCCCGTTGTCGATGCGCCTGTGAGGCGGTCGAACGCATACAGAGGGTAAGCTCCAAGGGAGTTCCCGATGGCGTAGAGCTCGTTGCTCGCCCCGAGGGCGATGCCTTCCATGGTCTCTTCGTAGAATGCGTATCCGTTGAGCGGCTCTCCAGAATCGTTATACCTTGCGATCTGGGGAGACCAAGCGACGAGGTACTCACCTTGAGCTGAGAGTGGGGCGGTGAGAATCAGCAAGGTTGCCCATAGGCCTGCACGCATGCGAAGCACCTAGTTGGGAGTAAACGGTGTGTATCGCAGCATCGACTAGGATCCCGAGCATGTGCGGAGAACGCTCGGTCGTCAACATTCAGTGAGGTTTGCGCCGTTCGGGGCGCGGGATAGACTGCGGCTCCGCGTTCGCTTTTCAACCCCTGCTCGATCGAGGTAATGGCGACATGATCTTCCGGATTCAGATTGCTGCGTTGATCGGTGGCGCCATGCTCGCCTTCTTCGGGGTGCAGGAGTACCGCGTCAGTTCGTCCGCGACGGTCGGTCCGATCGAGGTCGATCTCGCGGCGGTTGAGAAGGGCGAGGTCGACGAGAACAACCACTGGCGGCTCGGCGAGCACATCGCGATCTACGGCGCCTGCGTGTACCAGTACCGGCAGTCGAAGTACGAGACGGGCGAGCCCGGCCCGAGCACCAAGCTCGATTACTGCTACTACCCGGTCGTGTCGTTCGATCACCCCTTCATTCAACAGTTCGGTGAGGCCGAGTCGGGCGCCGACGTGCCGCTCAATGACTTTCGTGTCTTGGTGAAGACCAAGAAGTACGACACGCTCGGGTCGATCCCCGATGGCCTGGGCAACCAAGATTCGGTGCAAGGCTTGGTTGTGAATCTGATTTCGGGGTTGGACTCCGAAGAGAAGGAGCTGTTTACGGGCAGTTTCCCCGGCCTCGACACGGACAAGCTGCTCCTGCTCGAAGAGGGACGCGCGCCCGCCCCGATCGGCAAGAGCCTCGGCATGATCGGGGGCGGTTTGGCGCTGGTGCTCGGCTCCGTGCTCTGGTTCTTCAGAGGGGCGAGCGACGCGGCGTAGCCGACTCGTAGCGGCTGACGGCTGGAGGCCGATGGCGATCTTCTTCACGGTCGCGAACTGCCGGGGCGTGAGCGGGGTCTGAGAGAGAGTTGCACAGCCGAGCCGTACCCGGCGACCGAAGGTCAACGGACGACGCGGTTTGCGCTCGATTCGCCGGCCGGTAGACTGCCCGGTTCGCTGGCTCTCCGCTCCCCCACGCCCGACCTCCCGCTTCGACATGCCCCGCTACAATCCCGCTGTTATCGAGCCGAAGTGGCAGTCCTTCTGGGACGAGCACAAGACCTTCGCCGCCCCGCGGCTGCCGGCGGACGGCTCGAAGAAGCTCTACGCGCTCGACATGTTCCCTTACCCGTCGGGCGATGGGCTGCACGTCGGGCACCCGGAGGGGTACACCGCCACGGACATCGTCTGCCGGGCGAAGCGGATGCAGGGCGTGTCGGTGGTGCACCCGATGGGCTTCGACGCCTTCGGCCTGCCAGCGGAGGAGCATGCGATCAAGACGGGCGAGCACCCGCGCGTGCAGACCGAGAAGAACATCGACACGTTCCGCCGGCAGCTGAAGATGCTCGGCTTCAGCTACGACTGGGACCGCGAGATCGCGACGACCGACGTCCCCTACGTCCGCTGGACGCAGTGGATCTTCTTGCAGCTCTTTGACACCTGGTTTGATAAGGAGCAGCAGAAGGGTCGGCCGATCCGGGATCTGCCGATCCCGGCTGAGGTGGAAGCGGCTGGGGCCGACGCCATTCGGAAGTATCAGGATGAGCGCCGCCTCGCTTTCCAGAGCCATGCGCCGGTGAACTGGTGCCCGGCGCTCGGGACCGTGCTGGCCAATGAAGAGGTCATCGACGGCAAGAGTGAGCGTGGCGGGCACCCGGTCGAACGCCGGCCGCTAAGGCAGTGGATGCTGCGGATCACCGATTACGCCGACCGCTTGTCCGCGGGCCTCGACGCGCTCGACTGGCCCGAGGGCGTGAAGGCGCTGCAGCGCAACTGGATCGGCCGGAGCACCGGCGCCGAAGTCGACTTCCGCTTGAAAGGCGCCCAGCCGCCGGCGGAAGCGGGCCGATTCACCGAGAAACCGGCCGACGGTGTCCTCCGCGTTTACACAACCCGCCCCGACACGCTCTTCGGCGCGACCTACATGGTCGTCGCCCCGGAGCACCCGTACGTCGAGCGCCTGACCACGCCCGAGCAGGCGGACGCGGTGAAGGCGTACGTCGAGGCGGCTTCGTTCAAGAGCGACTTGGACCGGACCGAGCTGGCGAAGGAGAAGACGGGCGTCTTCACTGGCTCGTACGCGATCAACCCGGCGGGCGGCGAGGAGATCCCCGTCTGGATCGCCGACTACGTGCTGATCAGCTACGGCACGGGCGCCATCATGGCCGTCCCCGCGCACGACGAGCGCGACTTCGAGTTCGCCCAGCAGTTCGGCATCCCGATCCGGGCGGTCGTCGATCCGGGCGACCAGGTCTCCGCAGAGGAACGCGCGCAGGTGCTCGCCGGCGAGCAGGTCTCGGCGGAGCACGGTGTCGCGATCAACTCGGGCGAGTTCGACGGCACGCCGACGGCCGAGTTCAAGCAGAAGATCACCGCGTGGCTCGCGGAGCGGGGCGTCGGCGCCGAAGCGGTCAACTACAAGCTCCGCGATTGGCTGTTCAGCCGGCAGCGGTTCTGGGGCGAGCCGTTCCCGATCGCGCACGAGCTGGACGACGCGGGCGAGCCGACCGGCTTCGTCCGCGCCGTGCCCGAGAGCGACCTGCCGGTCGATCTGCCCCACCTGGAGGACTTCAAGCCGCACGGCCGCCCCGAGCCGCCGCTCGACAAGGCGCCCGAGGAGTGGCTGTACCCCACCCTTCTCGATGAAAACGGCGACGGCGTGAAGTGCAAGCGCGAGACCAACACCATGCCGCAGTGGGCGGGCAGCTGCTGGTACTACCTGCGGTTCCTCGACCCGAACAATACCGAAGCGCCGATCGATCCGGAGATCGAGCGGGCGTGGATGCCGGTCGACCTCTACATCGGCGGCGCCGAGCACGCCGTGCTGCACCTCCTGTACTCGCGGTTCTGGCACATGGTGCTGCACGACCGGGGCGTGGTGAGCACCCCCGAGCCGTTCGGCAAGCTGGTCAACCAGGGGATGATCCTCGGCGAGAACGGCGAGAAGATGTCCAAGAGCCGCGGCAACGTGGTCAACCCGGACGACGTGGTCGAGCACTACGGCGCCGACGCCCTTAGGCTCTACGAGATGTTCATGGGGCCGCTGCCCGACAGCAAGCCGTGGAACATGGACGGCGTCGCGGGCGTGGCGAACTTCTTGGGGCGTGTCTGGCGGCTGATCCTCGACGAGAAGGCCGAGGAGCCGGTCCTCCACGAGCTGGTCTCCGACGTCGAGCCGACCGCCGACCAGCTCCGTGTGCTGCACGCCACGATCAAGGCGGTCACGGAGGACATCGACCGACTGAGCTTCAACACGGCGATCGCGCGGATGATGGAGTTCGTCAACTTCTTCAACAAGGAGAAGACCCGCCCACGGGCCTGCCTCGAGCCGCTGGTGCTGCTGCTGTCCCCCTTCGCGCCGCACCTGGGCGAGGAGCTGTGGTCGCTGCTCGGTCACTCCGATTCGCTCGCCTACGAGCCGTGGCCCGAGTTCGACGAGGCCCACCTGAAGCAGGACACGATCGAGCTGCCCGTGCAGATCAAGGGGAAGGTCCGCTCGAAGATCCAGGTCCCCGCCGACGCCGACCAGGCGGCGATCCTCGCCGCCGCGAAGGCCGACCCGAAGATCGCGGAGCAGATCGCCGGCAAGGAGATGATCAAGGAGATCGTCGTGCCGGGGCGGCTGGTGAACCTGGTGGTGAAGGGCTGATCGGCAACTATGCTGATGTCTCCGGCTCAAGCACTCACCTCTGTGGGAGGCGTCTCCCGACGCCGATACCGCGCACCATGCCGAAACGACCCACCATCGCAGGCAGCTCATCGAGGCTGAGGGCCGGGAGAGTCTCCGAGTCTTACGCCGCCTACCTCGTCACGAAAGTCGTGCGTGGTCGCCGCCCTCTGCTGCGTGATCGGGAAGCCATTGAGGTCGTGATCAGCTCCCTGAGGCACTTGCGTGAGGCACATCGTGTCAAGCTCTTTGCCTTCTGCGTCATGCCGGACCACTTGCACGCGACTTTTTGTCTTATGCCGGGGGAAACGCTCCCCGGTGTCGTTGGCGCTTTTTCCAAGTACACGGCACGTCGCCTGAACGTGCTGGTTAGGGAAGAGGGGGCGTTTTGGCAGGAGGGTTTTCATGACCGACGATGCCGTAATTCGGATGAGTTGCACGCCTTGAGCGAGTATGTTGAGCACAACCCGGTCCGAGCTGGCCTCGTCGATTGCGCAGTGGACTGGGAGAACTCGTCGGCTTCACCTTCGCGTCGGGGCATGCTCGATCGCGAGTGGTGGCCTTAATCGGCGTCAGGAGACGCCTCCCACAGTTTTTTCCGCTGGCTCCCTAGCGCATAGACACCATGAAAAACGTCGTCGCTCTGATCCTGGGTGGTGGTCGCGGGACGCGGCTGATGCCGCTCACCGGGTACCGCTCGAAGCCCGCCGTGCCGCTGGCGGGCAAGTACCGGCTGATCGACATCCCGATCAGCAACTGCATCAACTCGGGGATCAGCAGCTGTTACGTGCTGACCCAGTTCCTCTCGGTGAGCCTGCACCAGCACATCCGCGGCACCTACCGCTTCGACGCGTTCAGCGGCGGCTTCGTCGAGATCCTCGCCGCGCAGCAGACCATCGAGGACGACGCCAAGCGCGACTGGTACCAGGGGACCGCGGACGCGGTCCGCAAGAACCTCAGTTACTTCCTGGAGTCGAACTTCGACTACGTGCTGATCCTCTCGGGGGACCAGTTGTACCGGATGAACTTCGAGCGGATGCTGGACGACCACCTCCGCTCGAACGCCGAGGTCACGATCGCGACCAAGCCGGTCGATCGCAAGCAGGCGAGCGGCCTCGGCCTGATGCAGGCGGACGACACGGGCCGGGTGACCGGTTTCGTCGAGAAGCCCAAGACCAAGGAAGAGCAGGACCGCGCTGCGGTCGATCCGGCCTGGATCGACGCCCGCGGCATCCCCTCGAACGGCCGCGACTGCCTGGCGTCGATGGGCATCTACCTGTTCAACCGGCAGACGCTGATCGACCTGCTGCAGAACGAAGAGCACAGCGATTTCGGCAAGGAGATCTTCCCCTCGGCGATCAACGAGCGGCGCGTCCAGATCCACCTGTTCGACGGCTACTGGGAGGACATCGGGACGATCCGCTCGTTCTACGAGTCGAACCTCGAGCTGGCGCAGGCCAGCCCGCCGTTCTCGATGTCGTCGGCCAGCTCGCCGATCTACACCCGCCCCCGCTTCCTGCCGCCCACCCGGGTCGACGGCGCCGAGATCAACCGCACCCTGGTGGCGGACGGGTGCGTGATCGAGCCGGGGGCGAAGATCGACAACAGCGTGATCGGCCTCCGCTGCCGCATCGGTCGCGACGTCACGATCCGCAACACGGTGCTGATGGGAGCCGACTTCTACGAGAGGACCTCCCGCGTGGCCGAGAACGACGCCGCCGGCACGCCGCGGATCGGCATCGGGCCGGGGGCGGTGATCGACGGCGCCATCATCGATAAAAACTGCCGGATCGGCGCCGGCGCCCGCATCGTCAACGACGACGGCCGCCAGGATTTCGACGCCGACCATGGCGTCGTGGTCCGCGACGGGGTGATCGTCGTGCCGAAGAACACGGTTCTGCCGCCCGATTGGCGGCTGGTCTGAACCGCGCGGGCCCCGGAGGGCCCCGGGCTCGTAGACTCCGCCGCGGACCGCGGTAGAATGCGAGACTCAGGGCGCCGAGACCGGCGTCGTTCTGCAGCCCGTGTTCTCCTGGTGGGATCGATGTCGAGCCGTCGTTTGCGTCTGTTGTCCGTTGGTTTGGCGATGTCGGTCGGGCTGCTGGCGGCCCTCCCGGCCCGCTCCCAAGAGGGGTCCGCCGCCCCCAAGCGGGAGTCGGCCAAGATCGAGGCCTACACCGGCCCGCCGATCTACCTGCCGACCGGCGACGCCCCGCCCGCCCCCGCGCAGGTGCAATCGAAGGTCGTCACGGAGAACTTCCCGAACACCGAGACCGTTCGTTTCGAGCGGCGGGTCGTCAAGTACTCGGACAACTCGATTGTCAGCGACGGTTCCCACAAGGAGTACTACTCCAGCGGCCAGCTGTACGTCTCGGGCGAGTACTCGGTCGGCAAGGCGATCGGCAAGTGGACCTACTACCACCCCAGCGGGAAGGTCGCCAAGGAGGTGACCTTCAAGGATGGCAAGCCGGACGGGCCGGTCGTGGTGAACTCGCCCGAGGGCAAGCCGATCGCGCGTCGCGAGTACGCCGAGGGTCGCCGCGCCGGCACGTGGGAGAGCTTCACCCCCGACGGCGAGCAGAAGCTCCGTGAGGAGCGGTACGCCGAAGGCAAGGCCAACGGCGAGTTCAAGGTTTGGTACACGAACGGGCAGCTCCGCCAGCAGATCAACTTCGTCGACGGCAAGCGAGAGGGCCTGGCGACCGAGTGGAGCCGGGTCGGCGACAAGCGTGCGGAGGTCAACTACCGCGACGGCAAGAAGGACGGCGTCGCGACGATCTACGGGCGCGACGGCAAGGTCGTCAAGCAGACCTACGAGGCGGGCCGGCTCGTGTCGCGCGAGGGCTGAGACGCACCACACGCGTTATTGGCGTTCCGGGAACCAGCGCTTAGGGTTGGTTAGGCCCTAAGTTGAAGGCCCGGAGTCCGCCAGTAGCTAGCGAAGCACCACGATTCAATCGACATGCCCGAAGATCGCCCCCACGACTCGCCGCCTCCTCAGGGCGAGGGCCCTCGCACCGGGTCCCGGCCTGCGGGGCGTCCTTCTCAATCGCTGCTGCTCATCGCCCTGATGGTGCTGGCGCTCGGTTTCCTGTTCGCTCAGGCGTTCACGCAGGTCGCCGACATCGATTACGGCTTCTTCTGGCGGCAGGTCGAGCAGGGCAACGTCGCGAAGGTCGAGGTCTCCGGCCAGACGCTGCTGGGCGAGTTCAAGTCGCCGCCGCTGCCGCCCACCAAGGAGGGGGAGGAGCCGAGCACCGACCCGCTGCCCAAACGGTTCGCGGTCGTGCTGCCCCCGGAGGGGCTGGACGACACGCTGAAGGCGAAGCTGGTCGAGCTGAACGCGGGGCCGAGCTACACGCTGCCGTTCAACCTGGACGCGCTGCTCACGCTCTTGTGGCTGGCGCTGATGATCGGCATGGCCTATTTCATGTGGACCTTCATCCGCCGCACCCGCGACCAGATGGTCGGCGGGGGGATGCTGGGCGGGGTCACCAAGAGCCCGGCCCGCCGGTACGAGGTCGAGGAGGGCGAGGAGAAGACCTTCGAGGACGTCGCCGGACTGAAGGGCGTGAAGAAGGACCTGCAGGAGATCGTCGATTTCCTGAAGGAGCCTGAAAGGTTCCAACGCCTTGGCGCGCGGGTCCCCAAGGGCGTGCTGCTCAACGGTCCCCCCGGCACGGGCAAGACGCTCCTCGCCAAGGCGATCGCCGGCGAGGCGGGCGTGCCGTTCTATTCGATCAACGGCTCGGAGTTCATCCAGCTGTTCGTGGGTGTCGGCGCCAGCCGGGTCCGCGACATGTTCAAGACCGCCAAGGCGACCGCGCCCTGCATTTTGTTCATTGACGAGATCGACGCCGTCGGGCGTCAGCGGGGCGCCGGCCTGGGCGGCGGGCACGACGAGCGCGAGCAGACGCTCAACCAGATCCTCAGCGAGATGGACGGCTTCACGCCGACCGAGACCGTCATCGTCATCGCCGCCACGAACCGGCCCGACGTGCTCGACCCGGCTCTGCTGCGCCCGGGCCGCTTCGACCGCCACATCACGGTCGATCGCCCCTCGATCGAAGGCCGCGAGCAGCTGCTGGAGGTCCACACCCGCGGCGTGCCGATCGCCGACGACGTCGACTTCGTCAAACTGGCCCGCGCCACGGTCGGCATGACGGGCGCCGACATCATGAACCTGGTCAACGAAGCCGCCCTGTGGGCGACGCGGCACGACAAGCGGTTCGTCGACAACGACGACTTCGAGTACGCACGCGACAAGCTGCTGATGGGCGACACCCGCGAGGACGTGCTGACCGAGAAGGAGAAGCAGGTCACCGCGTTCCACGAAGCGGGGCACGCGATCCTCGGCTGGCTCATCCCCAGTGGCGCCCGCGTCCACAAGGTGACGATCATCCCCCGCGGACGCGCCCTCGGCGTGACGCAGTACGTGCCGACCGAAGACCGGCACAACATGTCCGAGAGCGAGATGCGCGCCCGTCTCGCGATGACCCTCGCCGGTCGCTCGGCGGAGGAGCTGGTCTTCAGCGAGTTGAGCGCCGGCGCCGAGAACGACCTGAAGCAGGCGACCAGCCTGGCCCGCAAGATGGTCGCCCACTGGGGCATGAGCGACCGGATCGGCCCGGTCGCCTACCACGCGGGGCACGACGACCCCTTCCTCGGACGCGAGATCGTTCAGGAGACCCGGCCCTACAGCGACCACACGGCCCGCGTCATCGATGAGGAGGTCACGCGCACCCTCACCGAGGCGGCCGAGCTCGCCCAGCGGGTGCTCGGCGAGAACCGTCAGAAGCTCGAGGCCTTGGCGATGGCCCTGCTGGAGCGTGAGGAGGTCGACGAGGACGAGCTCACCGAGCTGATCGGCCCCGCCGTCGAGCCGGCGGACTCGCCGCTCGGTCCGCCCGACCCGGCGTACCTCGACCCGGCGGCGCTCGCGGAGGCGCTCCGCGAGAACGCCGAACGAGACTCGCAGGACGACCCCGCTTAATCGGCCTCGAGGCCCGTTATTTAATGGCTCGCCGGGCCCTGCAGAACCATGTGCGGGCGGGGTGGTGTAGGATTAATAGCCTTTTGTGCCCGTTCCCCTAGTTCTCGGGGGGGTCGGTTTTCACGGACCGATTAAAAAGTCGGCACAATAGGCGCAAACCACCTAAACTGCCAAACTGGGCCCGCCTCGCGACGGGTCGGTGTGAAGCCTCCCCGAAGCCCGACGGGGCCTCAGCAGGGACCACATGAGCACGCTCGAATACCAGCCGCAGCACTTCCTCAACCGCGAGTTGAGCTGGCTGGAATTCAATGCGCGGGTCCTGGAGGAGGCGGCCGACGAGACCAACCCGCTGCTGGAGCGGGCCAAGTTCCTCTCGATCTTCTCGTCGAACCTCGACGAGTTCTTCATGGTCCGCGTGGCCGGGCTCCGCGAGCAGGCGTTCGGCGCCATGGCGCCGCAGGACCCGCCCGCCGACGGCCAGACCGCCATCGCGCAGCTCAAGCAGATCGTCGGCAAAACACGTGGCCTCGTCGCCAAGCAGTACGAGTGCTGGAACGAGTCGGTCCGCCCCGCCCTGTCGGCGGCGGGCATCCGTGTGCTGAGCGAGGACGATCTGTCGATCGACCAACGCCGCACGGTCGACGCCTACTTCCAGCACCGGGTGCTGCCGGTCCTCACGCCGATGGCGATCGACCCCAGCCACCCGAGCCCGAGGTTCCACAACCGCGGTCTCTACCTCGCCGCCAAGCTGCGGCGGCTGAAGGGGATCGGGCCCGAGCTGATGTTCGCGGTCGTCCAGCTCCCGCAGATGATCCCCCGGTTCGTGCCGACCGAGCCGGGCCAGCGGAGCGACTTCCTGCGGATCGAGGAGGTGGTCGCCAACCGGTTGCCCGAGGTCTTCGGCGGGTACGAGATCCTTTCGTGCGGCGCCTTCCGTGTGACGCGCGACATGGACTACGACCTCCTCGACGAGGAGGGCGACGACATGCTGCGGGCGATCGAATCGCGCCTCCGCCAGCGCCAACAGAGCGAGGCGGTCCGGCTCGAGGTCTCGACCGACCTGGACGACGAGCTGCTCGCGATGCTCGTCGGGCAGGAGGAGCTCCGCGTCGCGCCCGAAACCGACGCGCCGGCCTACGACGAGGTTTACCGCGTCGATGGCCCGCTCGACCTGACGTCGCTCATGGGTCTGGTGAAGCAGGTCGATCGGAGCGATCTGCTGCACCCCCGTTTCACACCGCACACCCCCGCGAACCTGGCCGAGGACAAGGACCTGTTCGAGGAGATCGATCGGGGCGACATCCTGCTGCACCACCCGTTCGATTCGTTCCGGCCGGTGGTTCGATTCATCTCCCGCGCGGCGGACGACCCGGATGTCCTGGCGATCAAGCAGACGCTCTACCGGACCAGCGGCGACAGCCCGATCATCGACTCGCTCATCAAGGCGGCCGAAGCGGGCAAGCACGTCACCGCCCTCGTGGAGCTCAAGGCGCGTTTCGACGAGCAGAACAACATCTCCTGGGCGCGCAGCCTGGAGCGAGCCGGCGTGCACGTCGTCTTTGGTTTCATGGACCTCAAGACGCACTGCAAGCTCGCGTTGGTTGTGCGTCAGGAGGGCGATCGCGTGCGCCGTTACGCCCACCTCGGCACGGGCAACTACAACCCGAGCACGGCCCGCCTGTACACGGACGTCGGCCTGTTCACCGCCGACGAGACGATCACCGACGAGGTCTCCGCCCTCTTCAACTTCCTCACCGGCTACGCGCAGCACAACCAGTGGAAGAAGCTGGTCGTGGCTCCGCAGGACCTGCACGATCGCACGCTCGCGTTGATCGCCGAGCAGGCCGATCGCGCCCGCCGCGGCAAGAAGTCGTGGATCTTCGCGAAGCTCAACTCGCTGGTCGATCGCCGCACCATCGAGGCGCTCTACGACGCCTCCCGAGCCGGCGTGCCGATCGACCTGGTGGTCCGCGGCGTCTGCTGCCTCCGCCCCGGCATGCCGGGCGTGTCGGAGACGATCCGCGTGCGGAGCATCGTCGATAAGTTCCTCGAGCACAGCCGCATCTTCGTGTTCGGATCCGGCACCAGGCAGCAGGTCTTCCTGAGCAGCGCCGATTGGATGCCGCGCAACTTCGAACGCCGTGTCGAGGTGATGTTCCCGATCGAAACCGGCGAGCTGAAGCAGCGGATCGTGAACGAGATCGCCCCGGTCTACCTCCGCGACAACCAGCGGGCCCGCCTCCTCGAATCGACCGGGAATTACACCCGATCCCGGCCCGCGGCCAACGAGGCGCCACGCCGAAGCCAGCTCGACCTCTGCCGCCTCGCCGAAGGCGCTCCGCCCCCCGATGACGCCGTCGAGGGCGCCGCCAAGCCGGCCAAGCCCAGCGGCGGAAGGAGCAACGGCGTGCGTGGCGAAGGGACGAAGAAGCGTTCTCGCAAGAACCGCTCGCGCTGAGCCGATTCCGCCTTGCCCGTCCCCGAACGGGCTCCTAAGCTCCTCCCGGCCGCTCAACCCGGGCGGCGGAGAGGCAGGCGGCTCTCCGACCTCAAGACGCCTTCGAGTTCTGCACCCCCGATCCATCGCACCGCGGCGTCTTCTCCCGATCTTTCTGGAGGAGGCAGATGGAACCGCTCACTCGCGTGCTGACGATGCTCACGCTCTCGGTGGTGGCGACGCAAGCGGTCTACACGCTCACGGTCGCCGGCCTCTGGCTGTACGTCGCTGAGCGATTCGTCTGGTGGGCCGTCTTGGGCGGCGCGATGACCGCTCTGCTGACCGCCGGATCGTGGTGGGTGGTTCAGACAACACGCCCCACGGCGGTATCGCGGAGCGATGGAGAGGCCGCGCCCGCCCCCCCGGGCATCGCCGGGCGGGTCGGGCCACGGGCCTCTCCGTTGGATCAAGCCCGCGGGTTGAACCAAGCCGAGGGCTCACGGCGGGTCGCTTGACGGCTGCTTAGCGGCTGGCTGTCAGGCCCACGGCGGGCTGGCGTGGCGTGTTGTCGTGGACGAGCACGCCCGCCTCGCCGACGTAGTAGTTCGCTGCTCCCTCGACGACGAGGTTGTGCGCGGTCCGGTCGGCGTGGTTTTCGACATGGTCCAGCTCCAGCGGCCCTTTGACGGTGCTCAGCACGTCGCCCGCGGCGAGGTCCTTGGCCATCGTCCAGCCCGCGCCGATCACCCAGAAGGGGTGCCCGATGGTGGCGACGATCGTCTCGCCGCCGGCGGTGAGCTGGACGGTCGGACTCGGTTCACGCACGGTCGTATCGATAACCGAGCGGTAGACCAGCCCGCCGACGTGCGGGTCGCGCGCCAGCACCAGATCGCCCGGCTCGAGGTCCTCGATCGCCGTCTTGCCCGTGCGGGTCCAGACCGGTGTGCCGGCGATAAAGCACTCGCAACGACGTTCCGGTGGGGCTTCGACGTAGTAGTCGATTGTATCGAAGTCGTAGCTGCGATCGTACTGCGGAGCGTACCGATCGTAGCCCGAGTGCTCTTGCCAGTGTTTCCACCAGGCGACCGGGTCCTCGCCGGCGTCGAGGCCTGAGATAGCGCGCAAGACCGGCAGCACACGCGAGTTCATCTCCTCCGAGGTCTTGTTGTGCGCGGCCACCTGCTCTTCGAGCTTCTGGGACTCCAGGCGGAACTCGAGCTCTGGCAGGATCGTGCTCATGCGCGTGTCGTACATCACGCGCGCCCGGGCTGCTGCCCAATCCGCTTGAGTCACCAGTCGATCGTTGCTGGGCAGCTGGTTCACCGCGGCGGTCCAGTGTCGGCGGTGGTCGGAGTGGACTTCGCGATCACGGTGGAGCAAGCGGTGCTCATAGGTGAGGCTCCCCTGGGCGTCGCGTGTGATGGTCGCTTTGCTCTCGATCGGGGCGATGAGCGCTGAGAGCAGCAGCGGCATCGTGTCGAATTCGGGTCGCGATTTGAGGAGCTCGGTCGCTTCGCTCCGTATCGCCTCGTCGCCGAGGATCGCGGTCCGACAGAGCGACGCGGTCACCTCGACCTCATCGAGGCGATCGACCGCGTCGAACCAAGCCCCGATCAACTGGCGTGAGCGTTCCGCCGCGGCGGCGCCCGGCTCGGCGGCCAGCCGCTCGACGCGGCGTTCGATCGGCTCGATCGCTCCCGCATCGAGTTCGGTGCTCAGCACCGCGAGGACCTCTTCCCGCACGGTGTGCCGTGCTTCGAGTTGCCGGAATCGCTTCTCCCAAGCGTTCGCGGATCGTTGCAACTCCCGGGCTCGTTCGCTCGCCTGGGCGGCGAGGGTCAGGTCCCAAAGCTCGCCGTCCCGCCAGCCGGCGTTGAGCCGTTTGAGCGCCTCGGGGTGCTTGGGGCGTTCTTGGAGCACGTTCAGCCAGTGGGCACGCGCCTCGTAATCGAGCCCCTGCTTCTCGCACCAGCGGGCCAAGCGGAGCGAGCCCCTCTCCGGGTCGGCCTTCTCCGACAGCTCGTGGTAGGCCTCCAGCCGGGGGTCTTCGGAGGCGAGGTGCTGCGCGTAGTCGACCGGCAGCCAGCGGCCGTCGATCCGAACTTCGCCGAGCTCGGCCCGCGCCGGCTCGTAGTCGGGCGCGTCGGCAACGATCGCTCGCATGAGGGATTCGTGGTCGGCCGATTCGGAGCCGAGCGAGGCTTCGATCGCCTCGTGGTAACGCCGCTCGATCTCCGCTTGGTCGGATGCTCGAACCCCCGAGTTCAATACCAGGGCCAGAGCCATCCCTAATAGACAACAGCAGTCCCGTAGCATGACCCGACTCCTTTGTGTGCGACGCTTGAAAAGGGAGACTGCCTCCCGATTGTAGGCGTTTCGATACACACGCCGCGCGTTATTGCACACGGCCCAACTCTTGGCCTAGATGTTAAAATGGGCAATCTCGTTGGCGTGAGCTAGCGCTCCGCCATGCCTCTTCGGGCGGCGGTTTCTTATGCGCGCCCAAGCCCGGCCGTCCTGCGGCGACGACGCCTGGGGGCTGGTCCCGCGTGGCCAATGCCAAGTCGAACAGCGCCGACGGCGCAAAGAAAAACGGAGCGGGCCGCCAATCGGCGACCCACCCCGCGGGAAGATAGCTTGGGGGGCTCGGCGCTCAGTCGGAGAGCGCCGCTTCCAGGGCGGATCGCGCCTCGGCGACCAAGTCCTCGTCGTGCGGCTTATCGACGGGCTCCTCGAGCGTGGCCTCCGATTGCGGCGTGATCGACGCGGCGGCGAGCTTCTGCTTGACCAGCTCCGCGACGCTCAGCCCCGAGGTCTCCGCGTCGAACGTCGGATCGTTTGGCGCTTCTCCGCGTTTCTCCTTGGCGGCGCCTGAGATCTGGTCGGCGAGCTGAGCCTGCAGGGCCGAGGTGTCGAGCGCCGGCATCGCGGGCGCCGCCGGGGGGGCGGGCTCCTCGGCTTCGGCGGCGAGCGCCTCGCTCGCCTGTCCGAGATCGGCCTCTTCGAGCGAAGGCGGCGTCAGCGTCGGCGCTGCGGTTTCGACGGACTCCACGCTGGGGGCCTCGTCGGTTTCGGGGAGTTCGGGTTCACGCTCGGGGTCGGCGCCCGCCGGATCGGTCTCCTCAGGCTCGTTCTCGGGCTCGGCGACCTCACCGTGGATCGCCTCGTCGGCGTCGGAGACCATGTCGAGGATCGTCTCGGCGACGGTCTCGGCGGCCTGGTCTTCGTCCATCGCGACGGCGGTTTCCGTGGCCGGCTCCTCGGTCACAGCGACCTCGGGGCTCTCGACGCTCGGCGCGGCCTCTTCAACGACCTCGCCCTCGGCGGTTTCTGTTTCCGCAACGGGCTCTGGCTCGGCCGGGGTCTCTTCAACGAGGGCGACCTCCTCAGAGACCGCCTCGACAACCGCGGTCGTCTCTTCCGGCGCCACCTCAGCGACGGCCTCTTCGATGACCGGCGTGGCTTCGGCGGTCGCCTCCTCGGCTCCGTCGGCGAAGGCCTCCGGGTGGTGCTCGACGAACTCGGGCACGTGCGACACCGGCTCAAGCCGGTCGAAGACGCCCTCGCCGATCTCGTCCGCCTTGCGGTCGCCGAAGCTGATGCCCAGGGCGCGGGCCGCCTGCACGGCGGGGCCGTGCGCATCGACCTGACGCAGCTCGTTGACCGCCTCCATGATGGGGACGCTAGTCATCTCGGGCGGGCGGCTGCAAATCATTTCGCCAAAGCGCCCTTCCTTTACCAGACGCACCGCGTGGGCGCCGAACTGGGTGGCGAGGACCCGGTCGAACGTGGTCGGTTTGCCCCCGCGCTGCAGGTGCCCCAGCACGCAGAGGCGCGCCTCGCGGTGCAGGCGGTTCTGAATCTCCTCGGTGACCGCGCGGCCGACGCCGCCCAGCTTCATCTGCTGGCCGCTGCGCTGTTCACCGACGAGCTCGCCGCTAGGCAGCTCAGCGCCCTCCGCGACAACGATCAGCGTGAACTTCTTGCCCTGGCTCTCGCGGTGCAGGATCTTGTGGCAGAGGTCGTCGTAGTTCCATTCGATCTCGGGGATGAGGATCACGTCGCCGCCGCCCGCGATGCCCGCGTGCAGGGCGATCCAACCGGCGTGGCGGCCCATGACCTCGAGCACCATGATCCGCTCGTGGCTGGATCCCGTGGTGTGCAGGCGGTCGAGCGCGTCGGTCGCGCACTCGATGGCGCTGTCGAAGCCGAAGGTGAACGCGGTGGCCGACAGGTCGTTGTCGATCGTCTTGGGGACGCCGACGACCGGGATGCCCTGTTCGTGGAACTGCTGAGCGACCGCGAGCGAGCCGTCCCCGCCGACGCAGATCAGGCCGTCGATGCCGAGCTGGTCGATCGTCTGCTTGACGCCCTCGACGAGCCGCGGCTCGAGCTCCTGGCGGTCCTGCACGCCGACCGTGGCGGCGAAACGCCCCTTGTTGGTCGAGCCGAGGATCGTGCCCCCTTGGTTGAGGATGCCGCGGGTGCTGTCGGGGGTGAGGTGAACGTACTGGACCGGGTCGTAGAGACCCTCGTAACCCTTCAGGAAGCCGACGCAGTCGTACCCGAGCTGGTGCGACGCCTTCACGGCTCCGCGGATCACCGCGTTGAGGCCCGGGCAGTCTCCGCCCGAGGTGAGGATGCCAATGCGTTTCTTGCTCATCTGACGGGTTCGCTCATCTGAAGGAGGCGTGGCGGCGCGCTCGAGGGGGGAGCGCAGCACGCGGCGCGCAATGCCAGTTTCTCGGCAAAGCTAGGTCACACCCCGTGGCGTGCGGGGCGGAGCCTGAGAGAACTTCCCACACGCCGATCGATCGTCATGAGCGTCACCATCGGTCCCCCTCCCCCGGGGGTTGGACGCGGCGGTCTTGATCTGGAGGCGAACCGCCATTGCGGCTAGAAGAACGATAGGCGTCAGTTAGCGCGCCGGCCCGGACCGATAGCGGCGCCAGCGTCTCCCCCTGCCATGAAGAGCACGATGCGATTCATCACCGTCACCCCCGCCGGCCGCCGGCGGTACCTCGAGGTGCTCACCGAGTACCTGCTCCGCAACCGCCACGAGATCGACGAGCACCATTGGTGGGTGAACACACGCAACCCGGATGACTTGGCCTACCTGCACGGGCTGATCGACGAGCACCCCGATTTCTTCAAGCTGGTCGCCAAGCCGATCGACCACACGGCGCGGATCGGGTGGCAGATCTGGCACTACATGAGCGATTGCGTCGAGCCGGACACCGTCTACCTGCGTTTGGACGACGACATCTGCTATGTGGCGGACGACGCGATCCCGCGAATGCGGGACCACCGCCTCGAGAACCCGGAGCCCTTCTTGGTGCTCGGGTCGATCGTCAACAACGCGATCTGCTCGCACGCGTACCAGCGGGCGGGCGTCATTCCGCGCTCCTGGGGCGAGGTGCATCCGGACTGCCTCGACCCGGTCGGCTGGGGAAGCGGCGCCTTCGCCAAGCGGTTGCACGAGCTCTTCCTGTCCGACCTGGAGTCGGGGCGAGAGGAGCGTTGGATGAACCAGGACATGTCGTTCGACGGCGTTCGCCGGTTCAGCGTCAACGCGATCTGCTGGCGTGGTGAGGACATGGCCCCGGTCGCCGAACGGGGGCACAACCAGATCGACGAGGAGGAATGGCTGACCCAGGTGCTGCCGGCCCGCTACGGCCGTCCGAGCCAGGTCTGCCCCGGCGCCCTCTTCGGTCACTACGCCTTCTACAGCCAGAGGAAGCGGCTCGACCTGACGGCCCCCGAGCTGCTGGATCGCTACCGCCGACTGGCGATGCGGGAGGCCCCGGCCGGGCTGGTGGATGGCGCTCGGATCGCCTCGCAACGGGCCTACGGAAAGACGGTTTGGGGCGTCCGGGCGGGCATTCATGCGGCCAAGCACGGAGCCAAACGGCTGCTCGGCCAGGACGATTCCTCGAACAAGGCGGCCTAGCTAGGCCGCTTTGCCCAGCCAGCCGCCGAACCGAGGGCGGTTCCAGCCCTCGGCGCCATCG
Organism: Planctomycetes bacterium MalM25; assembly: GCA_007745835.1. NCBI lineage: Bacteria > Pseudomonadati > Planctomycetota > Planctomycetes bacterium MalM25. The sequence goes on from CP036424.1 coordinate 650,490, forward strand.
AGCAGCACGCCACGCATCCGCGCGGTCCCTTTCACCAGGGCACGGCGGTAGCGGCGGTTGTGGATGCCGTGCCGGTAGCGGAGGTCGCGGAACTCATCGTTCGGCGTGACCCCGTCGCCCGTGAGTTGCTTGTAGAGGCTGCCCGTCGCGAGGGGCCGCGTGTGATCGACCGCGACGGCGTCGATGATCGCGATCTCTTCCTCGTCGTAGCGATGCGACCAGAGCCAATCGAGGCCCCAGGAAGATTTGGTCTCGTGGAAGGTGGGCAGGCACTCCAGCAACGCTTGACGCGTGAACAGGGGGCACATCACCTCCACGTACTTCGAGTAGCGGATCTCGAAGCGGCGATCGACCCGCAGCGCGGCGTACGACAGCGCTCCCTGATCGATCGCGGGCTGAGCCACCGAGAGGTGGTGCTTCTCGAAGAGTTCGAACAGGCGGTTCACCTGCGCCGTGCTGGCGCGGATGTCGTCGTCGGGCAGCCAGACGCGCTCGTACCGCTCAAACAACTCGTTGAAGTGCGACTCGGCCAGTTCCTTCAGCAGCCAGAACTTGAACCCCTTGTGGGCCAGGTAAAAGTCGGCCTGTTCCTCGTACCGCCCCGGGGTGTCGCCGTAGTAGACGAGCCCGAGGTCGAAGTCGCGTTCGGCCGGTCCCTCGATCCACGAGGGGTGGACGGAATCGTCACCCACGAACGAGAGCACCAGGTTGCCGTGATCTTGGCCGGGCATATCAGGCGGACCTGCGGAGGGGCGTCGGGACACCGAGCTCGCGATCGGCTGCGGTGAGGGCTTCGGCGATGACTTGGTGCATGTCGTAGTAGCGGTAGCTGCCGAGCCGCCCGCCGAAGAGCACGCCGGGCTTCGTCGTCTTGGCGAGTTGGTTGTACTGCTCGAAGAGGGCCGTGTTGGCCTCGTCCCGTATCGGGTAGAAGGCCTCCCCCCCCGGCTTGTAGGCCTGCGGGAACTCGCGCGTGATGACGCTGTTCTCGCTTGTCTGCATCGCGAAGTGCTTGTGTTCGACGGTGCGGGTGTAGGGCACGTTGACGTCGGCCGAATTCACGATCGCGGCCCCCTGATGGTCGCCAGCGACACGCTCGGTTTCGAAGCGAAGCGAGCGGTACTCCAACGCGCCGAATCGGTAGCCGAAGTACTCGTCGATCTTGCCGGAGTAGACCAAGCGTTCTCCCGCCGCTTCGAGCTCTTTCTGGTTCTCGAAGAAGTCGACGCCCGTTTGCACCTCGATGTTGTCGTGATCGAGCAGGTTCTCGAACATCGCGGTGTAGCCGTTCTCGGGAATCCCCTGGAAGCGGTCGTTGAAGTAGCGATCGTCCCAGGTCAGGCGGATCGGGATCCGCCGGATGATCGAAGCGGGCAGGAGCTTGGGGTCGCGTCCCCACTGCTTGGTGGTGTAGCCCCGGACGAAGATGTCGTAGAGCTCGTGGCCGACCTGAGAGAGGATCCACTCCTCGAGGTTGCTCGGCTGCGAGATCGGCTCGCGCACCTCCGCGAGCTTCGCCTCGGCTTCGCCCGGCGTGGTCACGCCCCAGAGTTGGTGCAGCGTGAGCAGGTTGATCGGGAAGGAGAACAGGCGTTCCCCGTGCCGGACGACGCAGCGATGACGGTACGCGTTCATCGGCGTGAACCGCAGCACGTACTCCCAGACCCGCTCGTTGTTGGTGTGGAAGATGTGCGGCCCGTAGCGGTGGACGTCGATCCCCTCGACGCGCTCCGAATAGCAGTTGCCCGCGATGTGGGAGCGGCGATCGACGAGCAGAACCCGCTTGCCCGCCTCGGCGGCTTGCCGCGCGAAGACGCTTCCAAACAGCCCTGCGCCAACAAGGACGTAGTCGTTAGCCACCTTGAGACTCCAACCGTGGTGTGGGCGCAGGCCCCCGGGAACGCCGCCTCATGCGGCGTTTGAGCTGCGGAGACTAGTAGAAAGCCGACCGAGCTCCAACGCCGAACCGGCGGCGCCGGCGCCGCTGGCGCCACGGGTCACGCCCGGGAGGTCAGGCAACGCCACAGCATGGCGAACTTGCCGCGGGCCTCGGCGAGGTTCGCCTTGGACGAGCCGACCGTCCGGTCGCGGAAGGTGATCGGGTGCTCGGCGAAGGTGGCGCCCGCGGCCGCCAATCGCCAGACGATCTCTTCCAGGTAGGCGTAGCCGCTGGAGCTGATGCGGCCGAGGTCGATCCTCCCGAGCGCCGAGGCCCGATAGACCCGGAACGCCCCGCTCGAATCCTTCACGGGCACACGGAGCAGGAACCGCGTGAGCCGGTTCATGACCCGGCTTATCACCCGCCGCGAGAAGGGCCAGCCCTCGATCTTGCCCCCGGGGGCGTAGCGTGACCCGATGGCGACGTCGCACGACTCGGTCAACGCCAGCAAAGCGGGCAGCTCCTCGGGCGGGTGGCTCCAGTCGGCGTCCGTGGTGGCGACACGCTCGTACTCCCGCTCCAGCGCCCAGCGGAACGCGGTGATCGTCGCCGAGCCGAGGCCGAGCTTCCCTTCGCGGTGGATCACCGAGAGCCGCGGGTCGGAGGCGGCCCGCTCGTCGGCCCACCGGCCGGTGCCGTCGGGCGAGTTGTCGTCGATGATCAAGACATCGGCCTCGGGCAACGCGGCCTCGACCGCATCGACGAGCGTCGGCAGGTTCTCCCGTTCGTTGTAGGTCGCGATGGCGACAAGCGTGCGGTGCATCGCCAGATGATGGACTGCGTCGAACGGCGCGTCGAGCGCCTGCTGGCGAGATCATCGGTGGAGAGGCCGGGCGGCCGCTCACGCGCCCGCGATCGACTTGTAGTATTCGATCGAGCGCTTGAGCCCCTCGGCGAAGGGGACCTTGGGCTCGTAGCCCAGTAGTTGGCGCGCCCGGGTGATGTCCGCCAGGCTCTCGCGCACGTCGCCGACGCGGGCCTCAGCGAAGACCGGCTCGAGGTCGGTCCCCGCGGCGGCGTTGATCGCGGCGATCAGGTCAAGGAGCGTCGTGTGACGCCCGGTCGCCACGTTGAGGACTTGGCCGTTCGCCTCGGGAGCGTCCGCGGCGAGCAGGTTCGCCTGGACCACGTCCTCGACGAACACGAAGTCGCGGCTCTGCATGCCGTCGCCGAAGACGGTCGGCCGCTCGCCGGCGATCATCTTCGTCACGAAGATCGGGATCACCGCCGAGTACTCGCTCTGCGGGTCCTGCCTCGGTCCGAAGACGTTGAAGTACCGCAGCGCGACCGCCTCCAGGTCGAACGACTCCGCGAACGCCTGGCAGTACAGTTCGCTCGCGATCTTCGAGGCCGCGTAGGGCGAGAGCGGATCGACCGGGTCGGTCTCACGCTTCGCCGCGAAGGGCCGGTCGCCGTACGCGGCGGCCGAGGCGGCCATCACCACGCGGCGGGCGCCCCGCCGGCGGGCGGCGTCGAGCACGTTGACCGTGCCGGTCATGCACGCGGCGTGCGATTCGAGTGGCGTCCTCTGGCTGGCGGGCACCGAGGCCATCGCCGCCTCGTGGTAGACGACCTCCACGCCCTCGGTCGCGGCGAAGACCGCGTCCGGGTCGGCGACGTCGCCCTCGACCAGCTCGACGCGATCGCCCAGGTGCGCGAGGTTCTTCTTGTAGCCCGAGACCAGGCTGTCGAGCACGCGCACCCGGTCGCCCCGTTCGACGAGCGCCGTTGCCAGATGCGAGCCGATAAAACCGGCGCCGCCGGTGACCAAGTAGGTGCTCATAAAGCGAACTCTAGCACGCGGGCGTGGCGCTGCCCGCTCAGCCCTGGCGGAGGTTGGCGAACAGGTCGGCGTAGTCCTGCCGGTGGGCGGCCGGAGCGGGCGTCGCTTCCTCCGAATCGACGACCAGGATGTCGTCCACTTCCTGCTGGGTCACCGTATCGTCGTTAGCGTTCTGAAGCACCGCCTCGGAATCGTCGGCGAGCGATTCGACGGTCTCGAGCGCCTGGTACGCCTTCTCCAGGTCGGTCGGCTTGTCGCTCACGACTTCGGGCGCTGCCGGGATGACGCGCTCGTGGTCCGCGTACGGATCCAGGACGATCTCTTCCTCGTCGAACGACTCGTTGAACGGGTCCGGAGTCGGGGCCGGTTCGACTTGGGCGGCGGGCTGCTCTTCGTCGATCTCGTAGGGCTCGTCGTCGGTGAGCTCTTTGATCAGGTCGTCGAGGTGCTCGTCGGCGTCGATCGTCTCTTCCGCGACGGTCGGGAAGGCGAAGGCGACGGGGCCCTCGTCCTCGTCTTCGGTGGTGGGTGGAGCGGCGGGGGTCGGCAGGTCGTGCAGCTTGTCGCCCGCGTCCCACACGCCGCCGCGGGCGGCGATCTCGGCGGTGAGGGCGGTGACCGCCTCGGCCTCCGCTTGCAGGGCGTCCGCCTCCTCGTCGTCGAGCATACCGAACTCGATGCCCGGGTCCTCCGCGGCGAGGGCGCTCTCGGTGACCGCCGTCAGGCCGGGCGACGAAGCGGCCGCCAGCGGCGCGCTGGCCGGCGCCTGCCACGGCGCGGCGAGGCGGTGCAGGTCGGACCAGGCGTCGCCGATCGACTGACGGTCGATCGCCACGTCTCCCCGCTCGGCGGCGAGCGTCAGCGCGCGATCGGCGACCTGGTTGATCAGGCGTGGCAGGCCGTCGCTCGCTTGAGCGAGCGCTTCGTAGGCGTCGGCCGCGAGGATGCGATCCGCGTCTCCGCCCGCCGCGGCGACATGCGCTCGAACGTATTGTCCGATTTCCTCACGCGTGAGCGGCTCCAGGTAACAACGGGCCGCGATCCGCTGGCTGAACGCTTCGAGCGACGGGTCGGTGAACGACTCGTCCAGCGAGTGCGCGCCGGCGAGCACGAGCCTGAGGCGGGGCGCGCCGTCGAGGGCGATGTTGGTCAGCAGACGCAGCTCCTCGAGCAAGCGAGTCGGCAGGGTCTGCGCTTCATCAACGAGCAAAGCCACGCCCGCGCCGGTCTCGGATTGGTCGAGCAGCAGGTCGGTGAGCGACAGCCGCAGCTCCCCCTCTTCGCGATCGCGGTACGGTCCGCCCAGACCGTGGAGGATCGCTTGCAGCAGGGCCCGGCGGGTGCAGAGTTGGGTGCTCGCGAGCCGGACCACGTGCAGCTTGCCCGCCAGGTCGTTGGCGAGCACATCGATGAGCATCGACTTCCCCACCCCCGGGGCGCCCAGCAACAGAGCCGGGCCGTCGCCACGGAGCAGGCACTGACCGAGCCGCTGGCGGGCCGCTTCGCTCGTCGACGAGCCGAAGTACCTGTCTAAACGCGGGTGGGCCGGGAACGCACGCGAGGCGGTGTTGCTGGCGGGCGAGGGCGACGGCATGGTGGCGGGCTCCGGTACGGCGATCGGCTTGGCGTCGGCGCACGCTCGGCGCAATACGCTCAACCGTCCTTGCCATCGGCGCTCGGCGGGCTCCTGCTTCACTCCGACGCCAGAAGCTGTGCCGGCAAGCATCGAAGCGGCCGGCCTGTATACTGCTAGCAGTGAAGGTTGTCGTCATACGCTCCCCGATGTTGTCCATGTTTCGAATCAAGATCTGCGGCGTCACGCAAGTCGACGACGCCCTCGTGGTCGCCGACGCCGGCGCGGACGCGATCGGGCTCAACTTTTACAAGAAGAGCCCCCGCTCGATCTCCGCCGAGACCGCGGCGACGATCGTCGAGGCGTTGAAGGAGCGCTTGCTCACGGTTGGCGTCTTCGTGAACCACTCGCCGGCCGAGATCGCCACGATTGTCGATCGAACGGGCCTCGGCGCCGTCCAGCTGCACGGCGATGAGCCGGACGAGATGGTCGCCGACCTGCCCGCTGGCTTGCCCATCATCCGGGCGATCCGCATGGGGCCCGAGGGCCTCGGGCCGGTCGCCAAGCGATTGGCGGCGGCGCAGAAAGCGGGAAGTGAGTACGCCGCCCTGCTGGTCGACGCCGCCGTGAAGCCCGCCCCCGGCCAAGCGACCGAGTACGGCGGCACCGGGCACACCGTCGATTGGGCGGGCGTCCGCAGCGGAAGGGAGCTCCTGGGCTCGACGCCCCTGATCCTGGCCGGCGGATTGAAGCCGGGCAACGTGGCCGAAGCCCTCCAAGCCACCGGGGCGGACGGTGTCGACACGGCGTCGGGCGTCGAAACCTCCCCGGGCGTGAAAGATCCTGATCAGGTGCGGCGATTCGTCGAGAACGCCCGGAAGGGCCTCGATTCGGGACGTTGATCGGCCCCGGGATTTGCGGTTAGAGCCCCGGATAACGGCTTGAGGGTCGAGCGGAGCAGCCGCTACAATCGCACGATTCCCCGCCTAATCCCCCGGACGGCCCTCTTCTGGCCGCATCCGGTTGAAGTCCTGAGCACTCCCACCCCCGCCTACGGAGCTCCCCCGTGTCGACCGCGACGTCTGAGAAGCTGGCTTACAAGGTTCTGGATTGCACGCCCGAAGAGTTCGAGCGTCTGGCCGCGTTCGGCCGCAAAGAGATCACGTTGGCCGAGAACGAGATGCCGGGCCTGATGGCTCTGCGTGAGAAGTACGGCCAGGAGAAGCCGCTCAAGGGCGCCCGCATCGCGGGGTGCCTCCACATGACGATCCAGACGGCCGTCCTGATCGAGACGCTCCTCGAGCTGGGCGCCGAGGTGACCTGGTCGAGCTGCAACATCTTCAGCACCCAGGACCACGCTGCCTGCGCCATCGCCGCGGCGGGCATCCCGGTCTTCGCTTGGAAGGGCGAGACCGACGAGGAGTTCGATTGGTGCATCGAGCAGACGCTCACCGCCTTCCCGTCGGGCGAGCCGCTCAACATGATCCTCGACGACGGTGGCGACCTGACCGACATGGTCCACGCCCGATTCCCCGAGCTGCTCGCGGGCATCAAGGGCCTTTCCGAGGAGACCACCGCCGGCATCCACCGCCTGGACGTTTTGGCCAAGAACGGCAAGCTCGCCGTGCCGGCGATCAACGTCAACGACTCGGCGACCAAGAGCAAGTTCGACAACCTCTACGGCTGCCGTGAGTCGCTCGCCGACGGCGTGAAGCGGGCCACGGACATCATGCTGGCCGGCAAGGTCGCGGTCGTCTGCGGCTACGGCGACGTCGGCAAGGGCTGCGCCCACTCGCTGCAGCGTTACGGCTGCCGTGTGCTGGTCACCGAGATCGACCCGATCAACGCCCTGCAGGCGGCGATGGAGGGCTTCGAGGTCGTGACCATGGAGGACGCCTGCAAGGAGGGCAACCTGTTCGTCACCACGACGGGCAACAAGGACATCATCCTCGGCAAGCACATGGTCGAGATGGCCGAGGACGCGATCCTCTGCAACATCGGCCACTTCGACACCGAGATCGACATCGCCTGGCTCGAGGCGGAGGTCGCCGCCGGCCGCGTGACCAAGGACGAGATCAAGGGCGAGAAAGAGGGCGCCGTCGATCGCTACACGTTCAAGAACACGGGCCGCTCGATCCTGACCCTCGCCAAGGGCCGCCTCGTGAACCTGGGCTGCGCCACGGGCCACCCGAGCTTCGTGATGAGCACCAGCTTCACGAACCAAACGCTCGCCCAGATGGAGCTCTGGCAGGACGCCCAGTCGGGCGCCGGCAAGTACGAGGTCCAGGTCTACCTCATGCCCAAGCGGCTCGACGAGGAGGTCGCCCGCCTGCACCTCGAGAAGATCGGGGTGAAGCTGACCAAGCTCAGCCAAGAGCAGGCCGACTACATCGGCGTGCCGGTCGAGGGCCCCTACAAGCCCGAGCATTACCGCTACTGAGTCTTGCTGAAAAACCACCCCGCAGAGGGGTGCCGATTCATATCGCCAGAACGCCCGGTGTCCCCGTGACACCGGGCGTTCTGCCTGTTCTGGGCCGTTGGCTTGAGGCCGATTGGCCGATTAGACGATTTTTTCTGATTGCCGCATGAGTTTTCTAAACGGCGGTACGTGAGCTTAATGAGCCTCCGACCGCTCGGAGCCGCTCTCTCCTCAGGCCGGCTGGATTCGGCCTCCACTCATCACCTGTTCAGCTCGTTTGGCCTGCGTCGGAAGGCAGTTCCATCGAAGCCTTTGCAGCATCCTGTTCCTCACCCTTTGTATTTCGGAGTGCGTTCTAATGAGGTCTTTGAGCCTGTTGGCGGCCGTGGCCGCCTTTCTATGCGCTGGCGTTGTGAACGCTGGCACGGTGAGCCTGATCGGCCCCGGGATCGGTGAAGGCAACGGCGATTTCAATTACGAGGGTGGCGGCACTCTCTCGGGCGTCGGCACTGCGACCCCGGGCGAGGACATCCCACGCGACCGCTTCTTCGCTCCCTCGCCGAACATCGGCGCGACGGTCGATGTCGACGATTGGACCCTGGTGCGCGTCGCCTACAGCGGCGGCAACAACGCCTTCGGTCTGGACGGGCACTACGGATTCGATGCGGCCTCGTTTGAGCCCAACAACACCGGCTCGGGCCAAGCGTTCACCAACGGAAACAGCAACACGATCGTCGATGTGATCGCGGACACGATCTCCGGCGTGGCGGGCAGCGCGGGCGACGTGATCGATCTCAGCTACCTGCTGGGCAGCGACTCGAACAGCGGCACGGCCAACGCGAACGCCACGGTCACGTTGACCCTCGACGCCGGCTTGCCGTCCGAGCAGGTGTCGGCCTTCGCGCTGCAGAACCGGGCCGGCTTTGCTCGCGACGGTTCGACCCTGGTGACCGAGCAGTACATCTCGACCGGCGCGTTCAGCACGGTCGATCTGACAATCCAGATGAACCCGGGCAACGGCACGCGTTCGCTGGTCGATGACGTCCGCCTGACCGCGGACCTCGCCATCCCCGAGCCGGGCAGCGTCGCCCTGTCGATGCTGGCCCTCGCCGGCTTCGGCGCGGTCAGCATGCGGCGCCGACTCGGCTGAATCTTTGACGACATCAAAGGCGAGCCGGCTTCGCGCAGCGAAGCCGGCTCTCGCCTTGTCTTTCACCTTTGTTTCTCTTCTTCCAGCTAAGTCGGAGTCAGTCCTCATGAGAATCACAACCATGGCGGCCGCGTTGGCCGTCTGCCTCTGCATCGGATCGGCGGATGCAGCCCCGATAACCTTGATCGATTACACGTCGGGCGCCGCCAGCCCCGGCAACGGCGCCTTCTTCAGCGATCCTGCCGGCGTTGTGGCGCCAGCCGGCGTGTCGGTGAACGCCGCCGGCGCCATCAACCAGAACGGGAACGGCCGTGCTCTGGCCGCTGCCGACCAGAACGACACGATTGACTTCACCGATCTCACGGACATCACGGAGAACAAGGGCGTTGAGATTTCCGGCTGGGGCAACTACCGTTGGACTTACATCGGGGGCAACAACGCTTTGGGGTTCTTGGAGAACGGCGGTCGCCTAGGAAAAGCCAACGCCGCGAACGATGGCCAAGTTTTCGCGAACAGCGGCCCTTACATCTTGGTTTCAGACGCTTACTCCGAGGGGAGCCTCGGTGACGCCGGCGACAGCTACGACTTGAGCCTCTTGACCGGATCGGACAACGGGTCTTTTGATCTCGAAACCTTCTTGGTTCTTGATGACACGACCTTCGTGAGCATCGACGACCGCAACATCAGCTCCACGGGCGAGACGGTCAGTCTGTCCGGCACGATCGGCAGCTCGTACAGCACCATGCGTGTCGTGTTCGCCGTCGATGCCCCCAACGGCTCCCGGGGCCTGATTGACGATGTCAGCCTCGCGGTGACCTCGGCCATCCCCGAGCCGAGCACCGTCGCCCTGTCGATGCTGGCCCTCGCCGGCCTCGGTTTCCGCCGCCGCCTCGCCTGATGCGGCGACCGGCTTAGTTCTCGACTTGAGCCGGCCCTGTCGTGTGACGGGGCCGGCTCTTTTTAGGCGCCCCGAGCCTTGCCCTTGTTGTTGGGCACTTCACGTTGCGTGACGGCACGGCTCGCTCCGCTGCGGCATCCGAGGTAGCCTCAGCATTCACCGAGGTTTGAGAGGCCTGGCACTTGGAGAGGATGAGCCGATGGTTTGGAGATCGCGTTGCGTAGGGGTCTTGCTGCTTATCTTGGCCCAAGGGGTGGTGGGGCGAGCCGGCGAGCCCGAGCTGCCGACGCCTCCCGAGGAGCACGCCTCCTGGGAGCCGATGGGCGAGCTGGCGAAGTTGCTCAAGAAGATGCGGGCCTCCTGCGAGAAGTCGCAGAAGGTCTTCCGCCCCCTCAGCCGCGAGCAGATGAACTGGCGCCCGCCCAATGGCACGCACACCCCGCGCTGGAACGCCGAACACCTGATGGGCCGGCAGCTCCTCTTCTTCAGCCAGATCTACGCGGCGATCGATCCCGATCGGCACGAGGCGATCGACCTCAACCCGGCTCAGATGCCCCCCGACTACAAGCCGGCTCACCCGGAGTGGACTGGCGAGGGGGAGGCCGACTGGATGCTCCGCGTGAGCGACTACGTGCAGGGCCACGCCTACCTGCTGGAGGGCCTCGACCTCGACGCGAAGGCGCCCGGCAGCCGCTGGAAGCTCCGTGCCCTGCTCAAGCAGATGGACCGCCACTTCACCGAACACACGGCGAACGTGGTCAAGAAGATGAAGCTGCCCGAGTGGCCGGCGGAGTAATCCCGCGGCGTTCCACGTGAAACGATCCTGCCCCTCAGGCGGGTCGGGTGTTCCACGTGGAACAGTCAAGCGGCGTCGCCGGTGGCGGTTGTTTCACGTGGAACGCCCGCCGCGAGGCGTTTCTCTTGGCGGCGCCGGAGGCGGCGGTCGGCCCAGCGGTGGAAGAGCCACGCGACCGGCCAGCTCGCCAGGTAAGCGGTGACCCCCGCCGCGAGCATCGCCAGGGCGGTTGGCAGGGTGAGCAACTCGGCCCGGCGGAGCAGGCTGAGCGTCAGGGAGAGCGGGATCATCGCGGCCATCAGCCGCCAGAGCGTGAGCCGGAAGGGGGTCCGATGCAGCCGGTTGGAACGCCTCCGCCGCGCGTCGGCGATCGATCCCTGAAGCCCCGCGACCTGGCCCAGCACCAGGGCGAGGGTTAGCAAGCCGTAGCTCAACAGCAGCCCGAACCAGTCGGTCGTGCTGGAATAGTTCGAGCTCAGATACAGCCAGAGCGGCGAGGTCGTGAGGAACGCGACCAGCGAACCGGTGAAGACGCCCACTCGGTCGAGAGGCGGTTCATCGCCGAGCAGCTTGAGCGTCAGGGCCAGTGAGGGGACCGTGAAGCTGCAGACAATCGCGGTATAAATGAACCCGAGCCCGAATAGGAACGGGACCGCAAAGAGTGGGTAGGCGAGGCTCAGCAGGAAGACGATGCCCAATTCCTGCGTGCCTCTAAATAAATCAACAAGCAGGTAGTAGGTAATAGGGATGAGAGCGAGCAGCCCAATCAGCAACGGATAGACCCCGCCCGCGATGGCGATCCGAACGCCGACCTGCGGCCAGAACTCATCGCGGGGATTCGCGAGCCCATGCCACCGCCAGCGGTCCCGGGGGTTGGAGTTCGAGTTGGGCAGGGTGGGCACGGCCACGGCGGGCTCTCGGAAGATTGGTGATGGCGCCAGCATAGACGCAAACCGTTCGACTGGCGTTCCCGTTCACCCGGCGGGTCTCTACACTCCGCCGCCCACCCGCCCCGGCCTAGGACGAGACGTCTAGGCTCACCGCGCGTTGGGATCGATCCCCTGCCATCTAACCTCGGTCATCTCCCACGATGGGCCGCGTCCTCTGCATCGCCAATCAGAAAGGTGGCGTCGGCAAGACGACCACCGCCGTGAACCTCGCCGCCGCGCTGGCGGCGTCGGGCGGGCGGACGCTGCTAATCGACCTCGACCCGCAATGCAACGCGACCAGCGCCATCGGCGGCGAGCCGACCGAGCGGCACCCGCTGGTGCAGCGGACTCCGCTCCGCGAGGCGGTCGCGCCGACCCAGGTCGAGAACCTCGAGCTGCTCCCCGGCAGCCGCTCGTTCCACGATGTGGACCACCTCGCCACCGCCGGCGGCAGCGAGTCGCAACTGGTCGCCGAGCACCTGGCGGCGAGCCTCAGCGTGTACGACGCGGTTCTGGTCGACTGCCCCCCGTCGCTCGGCGCCCTGACGGAGACCGCCCTGGCCACGGCCGACGAGGTCGTCATGCCGCTGGAGTGCGAGTACTTCGCGATGGAGGGGCTCACCCAGATGATCGAACTGGTGAAGCGGGTCATGCAGCGGCGGAACAGCCGTTTGCGGCTCGGCGGGATCCTGCTAACCAAACACGACCCGACCCTTGAGCTGACCCATGAGGTCGAGCGCGAGGTGCGGGAGTTCTTTGGCGGGGCGGTCTTCCAGACCGTCGTGCCGCGCGATGTCGCTCTGGCCGAGGCGCCCAGCCACGGCCAATCCATACTCGAATACGATTGCCGCTCGCGCGGAGCGCGGGCCTACATCGAAGTCTGCCAGGAGGTCCTGTCGCCATGAGCAAGGAACGCCGTTTGGGTCGTGGGCTGGAAGCGCTGCTCGGTCGTTCGCTCGACGAGCCGGCGCCAACGCACGCGCCGGTCCCCCAGGCCACCCCCGCCGAAGCGCCTACCACCTCGCCGGCCGACGACGCCACGCACGAGGGCGTCATGTCGCGCGACGGGGAGGGCCAGAAGTGGCTCGACCTGAGCGTGATCGAGCCCAACCCGTTCCAGCCGCGTAAGCGCTTCGACGAAGAAGAGATCGCCGACCTGGCCGACAGCATCCGCGAGCACGGCGTGCTCCAGCCGCTGGTCGTGCGGCGGATCGACGGGCGGTTCGAGCTGGTCGCGGGCGAACGCCGGCTGCGGGCGATCCAGTCGCTCGACTGGAAGCAGGTCCCGGTCACGGTGCGCGACCTGGAGGACCGTCAGACCGCCGAGCTGGCGCTGGTCGAGAACTTGCAGCGCAAGGACCTGAACCCGCTTGAGAAGGCGGCCAGCTTCGAGCGCTACCTCCGCGACTACGACTGCACCCAAGAGGACCTGGCCCGCCGGGTGAGCGTCAATCGCTCGACGGTCGCCAACCTGATCCGTCTGCTCGAGCTGCCCGAGGACGTGAAGGGGATGGTCGTCGCCGGCGACCTGAGCCAGGGCCACGCCCGGGCGTTGTTGTCGCTCGACACGGCCGAGCAATCGAGCGTCGCGAAGCGGGTCTCGGGCGAGGGGCTCTCGGTCCGCAAGACGGAGCAACTGGTCCAAGAGCGGCTCGCCGACGCGGCCGACGAGGCGCTTCGAGTTGTCGGCGAGGACGGTGTCAGCCGCCCCCAGCCGCCCACCCGCAGCGAGCAGCTCGCGTCCCTGGAGACCGAGTTGGCCCGCTCGCTGGGGACCAAGGTGAAGCTGACCCAGACCGCCAAGGGATCCGGGAAGATCACCCTCCACTTCGCCAACGGCGACGAATTCGAGCGCCTCCGCGGCCTGCTAACCCCCCCCGCCCAGCGGGCGTCGGAAGCCGCCTGACCTCGCGATTAGGCACGGTCCTACCGGGAGGGCGAGGCTCCTGCCGAGCTTGAAGCGGGCGTCCGGGACCGGCTCCGCGGGAGCGTTGCCCTCCCGATCCCGCGATGCCTGCCGCCTCGTTGTGGCGAACCGGCTCTCCGCTTAGGATGTCTGCTTCCCAGACGGGGCGTGGCGCAGCCTGGTAGCGCGACTGCTTTGGGAGCAGTAGGTCGCACGTTCGAATCGTGTCGCCCCGACTTGATTTCTGGCTGCTCGACATGGCTACGTCATGATCTCGCTACGCTGTAGTTGAGCGAGTCAAGCCGTCCGGGCGGAGGCGGTCGGCGAGCAGACCGGTGGCTCGTTCTAGGTCGAGATCCACGACCAGCAGGCCGTGTTCGCCGTACGGTTGGTGGGCGACGAGCCGCCCCTCTGGGTCGATCACCGCTGACGTGGTCGTGCCGCCGGGCAGGGCGGCGTTGCAGCTGGCGAAGTAGATCGTGTTCTCCGCGGCCCGGCAGAGCATCGCCTTCTCGTGGAATGTGTTGGCCGGGTCGGCGAACCGAGCGGGCGTCGATGCGCCCGCTTCGGTGATCTCAAAGTGTGGGTGGAAGACGACCTGGGCCCCCGCTCTTGCGGCCCAGCGAACCGTCTCGGGATAGCGCCAGCCTTCGTGGCAGATCACGATGCCGAAGCGGAGGCCGCCGATCTCAAAAAGCCGCCGGCCGTGGCCCGGTTCGTAGGTCGACTCCTCCGAAGGATCGAGCTGCACCTTGTCTTGGTAGCCCGCCAGGACGCCGTTCGGTCGCGTGACCCGGGCGGTGAGCCGGAGTCCCTTGTCGACTCGCCGTTCGGTGCCGAGCACCACGCCGATCTCGCTTTCCATCGCCGCTTGATCGATCCGCTGCCAGGCCTCGTCGAGCCAGTCCGGGTCGAACGGTTCGACCGCACCGCCGGCGCGGTACCCGGGGACATAGCCCTCGGGAAAGACCACGATCTGGGCGCCCGTTCCCGAAGCCCTGAGGACCGCTTCTTGGATTAGCAGGAGCGCCTCGTCCCGATCGACGCCCGGCCGCAAGTTCGCGAGGGCTATCCTGAAGGTGGGCATCACTGTGGGGGGGCTAGTGAGTTCGCTCGACGAGCTGATCGACGACCAGAGCGCCGATGTTGAGCGACGCGGTCGCCGCCGGGCTGGGGGCGTTCAAGACATTGACGATCCGATCGCTCTGGTCGATCAAGAAGTCGTCCACCATCGAGCCGTCGGAGAGGACGGCCTGCGCCCTGACGCCGGCGGGGGCCGGCTCGAGCGCGTCGGCGGTGATCTCGGGGACGAGTCGTTGCAGCGCCTTGACGAAGGCCCGCTTGCTCACGCTCCGCCACATCTCGCCGGCGCCCATCCGCCAGTGTTTCGCGGCGAGCTTCAGGAAGCCGCCGTAGCTGAGCGACTCGGCCAGGTCGGAGAGGTTCAGGGTGGTCTTGCCGTACCCCTCGCGAGCCAGAGCGAGGACGGCGTTGGGGCCGCACTCGATTTGGTTCTTGCCTCCGTGGTTCTGGCCTCCGGGGCCGTCGATCATCCGCGTGAAGTGAACGCCCAAGAAGGGGAACGCGGGGTCGGGGGTCGGGTAGATCAGGTTGCGACAGAGGTGCTTGGCGCCGTCGCGCAGCTTGAAGTACTCGCCCCGGAAGGGGACGATCCGCGCGTCCGGCGTGGCGCCGGTGAGCTTGGCGACCCGGTCGCTGTGCAGGCCGGCGCAGTTGACGACACGCTCCGCCGCGAAGGCGCCCGTGGTGGTCTCCACGACGACTTCGCCCGTGGAATGCTTCACGGCGGTCGCCCGGGCGCCGGTGACGACGCCCCCCTCGGTGGCGTTGAGGATCTCGGCCAGTCGGCGGCAGACGGCGCTGTAATCGACGATGCCCGCTTCGGGCACGTGGATCGCGGCGACGCCCCGGGCGTGCGGCTCGAGCTCCGCCAGCCGCTCGACGCCGATCCGCTCGCATTGGACCCCGTTCGCTTGGCCCCTTTCGAAGATCTTCTCGAGCGCGGGCAGGTCGCCCTCGTCGACGGCGACAATGACCTTGCCGCAGAGTTCGTAGGGGACGCCCTCCGCAGCGCAGAAGGCCTCCATCGCCTTCTTGCCTTCGCGGCAGTTGATCGCCTTGAGCGATCCCGGCTTGTAGTAAATGCCCGAGTGCAGCACGCCCGAGTTGTGGCCGGTCTGGTGCTGGGCGACCGCGGCCTCCTTCTCCAGCACCCGGACGACCGCGTCGGGGAACCGTTCTAGGTAGCGGTGCGCCGTCGCCAGGCCGACGATGCCGCCGCCGATCACCAGCAAGTCACTGCGGGGCGTCATCAGTAGTGATCCCCACGTTTACGCACGTGGGTCATCGGCGCGGCGTCGTGTTGCAGACGGCCGGCGATCACCTCGGCGACGATCAGGCGGTGGTCGCCCGCGTCGACGCCCCCCGTGGCGCGGCACTCGAGCACGCCGACCGCCTCGGCGAGGGCGGGCGTCCCGCTCTCGGTCGCCGCGAGCTCAAGCCCCTCGAACGCCGGCTCGCCCGGCGCGAAGCCCTTGCCGAAGTGGCCGAGCAGGTGCTTTTGGGTCGCGCCCACGATGTTGATCGCAAACGGCTCCCCCGATTCGATCCGCTCGTTGATCGGGCGCCCGCTTTTCAGCGCGACGCTCACCTGCGGCGGCTCGAAGCCCGCTTGCTGCACCCAGCTTGCCAGCATGCCGGTCGACTCGTCTCCGGCGCCGATCGTGAGGATATAAATCCCGCTGGGGACACGCCCCAACGCCGCGAGCAGCTCTTCTTGGGTTTCCTCGGCCATCATTGCTCGGTGGGTTAGTCGTTGCTCGTCGTCATCTTGTCACGCACGCTCTGCACCTTGCTTTGCAAACGGCCAGTGTGCCCCGGGCGATAGTCGAGCTTCGCCGAGCAAGTGACGCGTTGGCTCTCTTTCGCGACGTGCTCGATGCAGGATTGCATCAGTGCTAGCACTTCAGGCAGGTCGCCTTCGACGATGGTGCCCATCGCGTGCAGTTCGTACGCCAGCCCGCTCCGGTCGATCAGCGAGACGCACTCCGCGACCTGGCGGCTAACGCTCTCGCCGGCGTCCATCGGGACGAGGCTCAGTTCCAGCAGGACCATGGGTTGCAGCCTTCGTGCGGGCGTGAGGCGTTTCACCGTGCCAGCGGTGAGTCTGCCGTTTGTAGGGCTTGGGAGGGCGCACGTCGAGTCCCAACAACGCGCAAACTCTTGCCCGCAAGCGGCTTACGGATCGTCAAGTTTGCCCTGTCGGGTGACCGATGTAACCGCTACGTTCCGCACCGTTGCGATGACCCCGCGTCGCTGCGTGCTTCGCTGCCGACCCAGACAGACCCGTGATTCAATCCTTCAAAACCGGTCTCGCCCTCGTGGCGATCGCCCTTGGTGTGGGCGGTTCGTGCGCTCGCGCCGCCACGCCGACGGTCGATCCGTTCTTGGCGGCGGTCCGCGTCGCCGACGCTCGAACGGCGGACGGGGGCGTGCAGCTGACGAGCGCCTACGCGACCGACTACGGCGCCTCCGATTACGGCGGCGCCCCGTTCGGTCCGCCCGGCGGGCCCGTTCCGGGGACGCACCTCGGCCCGGTTGGCGAGTCGGTCGAGACCGCCTCGTGGGGTTACAACGCCCCGGCCACGCACTGCGGCTGGGAAGTGATGCCGGACGGGTTGATCTACCGCAGCTACCTCGCCGGGCCGCGCGAGTCGCGCCTCGCGCTGCACGCGATCCACAACAGCCACGCCGCCGAGAACAGCGAGTGGCTGTGGGACGCCACCCTCGGTGGCCGCCGTGGACTGCTGCGTTACGGCAACAACAACCCGATGAACCCGGTCGGTTGGCAGCTCGACATCGAGGGCTCGACCGTCGTGCGGCTGAACCTCGACGAGAACCGCGACGTCGACGCCAGCGACTTCCGCTTCGGCGTGCCGCTCACTTACACGGCGGGTGACGGCGTCAGCTACAAGATGGGCTACTACCACGTCAGCTCGCACCTCGGCGACGAACTGATCGCCCGCACCGGCGTGAACAGCCGGGTCAATTACGTCCGCGACGCGATCATCGCCGGCGTCTCGTACCAGGCGACCCCCGCGTTGCGGGTGTACGGCGAGACGGCCTGGGCGTTCTTCACCGCGGGCGGCGCCGAGCCGTGGGAGTTCCAGTTCGGCGCCGAGTGGGCCCAGCCCGGACCGACCGGCATGGCGGGAACGCCGTTCGTCGCCACCAACGCCCACCTCCGCGAGGAGACCGACTTCGGCGGCGACTGGACCTTCCAGACCGGTTGGCTGTGGCGCGGCGACACGGGCAGCACGATGCGGCTCGGCCTGCACTACATGAACGGCAAGAGCACCCAGTACCAGTTCTTCACGCGCAGTGAAGAGCAGATCGGCTTCGGCATCTGGTACGACTTCTAGAGGCTTTAGGCGCTAGGCCTCAGGCTGTAGGTTGATGGCTTCCAAGAAGCCTACGGACTACATCCTAGAGCCTCCCGTGATCCGCCTGCTCTGTATCGAATCGACCTGCGACGAGACGGCCGCCGCCGTCGTGACCGACGGCCTGGAGGTGCTCGGCTCGGTCGTCGCCTCGCAGAACGACCTGCACGAGCGTTTCGGCGGGGTTGTGCCGGAGATCGCCTCGCGGGCGCACGTCGAGCGGGTGCTGCCCGTGATCGACGAGACCCTCCGCCGAGCGGGCGTGACGCTCGACGACCTCGACGCGATCGCCGTGGCGAACCAGCCTGGCCTGGTCGGCTCGCTGCTGGTCGGCGTCTGCGCGGCGAAGGCGCTCTGCGTGGCGACCGGGCTGCCGCTCATCGGCGTGAACCACCTGCAGGCGCACATCTACGCCTGCAAGATCGCCAGCGGCGAGGAGGTCTTTCCCTGCGTCGGCCTGATCGTCAGCGGCGGGCACTCGAACCTCTACCTCTGCGACGCCCCGACCGACTTCACCCCGCTGGGCGGCACGATCGACGACGCCGCCGGCGAGGCGTTCGACAAGGTCGGCGCCTTGCTCGGGTTGCCCTTCCCCGGCGGACCGAACGTGTCGAAGCTCGCCGCGAAGGGCGACCGCAGCGCGATCCGCTTCCCGCGCCCGTTGCTCGATGACAAGTCGCGGCTGGCGTTCAGCTTCAGCGGGCTGAAGACGGCCGTCCGCTACGAGATCGCCGGCCCCGGGGGCGACCCGGAGCAGGTCAGCCTCTCCGAGCAACGCCGCGCTGATATCGCCGCCGGCTTCGAGGAGGCGGTCGTCGATTGCCTCGTCGGCAAGTCGGAGCTGGCCCTCCGCCAGAGCGGTTACGACACGCTCTGCGTCGGCGGGGGCGTGGCGGCGAACGGCCGCCTCCGCGAGCGCCTCAACGCCTCGGCCGAGGAGCACGGCCACCGGCTCTACATCCCCCCGATGTCGCTCTGCACCGACAACGCGGTGATGGGCGCGATCGCCATCGAGCGCTACCGAGCCGGCCTGTTCGAGCCGCTCGACCTCGACGTTTACCCGGGCCTGGAACGGATCGGCTGAGCCCCGTCGAGCGCGAATTGTTGGAAGCGAGCCACCCGTTTTCGGCCTAGAACCCGGGATTCATCGCCGGGTCGCGCAAACAACTCGGCGGGCCTTGCTTTTGGCCACTTATCGGAAGGCAGCCGTCACGGTCTCGTGTCAGCGTGGGCCTCGATAACACGCTCTGTCCGACGTTCTACCTGCCCCCTGCGACTCCTCTGGGGCGATTGCTCTTTGCGGCAAGCCTGGCTGCTCACCACATGTCCTGAGCGGCAGATCCCGCACTACCGGCTCTTCTGCTCGAGGTGAATGTGTATTAACGCATCCTCTGAGTGTGGGAACCGCATGTCTGGAGCCTCTTGGCTCCGCATGTCCCGAACAGTCCGCAGGACAGGGGGGGAAACCGCAAGTATTCGCTTATGCGAACCACGTGATCGCTAAACGAACCGGAGTTGCGGAGTAACATTTTCTCGATGGCGGTTTCTACCCATTTCTTTGGACAACCCTCACAGACACTCTAGGCGGAGCTAGTCAGCGTGGAAAACTCACTTTTTAAACAGATGGTTCCACAGCATGGGGGGGGCTCAGCTACAGCAACCCAGGCCGAGGAGTCGATGTCGGCCGAGCTGGTCGAGTTCATGTGCACGGTTAGTGCGAAGCTGGATCAGATCGAGCACATGCATCGGAAGACAACGCCAATCATCGGGGACTGCCAGGGTTGTGGCAGGTACCTCCCTTGGCCCAGCCCGCGTGCCGGCGCTTGGGTCGCCCCGGTGGCGTGCCCCCAGTGTCGGCGTTGGTACTACTGCGAGTCGCGTAACGACACCTCGTTCGACCCCGACGAGATGGAAGAGACGCTCAGAGCGAGCTTGGTCTCAGTCTCCCAGGCCAACCGGCCGTCTGAATCCGCGGCGGTTGCGACCGTGCGAGAGTCCTTAATCGGCGACGAGGTGTACTTTGGAGCCGAACGCCGGGGGGCGACCCGCGTGCCGGTGTCGGCCACGGTCGTCGTGGCGCCCCTCGACGAGCGGTTTGTCCCGGTGGCGATGGCGCAGCAGATGACGTTGATCGACTTCTCGATCCACGGCGCCGGCTTCATGGGTCGGGCGATGGAGCAATCGGAGTACGCCCTGGTCGATTTCAGCCCGAGCTGCCCCAGGAACACCCAGCTGATGGCGCGCGTGGTGAGCCAGCAGCAGCTGGACGATTTCGCGAAATATGGCTGTGAATTTGTGGTCGATGTCGCCGAACTCTGAGGGCAAAATGTCGCACACCCTTTCGCGTCTGACGCTTTACCAAGAACCCGGCTTCTGTGGCAATCACTTGGTTTTCTTCCCGTCCCGGGGTGAGCACCAGCCGACCGATCTCGATTGCTGGGTCCGATACACGGTCGGCTCGGTTGTCCTTGAGCTCCCCGAGGGGAGGGGCGTCAGGGTGGTCGCGACCGATGGCCGGGTGACCGAGCTAGCCGGCGCCGATGAACCGCAGTTCTTGGATCAGTACACCTTGATGGAGAACGGCTTATACACGGGGCTCACGCTGATCGTCTGGGACCCGAAGTCTTGCCGTGAAC
Source organism: Planctomycetes bacterium MalM25 (assembly GCA_007745835.1). Lineage (NCBI taxonomy): Bacteria > Pseudomonadati > Planctomycetota > Planctomycetes bacterium MalM25. Next base: position 670,979 of record CP036424.1, read on the forward strand.
CGTCCGTGTAAATGGCGTAGCGCATCCGCCCCTCAGTCAACCAAATAAACACCCGGCCTGCATTCGCGTGCGGGCCGGGTGGCGTCGTTTCGATTGTCACCGCGGTGAGCCAGGGGCTCAGCGGTTGCGGAGCTGGCAGCTCGGGCAGTAGGGCGGCGGCGAGCTGTAGCTCGGGTAGCTGATGGCGCCCGTCGACGGGGTGACGACCGCGGGGGTCGACGTGACCGGCTTGGCGACCGTGTGCCGCTTCGCGTTGGCGCGGAGGCCGTCGGCGTGGCTCTTGAGGGCCTTGGTCCACTCGGCGACCGTGATGTCGCCCGACACGCGTTGCAGGATCACCGAACCCGACTTGTCGATGATCGCGACGTGCGGGAAATCGGTCACTTTGAAGCCCGCGGCGACCTTCTTGCCGTACTCGGTGGTCGCGTCGATGTGGCAGAGGGCGTAGCTGTCCAGCGGGAACGCTCCGGTCTCGGCCGAAAGCAGTGCCGGGTCGAGTTGCTTCGCTTCGTCGCCGGGAACGTCGAGCACGACCAGCAGGGGCTGGTTGTCCTGCTTGGTCTCGGCCAGGGCCTTGCCGTAGTCGGCGTGCCAGTTGTCGGCCGGTTGGGCGTTGCCGGTGAGGGCCGCGACGGCGGCGAGCATCCAAGTCGAAAGCATCCTTCTTCTCCTAGTGGGGACAACGCCGCCTCGGCAGGGCTCACTGCGGGGTCGCAGCGCCGGCGATTGCGAGCCTGCGCTTGCGGCGTCGGTGGGAGGAACACGCCTCGCGGAGGCTTCGGTAGGAAGCGGTGAGCGAGCGGTTCCGGTTGGGTCGTCAGTTAAGGAACTGGCGCCGGCGGGGGGCGACGCCCGACTGAGCGGGCGAAGCCGACGTGCTGTGTTGAGGAAACTCGGTGGGTGCGAATCAAACGTCGAGCAACGACCCTACCGGAGCCTCGAAGGCGCACAAGGGGCTGCTGGGGGGATCCGTAACGATCGGGGTGAGATATCTCACCAGAGCGGATCGGGCGACGAGGCGCTTAAGGGGACGAATAGCCCAGTAAAAACAGGCCCATTGCGAGGTTGGTACGCGACGGATCGAGGCCGCAAGAAGCCGCCTTAGCGGTGGAAAAAAAGTCGATTGCGTCGCAGCGACCCGGGGGTCTGCGCAGTCTTCGCAAGATGCGTCCGCGTCAAAATGGACCCGGGAAAGTGCTTGACATTCACAAGCCGTTCGGGGTGCCTCACGCGGCCCCGAGCGTGACCGGGACCCGCACCTGCTGGCCGTCTCGCAGCACAGTGAAGACGACCCGATCGCCCGGCTGGTAGCCGTCCATCCGCTCGAGGAACTCGGGGTGGGTCGAAACGGCTTGCCCGTCGATGGCGAGGATGTAGTCGGCGTAGTCCTTATCGAGTTCTTTGACGCGATACACGATCGGTCCTTCCCGACGCCGATGCTCCAGGACCCGGAACGCACGCAAGCCGGCGCGCTCGGCGGGGCCGTTCTTGCTGAGCTTCGCGATCCTCAGGCCGCGCGACGACTCCTCGAGCACCACGATGCCGTGGTACGCGCGGACGATCTTGCCGTTCTCGATCAGCTCCGGCACGAAGCGGCGGATGCGGTCGATCGGGATCGCGAACCCGACACCCGAGTTCTGGCCGACCGAGCTGCGGATGGCGACGCACATGCCGATCATCTCGGCGGACGTATTGAGCAACGGCCCGCCCGAGTTGCCCGGGTTCATCGCGGCGTCGGTCTGGACCATGCCGTCCATGATCGCCCCTTTGACGCGGCTGGGGAGCGAGCGGTTCAGGCTCGACACGACGCCGCAGGTGAGCGTGTGGTCGAGGCCGAACGGGTTGCCGAGGGCGTACGCCTTCTGGCCGACGCGGAGGTTGTCGCTGCGGCCCAGCGGCAGGGGGGTGAGCTCTTCGCCCTTGGGATCGATCTTCAGGACCGCGATGTCGTACTCGGCGTCTTCTCCGACGAGCGTGGCGTCGTACATGCGGTCGTTGGTCAACGCGACCTTGATCTCCCGCGCGCCGTCGATGACGTGCTGGTTGGTGATGATGTGCCCCTGCCGGTCCAGGATCGCCCCCGAGCCGGCGCCCTCGCCCTCGATCGGCAGGCCGAACGTCGGGTCGTACTGCACCGTGCTGGTGGTGATGTGGACGACGCTCCGATTGGCCGCCTCGTACACGCGGATGTTGGCCAGCTCTTCCGGCGTGAGGTTCGCGGGCGGGGGCGCCGGCGCCTGGCGCACGATCGGCGTGGGGGCGGTCCGCTGGGCGGCGACGTAGGTCGCCACCCCGGCCAGTCCGATCAGGGCGAGCAAGGAGATTCGACGGTTCATATGGTGTGTCGATTGGCGTAGGGAGGGGCGGTTCATGCCAATACGCGGCACGATACCGCATCGTTCGCCGCGGGGCAGCAGCTGTTGATGGCCTGCCATCCCTGTAGGAGGCGTCGGAGACGCCTCGCTACAGAATCAGAAGCCCCAGATCCCGCCGATCAAGGCGACCCCCGCCACCGCGATCACCGCTGCGAGCGGTCCGCCGACGCGGAGGAAGTCCCGGGGGTGGTAGCCGCCCGGGCCCATGACCATGAGGTTGGTCTGGTAGCCGATCGGCGTGGCGAAGCTGAGCGACGCCGCCACGGCGACCGCCAGGATAAAGGGCCGTGGGTTGTAGCCAGCCTGGGCGGCGATGCCGATCGAGATCGGGATCATCAGCGTGGCGACCGCGGCGTTGGTGATGCACTCGGTCATCAGCATCGACAGGAGATAGACCACCGCCAGCAGCAGCCAGGGCAGGGCGGCCTCCGAGACCGGCGCCGCCTGAACGATGGTGACCACGCCGTCGGCGAGCCACTTAGCGGCGCCGCTCTCGTCCAGCGCGTTGCCCAGGCCGATCGCCGCGGCGATCGTGATGAGCACCTGCAAGTCGACCGCGCCGCGGGCCTGGTTGGTCGACAGGCAACGCGTGCCGACCATCAGCACCACCGCCGCGAAAGCCGCGAGCGGTTGGGCGAAACGCGTCAGCCACGCGGGCCCGTCGCCCGGGTCGGCGCCGTTCCAGTCGATCGACATCGCGACCAGCCACCCGAGCAGCAACAAGAAGATGCCGCCGGCGACCAGCGCCCGGTCGTGCCGGCGGGCGGAGGAGCCGCCGACCTGGCTGACCAGGAAGAAGTCGCGGCTGTTGCGGTAGGTCTCGACGAACCCCGAGCGGGCCTGCAGCAGCAGGGTGTCACCCGCTTGCAGGCGGATGTCGCCGATCTTGGTCCCCAGCCGCTCGCCGCCGCGGTGCACCGCGACGATCGCCGCGTTGTAGCGCTGGCGAAAATTGGCGTCGCGGACCGTGCGGCCAATCACCGGCGAGGTCCGCGACAGCACCGCCTCGGCCAGCTGGCGGCGAGCCCGCTCGGCGGGGCGGAACTCGTAGGTGATGTCGGCCGCCGGCACGAGGCCCGGGATCCGCTCCAGGTCGGCGATCGTCCCCACGACCCCCGTGAAGACCATCCGGTCGTGCGCCTGGATCACGTCGCCCGGCGTGACGGGCGTGATCACCTCGGCGCCCCGGCTGATCTCGATGAGGAAGAGCCCCGGCAGCTGCCGGAGCCCCGCCTCCTCGACTGTCTTGCCCACGAGGGCGCAGCCCGGCTGGACCATCATCTCCACAAGGTACTCGCGCCGGCTCTCGCCCAGGTCCTCGATCAGGTCGCGCCGGTTCGGCAGCAACCGGGGCGCGACCCAGATCAAGTAGGCGATGCCCAGCAGCGCCAGCGGAACGCCGGCGTAGCCGATCTCGAGCAGGCCGATCGGATGAGCGTTGTCGTAGAAGGCCGGCGGCACGGAGTCGGCCGCCTGGTCCATCTGCTCCGCCATCCGCGCGCGGATCTTGGCCAGCTGTGCGTTGCAGACGAGCGTGGTGCTCGTGCCGATCACCGTGCCGACGCCCCCCAGGATCGTCAGGTAACTGAGCGGCATCAGCAGCCGCGACGGGGAGACCTTCCGCTTGCGGCACCAATCGATCACCACCGGGGCGAGCATCGCCACGAGCGGCGTGTTCAGCACGAAGGCCGAGGTGGGCGCCACCAGGGTCAGCCGCCACAGGGCGGCCCGTTCGGTCGTCGCCGAGCCGAGCAGCCAGCCGCCGATCCAGTCGAGGGCGCCGGTGGTCCGCAGCCCCGCGGCGGCGGCGAAGAGGGCCCCGATCAGCAGGACCGGGCCGCTGGCGAAGCCGGCGAGGGCCTTCTCGGGCGAGATCGCCCCCCCGAGGGTCACCACCACCAGACCCGCCAGAAAGAGCAGGTCGACCGGCAGCGCCCGGCGGACCATGAGCGTGACGAACACCCCGGCGACGACGGCGATCGCCAGCCCCCCCACGCCGGTGAGCGGCTCGTGCGCGGCGGCGGCAAGAAAGGGGGAGAGCATGGACGAAGGGTTGCTGGAGCCCGGGATTTCGGGGGTTCGGGCTTATCGTAGATCGCCCCGATCGACCCCGCGCGGCTCGCCGCGAGCCGCCGGCCGACCGCGACCGCTACAATCGACCCAAACGGCAAGTTGAAATGGCTGATTTCTGGTGGAAGGGCTTCTGACAGGCGGATAAGATAGAGGCTCTTGGCTAAATACGCAGCCGGCAACGGTTTGCGCCGCCAGGATTACATCGTGACCTGGAGGGATGCGGGGTGGCACGCCTCGCGGCCGAGGGAAACGTTGTACGGACCAGAGTTTCTAGAGACCTCCCGGCTTTCCCCACGCGGAGCAGCCCGAAAGATGACGATTACGACGCCCCTCAGCCGGTTGGCGGCTGGAACCCTCGTTGGCGCGCTGCTGTTGGCCGGCGCCGTTTCGACGGCCGTGGCCGATGACCTCCAGCTGCGGGTCTTCGACTCGCCCGAGGGTCAGCGGTACTACGCCGCCAGCTTCGGCCCGGTTGCAGCGAGTTCGCGACCCACGCCGATCGACGTGGTGATCGTCGTCGACACCTCGGCCAGCCAGGTCGGTCCCTTCCGCAAGACGGCCCTCGCCGCCGTCGAGGCGTGCCTCGCCAGCCTGCACCCGCAGGACCGGGTCGAGCTGCTCGCCGCGGACCTCGACGCGACGCCGCTCACCGAGGGCCCCGTCGCCCCGGGCGAAGCCGACATGACCGCATCGCTCGATTCGCTGCGTGGCGTGACGCCGCTGGGCGCGTCGGCCATGCGGGATACGATCGAGTCGGCCGCCGACTTGCTCGCCCGCCGCGAGGGCGACCGCCCCCGCGCCGTGATCTACCTGGGCGACGGCGTCTCGATGGACGGCGCCCAGCTCACCGGCGAATGGGCCGCCACCGCCAGCATGTTGCGGCGCGACCGCGTGGCGGTCTCCAGCTTCGCCGTTGGCCCGAAACGCAACCCCGCCCTCCTGGCCGCCCTCGCGAACTACACGGGCGGCAACCTGTACGTCGACGAGCCCGGGATGGCCTCCGGCGATGACCAGGCAGCCCGCCGCGGCGCTCAGGTCGGCCGCGTGCTGGCCGATTGGGCGCACGCCGAGGTGGTGTGGCCCGAGTCGGCCACCGCCAACGACGCGGTCCTCTCCGCCTTCCCGGCCGAGATGCCCCCGCTCCGCAGCGACCGCGACACGATCGTTATCGGCCAGATGAAGCCGGGCGCCCCGACGCTGGCGGTCGACGCCCTCACCGGCGGCGAGACGCTCGCCTGGTCGGCCGAGGCGCCCGCCTCGAACGAAGACAACGCCTACCTCGTAACGCTGGTCGAGTCGGCCCGCGCCGACGGCGGCCTCTCGCTCACGACGCTCGGTTCGTCCGGCCTCACCGAGACGGCCCGCGCCATCCGCCACGAGACCGACCAGCTGACCCGCCTCGCGGAGCAAGCCGTCGCCCTGGGCGACGCCGAGGGCGCCGCCCGTATCAGCCAGGCCGTCCTCCGCCGCGACCCGGGCAACCTCCGGGCGAAGACGGTCCAGCAGAGCGATTCGGAAGAGGGCCTCAGCCTGATCCGCACCGCCCAGCTCGAGGTGGTCGAGCCCCAGCCGGCCGACCCGTTCAGCGCCCCGGCCCTGCCCGCCCCACAGCAAGCGGCTCCGGTCGAGCCCGCCTTCGAAGACCAGGGTTACTACCCGCCGTCGGAGGTGGTCGTCGATGGCCGCTTCCTCAACGGGGTCGATCGCAACCGGAGCGTGATGGCTCAGCTGCTTGAGAAGGAAGTCCAGAACTCGGTCGTCGACGCCCGTGAGCTGATGTCGTCCGACCCGGAGCAAGCGACCCAGTCGCTGAAGCTGATGCTCGAGAGCATCGAGCGGGCGCCGGAACTGGTCGCCTCGGTGAAGGCCGGCCTGGTCGACAAGCTCCAATCGGCCCTCCGCGAAGCGGCCCGCCAGGCCGTCATCAAGGACGACCTCGACCGCCAGGCCCAAGAGAACCTGGCCGCCGCCGAAGAGCGTCGTCTGCTGCTCGACCGCATGGCGTTGCGTCGTGAGCGGATGAAGCAGCTCGTCGAGCGCTTCAACGCCCTGATCGACGAGCGCCGCTTCGCCGAAGCGACCGAGGTCGCTCTGATCACCGAAGAGCTCGACCCGGACGGCGTGGTGCCGCGGGTCGTCCGCGTCTGGGGTGAACAGAAGCGATACCACGAACTGAACCAAGAGCTCCGCAACCGCCGGGCCGCGATGTACCTGGAGACCATGGCCCAGGTCGAGCTCTCCGCCGTACCGTTCCCGGACAACGTGCCGATGGTCTACCCGGACGCCGAGCGCTGGCGTGAGATCACGGCTCTCCGCGAGAAGTACAAGGCGGTCGACGTCGCGGGCGAGAGCCCCTCGGAGAAAGCGATCACCGAGGCCCTGGCCAGCCCACTCCCCGCGGGTGGACTCGACTTCCAAGAGGGCACGCCCCTGGAAGAGGTCGTCGACTACCTGCGGACCGAGTACGAGATCGAGATCGTGCTCGACAACCTCGCGCTCGACGAGCTGGGCCTCGGTCCGGACGAGCCGATCGAGGTGAACCTGCGCAACGTCTCGCTCCGTTCGGCCCTCCGCCGGATGCTCGAACCGCTCGAACTGACCTACGTGATCGACGATGAGGTGCTCCTCATCACCACCGAGGACGAAGCCCTCACCAAGCTGAGCGTGAAGGTCTACCCCGTGGCCGACCTGGTCATCCCGATCCCCATCGCCCAGCCGGGCGGCGGAGCCGGTCTGGGTGGCGGCGGTGGCGGCGGCGGTGGCGGCCTGGGCGGCGGCGGCGGTGGCGGCCTCGGCGGTGGAGGCGGTGGCCAAGGCGGCGGCGGCTTCGGCGGTGGCGGCGGCGCGTTCAGCGTCCCCTCCGACGCCCAGCCGGTGCGCCTCACGCAGCGGAGCTTCCGCGTCCTGAGCATCGACGAAGAACAACCGGCCGAGACCCCCGAGGCGGCGGTCGAGGCCGCTCCCGCGGTGAGCGACTCCCTCTGGCTCCCCTCGCCCGACGCCGTGTCGGCCGAGTGGGACACGGTCCTCACCAAGCCCGAAGCGACCCCCGCCGCGGTCCGCCAAGCGACCCGCCGGCTGATGAAGCAGAAGCGTTACGGCGACACGGCGGAGCTGATCTCCGCGGCGATCCGCGCCGGCCAACAGCAGGCGTGGATGTACGAGTCGCTCGGCATCGCGATGCAACTCAGCGGCGCCGAGGCGCCAGCCGTCGAGCGGGCTTTCCTGTCGGCCGCTGATCTGGCCAACGAGCCGAGCCAACTGGTCGCCATCGCCGACTACCTCGCCGGCATGGGGATGGACCGTCGCGCGGTGCAGGTCTACCGCATGGCGCTCGGCCGCGCCCCGCTGCTCCAAGAGATCCTCGGCCCCGCCCTGGCGGCCGCCAAGCGTTCGGATGACGCCAAGTCGCTCCGCTGGGTGACGACCGCCATCCTCGAGCGGACTTGGTCGCGTGAGCTCCAGGCGATCGCCGACGAGGCCGACCTGGTGAGCAAGTCGCTCCTCGGTCGCCTCGAAGCGGAGGGCGACGCCCGCCTCGCCGAGCGTTACCGCGCCGAGCTGGCCGAGGCCCGCCGCCGCGACTGCGTGGTGAAGATCACCTGGACCGGCGACGCCGACATCGACCTCGCCATCAAAGAGCCGACCGGCGGCGTCTGTTGGGCGGGAGCCCAGCGCACCTCGGGCGGCGGCGTGCGGGTCGAGGGTTCGGCCGACGCCTCCGACGGCGCGGTCCACACCGAAACGTACGAATGCCCCCGCGCCTTCGCGGGCGACTACGAGGTGCTGATCAGCAAGATCTGGGGCGAGGTGGTCGCCGACGCGGTGAACGTGGAGATCACGGTCGCCGCCGGCACGCCCGCCGAGACGACCCAGTCACGCCAGATCAAGCTGGCCGACGACGGCCGCGCGAAGGCCGAGTTCAACGCCCCCGTCGGACGCCGCGCCGAGCCGATCGCCGAGCACCAGCTCGCCGACGCCCTGCAGCGGCAGGACGCGATCAACCGTTCGGTGGTCGCCCAGCAGCTCAGCTCGATGGCCGACGAGTCGAACGTCTCGCTCCGACCCGAGCAGCGGCGCCGCCGGCGCCAGGCGCTCGCGGGCGCCGGAGCGGTCGGCTTCCAGCCGATCATCCAGACCCTCCAAGAGGGTGTCCAGCTCGGCGCCCAGGCGGTGGTCTCCGCGGACCGACGCTACGTCCGCGTCACGCCGACGCCCGTCTTCTCGGTCATCGGCGACGTCGCCCAGTTCACCTTCTCCGGCGGCGGCGTGAACCCGGCGACCGCGTTCGCCGCGGCGGCGGGAGCCCAGGCCGACCCGACCGGCTTTGGCGTCGGCCAAGGTGGCGCCGGCGGCGGTGGCCTCGGAGGTGGTGGTGGTCTCGGCGGCGGCGGTGGCGGCCTGGGCGGTGGTGGCGGTGGTGGAGCCTTCTGAGGCGCCCCGTCCGTACAGCCCCCAACCCCGGTCACCCCCAACCCCGGTCAACGGGCAAGCCTAGTCAGCGGGCGATCGCCGCGTGCTGTTTGTCGCGGATCTGCGCGAGGCCCTCGATCGCTAGGCTCAACAGCCCGTCGAACTGCCCGCGGCTGAAGGTGGCGCCCTCGCCGCCCCCTTGGACTTCGATGAGGTCGCCCGAGCCGACGCCCACGACGTTCATGTCGACCGCCGCGGTCGAGTCTTCCGGGTAGTCCAGGTCGAGCACCGGCTCGCCGTTAACGAGCCCAACGCTCACCGCGCCGAGCGTGTCGGTGAGCGGCCCGCCGGCGCCGATGAGCTTCGCCGGGTCGAAGCTGGGCGCGCCCTCCTCGTCGGTCAGCGTGGCGAGCGCGTCGTGCAGGGCGATCCAGCCCGCCGTGATGCTCGCGGTGCGGGTGCCGCCGTCGGCTCGGAGCACGTCGCAGTCGACGGTGAGGGTCCGCTCGCCGAGCGCCTCGAGGTCGATCCCCGCGCGGAGCGAGCGGCCGATGAGCCGCTGGATCTCGGTCGAGCGCCCGTCCGTCTTGCGTGCCTTGCGTGGGCTGGTGGAGCCGGGCAGCATGTTGTACTCGGCGGTGACCCAGCCGCGGCCCTTGCCGGCGAGCCAGGGGGGCGTGTCGGCGCCGACGCTCGCGGTGCAGAGGATCGTGGTGTTCCCCCACTCGACCAGCACACTGCCGGCCGCCGCGGAGGCGTAGCCGCGGGTGAACTTGAGAGAGCGGAGTTGGTTCGGCGCGCGGCCGTCGTGGCGTGGCATAGTGTATCGAGTGGCTAGGGCTGACGGCGACAGAACCGTTTCAGAAGTTGGACTTGTGCCAGACTCTAAGGGCTCCGCTCTCTTTGTTGTAGACCGCGAAAAAATGCTCACCGTCGTTGCCGCGATCATGCAGGCTAAAGAATGAGCTTATGAACATCTGAGCATCTTCGTCGGTGTCGGATCGCCACCAAGTTGGTTGTCGGCGTTCGAACATCTCGGGCGTTGGCAACTCCCAATCGATCGACTCCAAGTCCAATTCATCGATGACGAGTTCGAGTTGATCCGGCTTGATATCAAGTCGCCAGAGATACTCCTCGTCGAGAAAGAAGTCACGCGCGCCGATGCTGTAGACACGCGGCCTCTTTGCGTTTTCCTGACCTAGTTGCTTCGTCAAGACTTTTAGCGAGTAGGGCCAGCCTTCGGAGGCATAGATCTCTCCTGTCCCGGTAAGACGGTACGAGAAGCGTTCGACTAGCCAGTGCAGCGTACCGAGTAAGACGCATATCGTGGTAACGATCGCGAGCAGCGTTCGCGTCTTGAATCGGGGCTTCAAACTGATCACTCACGCCCCGTGTGCCGCCAGCAACCACACGAGCACGCCCTTTTGGGCGTGCATGCGGTTGCCGGCCTGTTCGACGATGACGCTCCGCTCGTGGTCCATGACGCCATCGGTCACCTCCTCGCCCCGGTTGGCGGGGAGGCAGTGCATGAAGATCGCGTCGTCCGGGGCCGCGGCGAAGAGCGACTCGTTCACCTGGTAGGCGGCGAAGTCACGGCGACGCTGCTCCTTCTCCTTCTCCTGGCCCATGCTGACCCACACGTCGGTGTAGATCGCCGCGGCGCCGGCGGCGGCCTCCCGCGGGTCATCGACGACCGAGAGCTTTACCTCGGGGTGCTTGGTCTTGAGCGTATCGAGGAAGACGGGGTCCATCACGTAACCCGCGGGGCTGGCCATGACGAACTCGACGCCTAGCTTGGCGCAGCCGCGGGCGAGGCTCACCGCGACGTTGTTGCCGTCGCCGATCCAGGCGAGCTTGCGGCCGCTGAGCGAGCCGAACCGCTCGCGGATGGTGAACAGGTCGGCGATCGCCTGGCAGGGGTGCGACTCGTCGGTCAGGCCGTTGATGACCGAGCAGGTCGCGTGCTGGGCGAACTCGGTGACGGTCTCGTGCCGCTTGCTGCGGATGACGACCACGTCGACCATTTGCGACAGGACACGCGAGAAGTCCTCCATCGATTCCCGGTCGCCGCCGAAGCCGGTGTCGGCGCCCAGCATGAGGCTCCCGCCCCCCAGGTGCGCCATGCCCGACTCGAAGCTGACGCGTGTCCGCAGCGACTGCTTCTCGAACAGCAGCGCGAGCATCCGCCCCGGCAGGAGCGGCTCGCGCACGCCCTCGCGGAACTTGCTCTTCAGGTCGGCGGTGATCGCGAAGATCGTCTCGAGCTCGGCGGCCGAGACGTCGTCGAGGGTGATGAGGTGACGCATTATCGAATGCGGAATGGGGAAGGGGGAATGCGGAATCCGTTGCGGAGGGCTACGAGACTTCGGCCGCGCGGAGCACGTCGGTCAGGATCTCGCAGCCCTGGTCGACCTCGGTGTCGGTCAGGGTCATCGCGGGCAGAAGGCGGATCACCGTCCCTTGGGTGCAGTTGATCAGCAGGCCGCGTTTCATGCACTCGGCGACGATCGGCACGCCGTCGGTCAGCAGCTCGAGGCCGACCATCAGGCCGCAGACCCGCAGCTCTCTAGCGAACGGCAACTCATCGACCAGCGGCGATAGCTTCTGGCGGAACCGCTCGCCAAGCTCTTTCGCCCGGGGCAGCAGGTTGTCGCGCTCGATCGTCTCGATCGTGGCGATGCCCGCCCGCGCGGCGAGCGGGTTGCCGCCGAACGTGGCCGCGTGCATGCCGGGGCGGAGGCTGGGGGCGATCTCGGCGGTGGTCAGCATCGCCGCGCCGGCGACCCCGCCGCAGAGGCTCTTGGCGAGGGTCATCACGTCGGGCGTGACGCCGCCGAGCGACTCGTTCTGGTGAGCGAACCACTCGCCGGTCCGCCCCGTGCCCGCCTGCACCTCGTCGAAGGCGAGCACCAGGCCGTGCTCGTTCGACAAGTCGCGGAGGCCTTGGAGGAAGCCCTCGGGCGGCAGGCGGATTCCGCCCTCGCCCTGGATCGGCTCGACCAGGATGCCGGCGGTCTCGTCGTCGATCGCCTCGCGGACCGCGTCGAGGTCGCCGAAGGGGCAGTAGGTGAAGCCGGCGACCAGCGGGCCGAGGCCTTCGTGGTACTTCGGCTGTGCGGTCGCGCTGGTCGCGCCGAGCGTCCGGCCGTGGAACCCGCCGGTGAACGTGATGATCTTGTAACGCTCTTCGGGCGTGTGCAGCCGGATGAGCTTGATGGCCGCCTCGTTCGCCTCGGCGCCCGAGTTGCAGAAGAAGGCCTGCCCGCCGAAGGAGCGCTCGCTGAGCAGCTTGGCCCACTGACCCTGGGCCTCGGTGTACCAGCTGTTGGGGACGTGGATGAGCTTGGCGACCTGGTCCTGGACCGCCTCGACGACCGCCGGGGGGCAGTGCCCCAGCAGGTTGCAGCCCCAGCCTGGGAAGAGGTCGAGGTACTTGCGGCCCTGGTCGTCCCACACCCAGGAGCCCTCGCCCTTCACGAGCGAGACGGGGTAGCGCCCGTAGTTCGGCACGACGAACTTGCCGAACACCTCGGCCGTGGCGGGGGACATGGTCGTTTCGGCTGTCGCGGTCATGTTCTTTTCTTAAACCGCCAAGGACGCCAAGAGCGCCAAGGCTTATTGCGAAACGGGACAGGTTAGTGTTTGGGCAGGATCAGCAGGAAGCAGGTCGAGAATGCCCGACGATGGTGGAGCTGTCGCCACCGATCATCATGTCGATCTTGTTCATCCTGTCTAACTGAATTTTCTTGGCGAACCTTGGCGCTCGCGGGCGTCCTTGGCGGTTCCCCTCCTCTCTGCTGAACTAGGCGGGACAGCCGCGGCGTCAAACGGGTTCGTTCACGATCTGGGTGCCGACGCCCTTATTGGTGTAGATCTCCAGCAGGAGCGAGTGACGCAGGCGGCCGTCGATGATGTGGACCTTGCCGACGCCCTTGCCGAGGGTCTCGAAGCAGGCCTCGACCTTCGGGATCATGCCGGCGGCGATGGCGCCGCTGTCGATCAGCTCCTGCGACAGGTCGGGCGTCAGCGTGCCGATCAGCGACTCGGGGTCTTCCTTGTCCCGCAGCACGCCGGCGACATTGCTCAGGAAGACCAGCTTGTCGGCGCCGAGCGTCTCGGCGACCGCCATGGCGGCCGTGTCGGCGTTCACGTTGAGCAGCTCGCGCTTGCCGTCGACTTCGACCTCGGCCTCGCACAAGCAAGGGATCACGGGGACCTGGCCGGCGAAGCAGAGGTTGTCGATTGCGTCGTAATCGACGCGCGTCACGCGGCCGACGTGCCCCAGGTCGACCGCCTCGCCTTCGGGCCCGGTGAGCGTCATCCGCTCGCCGAACAGCACGTTGTTGTTCGTCTCGCCCGCGGTGTTGAGCGGCATGGCGCGGCCGCCGTAGTGCTCGATCCGCTCGGCGAGCATCTCGTTGATCTCGCCCCCCAGGACACGCTCGACGATGCCGAGGGTGGCGTCGTCCGTGTAGCGGCGTCCCTGCACGAAGCGGGGCTCGATGCCCGCGGCGTCCATCGCCTGGCTGATCGCCTTGCCGCCGCCGTGGACGACCACGGGCCGCATGCCGACGGTCTCCATAAAGACGATGTCGATCAGCAGGTGCCGCAGCGCCTCCTCGTCCTCCAGCAGACTGCCGCCCAGCTTGATGACCGTCACGCTGTCGCGGAACTGGCGGATCCAGCTCATCGCCTCGATCAGGACGTCGGCTTTCTGGATCGCTTCGATCACGGCTGGGGAACGGGTCGCTGCAGGGGGAGGCCGCCTTCGGGGCGGGGAGAATCCCGTAGCCTAGAGCGCCCGGACCCCGCGGTCTAGGAGCGACAGGCGTGCGCAGAGAAGCGATCGGGCGCGGCTAGAAGGCGCGGCCCGATTCGGCGATGATCCGGGCTCCCCGGTCGTTTTCCGCCCCCTCTGTCGCCCGCCGAGGCCTCGCCCGATGCCCGAACCCGCCGCTCCGCCACTCGCCGTCGTCCTCGCCGCCGGCAAGGGGACCCGGATGAAGTCCGACCTGCCCAAGGTGCTGGTGCCGGTCGGCGGCCGGCCGATGATCCGCTACGTAATCGACGGCCTCCGCGCCGCGGGGATCGAGAAGGTCGTCGTCGTGGTCGGCTACCAGGCGGACCTGGTGCGGAGCGAGCTGAAGGACGAGCCGGGTGTCGAGTTCGCCCTGCAAGCGGAGCAACTCGGCACGGGCCACGCCGTGATGATGTGCCGCGAGGCGATCGCCGCCCACGAGGCCGCCCACCCCGGCGCCCCCGTGGTGATCGTGACGGGCGACTCGCCGATGCTTCAGGAGTCGAGCGTCCGGGCGCTGCTGGACGACTACAACGCGTCCTCGCCCGCCTGCCTGCTCGGCACGGCTCACCGCGACGACCCGACCGGCCTGGGCCGCATCGTCCGCGACGCCGGCGGGGCGTTCACCGGCATCGTCGAGCACAAGGACTGCACGCCCGAGCAGTTGGAGGTGACCGAGGTCAACATGAGCACCTACGTATTCAACGGGGCCGACCTGCTGACCTCGCTCGATTCCTTGAAGACCGACAACGCGCAGGGAGAGTATTATGTGACCGACTGCCCCGGGCTGTTGCTCGCGGCGGGCAAGCAGGTCCGGGCGCTGGCCGCGCTGAAGCCGTGCGAGGCGCTCAGCATCAACACCGTGGACGACCTGGCGGTTGTCGAAGCCGAGATGACGAAGATGGGGAGGTGACGCCGAGTCGTCCGCCCCCGATCCTCACCACTCACCCCTCATCCCCCTCCCGATGCACGACCTGAAGATCTTCACCGGCACCGGCAACCCGCGGCTCGGCCAGTCGATCGCCGACTACCTGGGCGTGCCGCTGGGCGGCATTTCGCTGGGCAAGTTCCCCGACGGCGAGATCAGCTGCAAGATCGACGAGGACGTCCGCGGCCGCGACGTCTTCCTCGTGCAGTCGACCTGCCCGCCGGTCAACGAGACGCTCATGGAGCTGCTCGTGATGATCGACTGCTGCCGGCGAGCGAGCGCCGAGCGGATCACCGCGGTCATGCCCTACTTCGGCTACGCCCGGCAGGACCGCAAGGACGAGGGCCGGGTGCCGATCACGGCCAAGCTGGTCGCCAACCTGATCGTGCGAGCGGGCGCGACACGCGTGCTGACGATGGACCTGCACGCCGCCCAGATCCAGGGCTTCTTCGACGTGCCGGTCGATCACCTCTACGCGGCGCCGGTGCTCAATCAGCACTTCATGGAGACGATGCCCGACCGCGAGGACATCGTGATCGTCAGCCCCGACGAGGGGAGCATCAAACGCGCCCTCGGCCACGCCAAACGCCTCGGCGGGTCGGTGGCGATCATCGATAAACGCCGCATGAACGCGACGACCACCGTCCAGGCGAACATCCTCGGCGGGCCGATCGAGGGCCGCGTCGCGCTGATGTTCGACGACATGATCAGCACCGCCGGCAGCATCCGCGGCGCCGCCCAGGTGTTGCACGACCACGGCGTGAAGGAGATTCATGTCGGCGCCACGCACGCCGTCCTCTGCGGGCCGGCGATGGAACGCCTGCAAGAGGCGGACCTCGCGAGCCTCGTCTGCACGAACTCGATCCCGCTGACCGACGAGCAGCGCCTGCCGCAGACCAAGGTGCTGGACATCGCACCGCTCATGGGCGAGGCGATCAAGCGGATCCACCGCAACGAGTCGATCAGCAAACTGTTCCGCGAAGCGCCCAACGACTGACGCGCAGACAAAGGCCCGACGCCGCAAGCGGCGCCGGGCCCCGGGGATGGAGACACCCCCACGCGGGGTGGAGTCTGCCGTGGATCAGCGGCGTCGGCCCAGAGCGACCGCGCCCAGTCCGGCGAGCACGGCCAGCAGCGAAGCGGGCTCCGGCACGGCCGCCTGGATGCGGGCGTCGCCCACGTCGGCGCCGGTCAGGCCCGTGTCGCCCAGGAAGCCGGCGAACTCGGGCGAGACGACGAGGTCGACCTCAAGATCGAGCAGGGTCTCGCTCGCTTCGTTCAGGCCCGTGACCTGGGCGTCGAACAGGATCGCCGCCACGCCGGTCGTGCTCTCAACGAAGAAGCCGCTGTTGGCGCCCGACACGCGGCCGGCGTCGAAGCCGATCGTGAAGTCGCCGACCTCGACCGTGTCCATGTTGAAGAAGACCGAGCCGGTGTGTTCGATCGTGCCGCTGAACGGACCGCCCGGGAAGTCGCCCGCGGTGTACTCGAAGGTCGTCGGCAACGAAGCCGCCGAGCGGGAGTTGATCGGGAAGGCGACCGAGCCGGGGATGACCCCCGCGCCGATGCCCGGCGAGACGCTCGACAGGGTGAGGCCGGCCGCGTTGCTGAGCGTGTCGGTGTCGAGCAGCACGCTCGTCTGCCCGGCGCCGACTTGGACGGCGTTGGCTTGGGCGGTGATCGTGAGCGTCAGGGCGAGGGCGGTGAGTGTGGTGTAACGCATGGGAAGGTTCCTTCGATGGAGAGTTTCTTGTGGTAAGGCGGGTTCCGCGCGCACCGGTGGCGCAGTTGGAATCGCGTGGCTTTTTTCGGCCCGCTGCCAACGCGATGAACGCGCGGTGGGGTCAGCCTAAGAAGTGAAAGACTCGGTAACGTCTCATAGCAACCCGCGTGTCGGTGCGACACGGTCGGGTGTGAGGATCGTTCTCACTAGCGAGTGTTCACGGGGTGAGTGTGGGCTTGGCAATCGCTCGGGCGACGATTTCATCGGCCGTCGCCGGGCCGGGTTCGCATTTGGGAAGCAGGGCGTCGGTCGGCAACGCGGGCAGCAGCACCGCCGCCAGGCAGGTGATCACCGCGACGCGGGCGAAGCCGGCCCATCGGGAAGGCTGCGCGTGTCCGTAAGGGTTCCGCTCATCGACGCGCTGCAGAAACTCAAGGCGTTCGGTTGTGATTTGGCAAGGACGCAGACCTACGGATCCGTTGTCGGTTTGCAGGCTGGCTCGCATCTCGAGCACTCGGACCAATCCGCGGCCGTAGGCGTGCAGGCTGGTCTCCAGGTCGCGGGTGACTCGCAGATCGACGCAGCGTTCGACGAGCTTCTCCGCTTGGCGTGTCGCCCACCAGACGGCCGGGTGGAACCACCAAACGATCCGGGCGGCGGCGCCGAGTGCGGCGCCCCAAGTGTCGCGCCGCGTGAGGTGCACCAGCTCGTGCAGCAGCACGGGTCGTAGCACCGCGGGGTCGCGATCGCGTAGCAGCGACGCCGGGAAGACCATCGTCGGCTTCCGCACGCCGACCACGGCGGGGCCGTAGTCGTCCTGCGAAACGACGACACGCGACGGCTTTCGCAGCCCGTAGCGCTGGGCGAGTGTGTTGGTGTAAACGGTGAGCGGGTTGTCGGCGTCCAACGCATCCCGTTCCAAGCGTGTCCCGAGCCGGTGTTTCTGCAGCAGGGTCCAGCCGAGCGCCAAGGTGGAGCCGATCGCCCAAGCGATCATCAGCCCCGACACGAGACCGCCGGGCCAGCCGGTCGATGGCGCGAGATCCAAGGCGAGCAGTGTCTCCCCCGCCCGGTCGTGGCTCACGGCCGGCGCTTGCAGCCAGCTGAACAGGCCAACCGGCGAGGAGAAGACCGGCGGGGTGAGCCCCTTGATGATCACCAGCGACCAGAGGCAAAGCGTCAGCCTGGGCGAACGGTCCGCCAGCAGGCGGTGGGCCAAGCCGACCAGGAGGATCAGCAGGGTCACTTGCCCGAACTGCGTGAACGCCAAGTTGCTGAGGCTGTGTAGCACGGTGTGCGAATCCCGGCGGGGCGGATCAGTCTTGGGGTTTCTCGTCGGCTTCGATCTGGTCGAGCAGCTTCCGCAGCTCGCCGAGTTCCTTATCGTTGACGCGTCCTTCGTCGATCAGGTGTTTCATCAGCGAGAAGGACTGCCCGCCAAACAGCCCGTTGACGAACTCGTCGACCGTCTCGCGGATGACCTGGGTGGGCTTCACCTTGGCGGTGAAGACCTTGGTCCTCCCCCTCAGGTCGGAGGTGACGTAGCCCTTGGTTTCTAAACGGGTCAGATAGGTTTGGATGGTCGAAAAGTCGCGTCGGTCTTCGTCCGAGAGCGCCTCGGAAACTTCGCGTGCCGTCGCCGAGCCGAGCCCCCAGAGGGCCCGCGCGATGCGGGTTTCAGCCTTCGACAGTCCGGGGCGTTTCGCCATGGGGTCTCCTTTCTCGCGATTCGCGGGCGATGAGCGATTAGCTACATCTGTAGTTTTGTAGCGACGGCTGTAGCTATGGCAAGTCTTTTTCTTGACGAAATTACCCGGCGTCTCGCAGCTGCGGTGTTCCGCAGCAGGCGTGGTTGCCGGCGCCGTCTCGAAACTGTCAGTTCATGGGCCCTTGATCTCCGGCCGATATGCGTCATACTCCGCGATTCCCAGCTCCCAGCCGGTCCCTCTAGTAGCGACCCTCGGCTGGAAGGGGATCACTGTTCGGGCCGAGCCACGCTTCGCCGTGGGTCCGCCGTTCCAGAGACAAAACACAGAAACGATGTCGGATACGCTTCAAGCGACCCGTCGCGATGCGACCGGGTCCCGCGCGAGCCGCAAGCTTCGCGCCGAGGGGATCGTCCCCGCCGTGCTGTACGGCCACAAAGAAGAGCCGCAGAGCCTTGGTCTGCAGGCCAAAGAGCTCCGCAAGGCGCTCGCTCACAAGGCGAAGGTCATTGAGCTTGCCGGCGACGCAAGCGGCCAGGCCGTGGTGCAGGCGATCCAGTGGGACACGTTTCACCGGCACCTCCTGCACATCGACCTGCTGCGGGTCTCCAAGGGCGAGAAGGTCCACGTGACCGTGCCGCTGGAGATCAAAGGTGACGCCGCCGGCGCCAACGAGGGGGGCGTCGTCTCGATGGTGGTCGATCACCTCGAGCTGGAAGCCGCCCCGGCGAGCATCCCCGAAGTGCTGCACATTGATGTCACCGAGCTGCACCTCGGCGGCAACCTCACGGCCGGCCAGATCAGTGACCTCCCCGAGGGCGCCACACTGCTGACCGATGAGAGCACGGTCGTCATCACCTGCGTGCCGCCCGCCGGCGCGCCGAAGCTCGACGGCGTCGCCGAAGAGGCTGGCGCCCCCGAGGTGATCGGCGAGAAGAAGGAAGAAGACGACGAGTAAGGGCCCTCAGCCGCCGGGCGCCCTTAATGGTTCGCTTGGCGATCGAGACCCTAAGCCACGGGAATCAGGCCGATGAAGATCGTCGTCGGCCTCGGCAACCCGGGCAAACAGTACGAGGCGACACGGCACAATGTCGGGTTCGACACCCTGAGGCTCTTGGCCGAGCAACACGCGGCCGAGACCCCCAAGTCGAAGTTCGACAGCTACGTCGCCGAAGCGATGGTCGGATCGCAGCGGACGCTGCTGGTCTGGCCCCAGAGTTACATGAACCGTAGCGGGACGGCCGTCCGCCTCGCGACGCAGTTCTATAAGACGCCGCTGGAAGACCTGCTGGTGATCTGCGACGACTTCGCCCTCGATGTGGGGCGGTTGCGGATCCGGGCCAAGGGCTCTTCGGGCGGTCAGAACGGGCTGAAGGATGTGGCCCGGCAGCTAGGAACGGAAGAGTATGTCCGCTTGCGGATCGGCGTCGGGCCGGTCCCGGGGGGACGCAACGCGGCCGACTTTGTGCTCGGCCGGTTCGCCTCGAAAGAGCGGGAACTGGTCGATGTCGCAATCGCGGACGCGGCCGCCGCGGTCGCCTGCTGGGCGGCGGACGGCGTGACCGAAGCGATGAACCGATTCAACGGCGTCGGGTCGTAAGACCCCCTCGCCGGCGAGAATAAAAGCGATTCCCACGATTCCAACCGATCGACGCCGCGGCGTCACAGGTGAGGGCAAACCCTTGGCACAAAACGTTTACGAAGGCCTGTTCATTTTCGACGCGAACAAGTTCGCGCGCGATCACGAGGCGCTCCCCAAAGCGGTCGAAGAGATGATCACGTCCGAAGGGGGCGAGGTCGTCGTGAGCCGGCTGTGGGAAGAGCGCCGCTTGGCGTACGCCATCAAGGGCCAACGCAAGGGCGCCTACTGGCTGATCTACTTCCGCCAGGATGGCGAGAAGATCACCGCGCTGAACCGCGCTTGCGAGCTCAAGAGCGGCGTGCTGCGGCACTTGGTGTTGAAGATCCACCCGCGTCTCGAGGAGCCGATCCTCGAGCACGCCGCCGCCGGTGGCGTGCCGACCGACGAGGCGGTGGAGGGGGCCGAGGCCCCCGCCGAGGGCGATGCCCCGGCCGCCGACACGCCGGCCGCCGACACGCCCGCAACGGACGCCGCCGCGACCGAATGATCTCGGCAGGCATTACCCGCTCCCTTTCCATTCCCCCCTTTGATCCGCCATGGCCAGCTACAACCGCGTTGTGCTCGTTGGCAACCTGACACGCGACCCCGAGCTCCGGTACATCCCGAGCGGCACGGCGGTCTCGGAGATCGGGCTGGCGGTCAACGATCGGGTCAAGAAGGGGGACCAGTGGGTCGATGAGACGACTTTCGTCGATGTCACGCTCTGGGCCCGCACCGCGGAGGTCGCCAACCAGTACCTGAGCAAGGGCTCTTCGGTCCTGGTTGAGGGGCGTCTGAAACTCGACCAATGGGAGAAGGACGGCCAGAAACGGTCGAAGCTCCGCGTGGTCGCCGACAAGATGCAGATGCTCGGCGGTCGTGGCGAGGGCGGCGGCGGTGGAGGCGGCGCCCGCGGGCCCGCCCGCGCTCCGGCACGCCAGGAGAGCTACGACGAGTACGGCGCCCCCCCGGCGGACAACTACTCCGCCCCGTCCGCGCCGCCCGAAGACGACATCCCGTTCTGATCCGCGGGGCTCGCCCCGCGACACTCCGATAAAACGACTCCGCTTTAAAAGACTCAAAGCCAACAGCAACAGCTGGTAGCGACCATGGCCACGACCAAGCAAAAGAAGCTCAAGCGAAACCCGACCCGCGCCAAGCGGATGCCGCGCGGCGAGAACGGCGGCGTCGAGTTGCTGCTGATCCAGTCGGTCGAGCACCTCGGCAAGCAGGGCGAGGTGGTCGAGGTGAAGGCCGGTTACGCCCTGAACTACCTGGTCCCCGAGGGGCTCGCGACGATCGCGACCGACCACCACAAGCGGATGGTCGAGAAGCACCGCGCGAAGCTCGAGGACATCGAGCGTCAGCGTCAGTCGGAGCTCCGCAAGTACGCCGCCGAGATCGCCAAGCAGAGTGTCACGATCGAGGCCAAGGCGACCGAAGAGGGTCACCTCTACGGCAGCGTCGGCGCGCCGGAGATCATCGACGCCCTCAAGAAGCAGAACATCACGCTCGCCGCCGAGCAGATCAAGCTCGAGGGCGTCCTCAAGGAGCTGGGCCTCTACACCGTCAAGATCCGCTTCTCCAGCGAGGTCGAGGGCGAGCTCAAGGTGTGGGTCGTCCCCGCCGTCGGCGACGAGTAGACTGGTCTCTCTCGGACTACGAGACCGCACAAGCGAACCAAGCACGAGGCAGTTGCTCTTCACGGAGTGGCTGCCTCGCTGCATGAACCGACCCGGCGGAGACGACAGGTTTTGCACCTTCGCCCCCCGGGGACGGCAGCGATTCGAAGGAGCGAGCATGCCGCAAGACGAACCGAGCAACCGCCAGGACGCCCCCCATCGCCGCCGCGACGGCGCGCCCGCCGGGTCGGCGAATCCGCTCGAGCGCCAGCTGCCGCAGAGCCTCGAGGCGGAGAAGGCGGTCATCTGCAGCCTGCTGTTGCTGCCCGAGACGGCCGACGAGGTCGCCCTGATCGTCCGACCGGACGACTTCCTCGACGACGCCAACCGCCGCATCTACGGCCACCTGATGGCGATGCACGACGACGGCGTCGCCATCGATCCGTTGCTGCTGATCCAGCGGTTGCGCGACTCGGGCGAGCTCGAGGCGGTCGGCGGGCAGGCCTACCTGGCCGAGCTGAGCGACGCCGTCGCCACCGCCGCGCACGCGGAGCACTACGGGCAGATCGTCCGCGAGAAGGCGACGCTCCGCGGCCTGATCGAGGCCTCGACCGACATCCTCCGCGAGGCGTACGACTCGACCACCGAGCCGAGGCAGTTGTTGAGCCGCGCCGAAGAGCGGGTCTTCGGCATCCTCGAGTCGAAGGGTCAGGGGCAGGTCTCGTCGATCCGCGACGTGCTCTTCGAGGCGATGGAGCGGATCGACAACCGCATGAAGCAAGACCACGCCGCGGGCGGGGTCGAGAGTGGCTTCGACGACTTCGACGAGATGACCGGCGGCATGCACGGCTCGGAGATGATCATCCTGGCGGCCCGCCCCTCGATGGGTAAGACCGCTCTAGCGATGAATATGGTGGAGCACGTCGCGGTGAACTGCCAGCAGCCGGTGCTGTTCGTGAGCCTCGAAATGGCGGCGTTGGAGTTGGGCGACCGGTTGCTCTGCTCGCGCGCTCAGGTGAACGGCCACCGCCTCCGCAACGGCCAGATCACGCCCGAAGAGCGCCAGCAGCTGCTGCAGGCGGCCGCCGAGATCAGCACGGCGCCGCTGTACATCGACGACTCGCCGAGCCGCACGATGACCGAGATCGCCGCCGCCGCCCGGCGGTTGAAGCGGCGTGACGGGCTGTCGCTGATTGCGATCGATTACCTCCAGCTCATCGAGCCGGACAACTCACGCGACCCCCGTCAGGAGCAGGTCGCGAAGATCGCTCGGCGGATCAAGGGACTGGCCCGCGAGCTCGACGTGCCGGTGCTCTGCCTCGCTCAGCTCAACCGGCAGACCGAGGCCTCGCGGGACAACAAGCCGCAGCTCAGCAACCTGCGTGAGTCGGGCGCCATCGAGCAGGACGCGGACGTCGTCATGTTCATCCACCGCGAAGAGTACTACGCCACGAACGACGAGGACCGCGAGCGGGTCCGCGGCGAGGCGGACCTGCTGATCCGCAAGCAGCGTAACGGCCCCGTGGGCGACGTGAAGCTGACCTGGCTGCACGACTTCACCCGCTTCACCAACCGAGCCCCCCAGCAGTACGACGAGTTCTCGGGGGATGGCGGGATGGCTCCGGGGTCCGAAGAGGGCGGGTGGTAGGTTCTTAGCCGCCGGGCAAGAAGGGCCGCGGTTTCAAGGGGATGGGGGGATGCCAACTTGGTGCTGCTAGCTGAGGGGCTAAGCGCATCGGGTTGAGAGCGAACGATCCGCGAGAGCGCTTACGCGGCACGTTCACGCCCCTCCCATCAATGACAGCCCCATTACTGTCCGGCGCCGAGTTGGCATCCCCCCATCCCCTACGCAGCGGCTTGCTAGCCCTGCCGGCGCCAAACCCTCCGCACGCGATGCCCCCCCCCCGCACGGCCATCCCCTTATCTCCTTCGGGGTTGTCCCGCTCCGGAGGTTTCTCTAGTTCTACGCGGCCCTCCTGCCTGCGCGGGGGTGGTGTCGCGTCGTCGTGTAGTTCGGCGCGTCTCCCGCAGCGATACGCTCATCGACCCCGACGCACGCGATGCCCCACGCCGTGAACGCCGAGTTGAAAACCACGCCTGCCCCAAACCGCCTGTGCCGATTGGCGCTCGTCGCCGCGTTGCTCGCCGCGCCGGGTGCGGCGTCGGCGCAGAGCATGGGGAACCCGAACGACCCGTTCGGTTCGCCGGCGGCGCGCCCCGCTCCGCCCGCGGGCCTGGCGCCCAAGCGGCAGGCCACCAAGGGGCTCAGCGAGTTCGCCACGGAGGAGCTGGTCGCCGACATCCAAGTGCGCGGCAACCGGACGGTGCCCGCGTCGCGCATCACGCACCAGATGCAGACCCGCGTCGGCCGGCCCTACGACCCCCGGGCGCTGGCCGCCGATATCAAGAAGCTCGCCTCACTGCCGTACTTCGTAACGGTCCGCCCGTTGCATCGCTCGACCGAGGCGGGTCGGGTGATCGTGCTGGAGGTCGTCGAACGCCGCGCCTTGCGGTACGTGGAGTACCTCGGCAACGAGAAGGTCAAAGACAAGAAGCTCGCCGAAGCGACCGGGCTCGACGTCGGCGGGGCGGTTGATCCGTACGCCGTTGAAGAGGGCAAGAAGAAGATCGAAGCCTTCTACCGCGAGCAGGGCTACGGCCGGGCGTACGTCGAGATCCTCGAGGGACAGAAGGCGTCCGACCAGGGCGTTGTGTACAGCGTCAACGAAGGGTCGAAAGAGAAGATCTGGGCGGTCGAGTTCGAGGGGAACCGCTTCGCCTCGGACGGCCAGCTCAAGACCAAGATCCGATCGAAGCCCGGCATCGCTCGGATCTTCGGCGGCAAACTGAACCGCGAGACGCTCGACGCCGACGTGCAGGCGCTGACGGCCTACTACCGTTCGTTCGGGTTCTTCCGAGCCAGGGTGGGACGCTCGGTCGAGCTGAACGACGCCGGCACCTGGGCGACGGTGCGCTTCGCCATCAACGAGGGGCAGCGTTATCAGGTCCGCAACGTGACGCTCAACGGGGTCGAGCTTTTCCAACCCGGCTCGGTCCGCGAGGGCCTCGAGCTGGACGGCGGCCAAGTCTTCGAGCAAGCGAAGATGCAGAAGGACGTCCAGTGGCTCCGCGACCTGTACGGCAGCCGTGGCTACGTGTTCGCCGACATCCAGCCGCAGAACGTCTTCCTCGAAGAGCCCGGGAAGATCGATCTGGTTTACAACATCGCCGAGGGCGAGCAGTGGCGTGTCGGGGCGGTGAACATCGATATCGTGGGCGAGGCGGCTCACACGCGCATCCAGACCGCGATGAACCGCCTGTCGCTGGCGCCGGGGGACATCCTCGACACCCGCAAGCTCCGCGACAGCGAGCGGCGGATCGGCGCCGCCTCGATCTTCAACACGAACCCGTCGCTCGGCCCGGTGCCCAAGATCGGCTATACGCCCGATCGCGAGTCGAAGCGTCGGCTCGCCGAGCGGGCGAAAGAAAAAGAAGAGGGACGCGACGGCGTGTTCCGCGGGCAGAGCCCCTCGCCTGAGGCGCACACGGCTTACAAGCCCCCCGCGCAGGACTACCCTGCGTCGACCTACCAAGTGCAGCAATCCCAAGGGGCCTCGCCCGAGAGCGCCCTGTTCACCAGCGGCACGGCCTACGCGACGCCCCCCGCGCCGCAGAACCAAGTCGCCTCGCCGACGACGTACCCGATCGCCGGCTCGGGTTACCCGAATCCGCCCACCTATCCGACCGCCCCACCGACCTACTCGAACGCCCCGGCCGCCGCGCCGGCCTATCCGAATGCCCCGGCCGCCGCGCCGGCCTATCCGAATGCTCAGTACGGCGGTTCGTCGGTCGCTCCGACCGGCCCGGGGACGGCGCCGATCGGCCAGTCCGGCGCGCCGGTGCAGCCGATCGGTGCGACTCCCGTGTCGACCGGCGTGGCCCCGACGCAGTACTCGCAAGGCTACAGCAACCAGCAGCTCGCCCCGCCGACCTACGGTCAGCCGAGCCCGCCGCCACCGTCCTACGCGCCGTCGAACGGCGTGCAGCCGGGGTACCCGACCGCGGCCGAGTCGACCTACGGCTACGGGCCGATCGGCGCCGGGCCTCCCCCCGTGCCGGTGAACACCCAGGTCTTCCCGACACAGGTGTACGCTCCGACGCCGGTGCCGCCACCGAATGACCCGTTCTATGCCGACCTGAATCTCGATCTGGCGGAGACCCAGACCGGCCGGTTCATGATCGGCGCCGCGGTCAACTCGGACGCGGGCGTGGTCGGTCAGATCAGCCTCGACGAGCGCAACTTCGACTGGCGACGGTTCCCCCGCAGCTTCCAGGACTTCTACGACGGCACCGCCTTCCGCGGCGGTGGCCAGCGTTTCCGCTTGGAGGCCGCGCCCGGCACCGAGGTGCAGCGTTACCTCGCGAGCTGGCAGGAGCCCTACCTCTTCGACTCGCCGATCAGCCTGAGCCTGTCGGGCTCCTACTTCGACCGGCGTTACGACGACTGGGACGAGAACCGCCTCGGCGGGCGCGTCGGCCTGGGCTATCAGTGGGTCGACCGCGACCTCTCCGCTTCGGTCACGTACCGGGGGGAGAATGTTGAGATCTCGAACATCGAGACCTCGGCCGCTCTCATCCAGGAGTACGCCGACGTTCAGGGCGACAACTCCTTGCACGGATTCGGCCTGAGGCTCGTAACCGATAAGCGAGACAACCCCTTCCTGGCGACCGACGGGTACTACCTGTCACTCGCTTTGGAGCAGGTGGTCGGCTCCCATTCCTACGGTCGCGCGGAGATCGACGCCCGCACCTACTTGTTGCTGCGAGAGCGCCCCGACCACACGGGCCGACACGTGCTGACCTTCCAGAACCGGACCGGCTTCACCGGCGCGGACACGCCGATCTACGACCGCTTCTACGCGGGTGGTTTCTCGACCATGCGTGGTTTCGATTTCCGCGGCGCTTCGCCGAAAATCTTGGACCGCGAAGTGGGCGGCGACTTCATGTTCATCAACACGCTCGAGTACATGTTCCCGATCACCGCCGACGACATGATCAACGGCGTCGTGTTCGTGGATCACGGCACGGTGAACGAAGACATCACGTTCGACAACTACCGGGTCGCCCCGGGCCTTGGCCTGCGGGTCACGGTCCCCGCGATGGGCCCGGCTCCGATCGCCCTCGACTTCGCCTGGCCGATCGCCGGCCCCGGCACCGACGAGGAGCGTGTCTTCACGTTCAACGTCGGTTTCCAGCGGTAGAGTCGATCGGCCGCAGCACTTTCGCGGTAGGGGCGTCGTCGAGAGCTGCCCCGCCGGGGCTGTCACCTAGTGACGGCGATTGCGGTGCGCCAGCCGCCATCGGCTAGCGACACGTCATCGGCTTCTAGAGAAGCCTCCCACAGAACGCTTCAGCTGTGGGGTCTCTGAGCCGAAGGCCCTCAGATAAGGCGAACCGCTCAGTAGCGGCGTTGCTTCGACCAGCGCATCAGCTCGCCGTTGTAGTCGCGGCCCCACTGGACCCGCGGGTAGACGTGCTCCGCGCCGAACCAACCCCATCGAAACGGGGGCGCCACGTGGGCGTGGTTGACATACGGGCCGTACGGCGCGGTCGGGCAGACCATCGCGGCCGGCGTCGTCGCCGTGTGCGGGTGCGGCACGGCGTGGGACGGCCCTGGGTGGGCGTCCGCCGGGATCGCCGAAAGGCTTAGCAGTGCGGCGGCGCAGCAGGCGCGGCCGAATCGAATCGCTTGATAGCGCATAGCAGCAAAGCTCGTTTGGGCGACGCCCCCCTTGGCGGACCCTGACGGTTCTTTCGACCGCGGGGACGCCGTGACTTGTGCCCGCTCGGCAAAGCGGGCGAAGGAGGTCGATTCGTCCGTGTCGGGCGTCCTCCTCGTTTGCGCTCCTTGCCAGCTCGCCGACAGCACCGCGGGCGCCGTGCCAAGAGTTGAGCCAAATCGGCGCGATCCTCGAAACCGCCCCCGTGTGGCCTGCGTACCCGGGCGAGTGCAGCAGCCCCTTTTCTCTCGTGACGGAGCGACGGCGATGAAGCGATTCAATCGGACCGGGCGGAACCTCGCCCCGCTGGCGCTAGTGCTGGCCTCGTTCGCCCCGTTCGGAGGAACGCGCGAAGCGGCGGCGATCGAGCTCCCCGAGCTCGAGTTCAACAGCTTCAACACCCGGACGCCCGAGGTGGCTTTCGACGTGCCGGCGTCGCTCGTCTGCCGCGACGTGACGACCGACGCGTTCCGCGCCACCCACCCGGGCGAACGCCTCGTCGAGGTCGAGACGCCCGTCAGCCTCCTGCTGTACCACGGCGAGGCGGGCAAGCTCGACGACGTGGTCGTCACGATCGACGGCGCCGACGCCGGCCTCCGCGTCCATGACTACACGCCCCGCACCGAGCTGGCGAGCGAGCTCGCCGAGCCGATCGAGGTGAAGCGGACCGAATCGACCGACAAGTCGATCGGCGCTTCGCTCGGCGGCAAGCTGGCGGGCGACGTCGCCCTCACGCCGACGATCTCGGCGGGGGCGAGCAAGATCGAGTCCTCGACCCAGCGCGAGAACCGGCTCCCCCCCAAGCAAGCGGTCATCGTCAGCGGGACCACCGGAGGCCGGAGCGGCGTCTACTTCAAATTGCGGCGATCGACCCAGTCGACGCTCGAAGGGGAACGGACCTTCAAGGTGACCTTCGCCGCCCCGCTGGCCTGGGACGGGGGCGCGATCCGCGTCCACTGCCTCGCCCGCGGCGAGAAGAAGTGGCTCTTCGTTGAGCAACGCCGCGTCTGGAACGAAACGGCCCGGCCCGTTGAGCTCCGCCTCGTCAGCCACACCGTGGCGAAGCCCGTGGCGCCCGCGGAATGAGGCGGTTCTAGGTTAGACAGGGATTTCAGGATCGACATGATAGAGGGCGCCCCGTTGATCCGGTGAATCCTGACGCGATCGATCGCGATGAAACCGCTCGTAGCCGTCGCGATGCTCTGCCTGCTCACGGCCAGTTGTGGTGGGCCATCGACCGCGGCGCAGGACGAGCGAACCGAGGTCGTCTTCTGGCATTTCTGGGGCGGGCGCGATCTGCCGGTAGTTGAGGACGTGATCCGCCGCTTCAACGCGAGTCAGGACAAGTACCGTGTCCGCGGCGTCGCCATGCCGGGGGCCAACCTCGACCTGAAGCTCTTCCTCGCCATCGCCGGCGGCGACCCGCCCGATGTGATGAACCACGACGACCAGGTGGTCGCCGACTGGGCCCACCGGGGGGCGCTGACGCCGCTCGACGCGTTCGCCAGGCCCGACGAGATCGAGCGCCTCGAAGAATGGCTCTACCCGGCCGCTCGGCGCCTCGGTTCGTACGAGGGCCGCATGTACGCCCTTGTGAACGGTCTCGATGTCCGGGCGCTCTACTACAACAAGACGGCCCTCCGCGAAGCGGGGCTCGACGCGATCGCCGAACGCGGGCCGCAGACGCTCGAAGAGCTGGACCAAATCGCCCAGACCCTCTCGCCCCCCGGCGGGGAGGCGTTGCGACGTGTCGGTTACCTGCCCGATCCTCGCCGCTTGTGGGCCTGGGGGGTGGTCTTTGGCGGCGGCTTTGGCGACCCGAAGGCCAGCGAGCCGGCGGACCGAGTCGCGTGTGACTCGCCCGGAGTGCTCGCCGCGTTGCGGTGGATGTCCGGCTACGCTGAGCGTTACGGCCCCGACCGCCTCGCCGCGTTCCGCAGCGGCGATCAGGCGCTGACGGGGGCTTCTTTCCCGCTGGTGGCCGATCGGCGTTACGTGGCGTTGATGGACGGCCAGTGGCGTGTCCGCGACCTCGCCGAGGCCGCCGAAGCGGCGGAGCAGGACGGCCGCTCGATCGACGAGTACGGCGTCTGTCCCCTGCCGCCCCCGCCCGGCGGCTTGGCCGAGGCGGGCTGGGCGAACGGCAATTACTTCATCGTCCCCCGCGGCGCGAAGCAGCCCGAGGGGGCGTGGGAGTTCATGAAGTTCTGGAGCGGTTTTGACGGCGCCGAAGCGGACGCCGCAGCCACCGCCGCCGCGGGGGGCTGGATCCCGGCGAGCGAACGCGTCGTTCATGAGCCGGCGTTCGAGGGCTTCTTGGAGCGGCGTCCGCTCTTCCGGCGTTTCGTGGAACTCGCCGCCAGCCCCAACCAACGCCCCACCCCCGCGCTGCCAGTCGCCTCGACCTACTACCGGGAGGTGGTCGCGGCGGCTCAGGACGTGCTGTACCGTGGGGCGGACCCCGAGGAACGGCTGAGCCAAGCCGCGGAAAGGACCCGCGCGCGATTGCAGGAGGCCCTAGTGGACTGAATCCATGCGCAGCAAGGATCCTCAAACCCATTTGCCCCGTAACCCCGACCAAGCTTGGTCGGGGGTATCGCGAGGCAGGCGATCGGAGTGGCTGTCCGGTTGGGGGATCCAGCTCCTGTTGGTGCTGGTCACGCTCGTTATCGCTGGGCCCTTGATCTGGATGGTGGGGGCCTCGTTCAAGAGCGCGGCTGAGTTCGCCGCGAACCCGGAGAGCCTGCTGCCGAAGCAGCCGCGCTGGCAGAACTACCCCGACGCCCTCGCGGCGATGCCCTTTTGGCGGTGCCTGGGCAACACGCTGATCCTGTGTGCCGGGTCGGTGATCGGCACGCTCGTCTCGTGCTCGATGGCGGCCTACGCGTTCGCCTTGATGCGATGGCCGGGGCGCGACCTCGTGTTCGGACTGGTCATCGCCACGATGCTGCTGCCTTGGCAGGCGACGATGATCCCGCGGTTCTTGCTGATCCGCGAGATCGGCCTGTACGACTCGCTGGGCGCGATCGTCTGGCCCCGGTTCCTCGGCGACGCCTTCTCGATCTTCCTGCTAAGGCAGTTCTTCCGCTCCACGCCGCGCGAGCTGCTCGAGGCGGCGCGGATCGATGGCTGTGGCGACTGGGGCGTCTTCTGGCGCGTCGTGCTGCCGCTCAGCAAGCCAGCGTTAATCACCGTCGGCCTCTTCCAATTCGTCGAGGCGTGGAACGACTACGGGGGTCCGTTGCTCTACCTGAGCGACCCGGGCAAGTTCCCGCTCACCTACGGCCTGGAGCGGTTCGTCAGTTCTCGGTCGAGCGACACGCAACTGCTGATGGCGGCCGCCGTGTTGTTCACGGCGCCGATCGTCCTGATCTTCTTCGCTGCGCAGAAGTCGTTCGTGCGGGGCGTGACGACGACCGGCCTAAAAGAGTAGCGGGTGTGTATCCATTGCGTTTAAACCGCTGACCCGGAGTGGGCGTGCGGGTTTAAACGAGCCGGATCACTTCTTGCGGTGGCGGATCTTCGCCCGCATGCGTCGCTTCTTGCGGCCTTGTTTGCGACGACCCTTGCCTGACTTCTTCGTGCCCAAGTTCGGTTAACTCCGCGAGATCGGCCGACCCCCTCGGGAGCCCTTGCCTGACAGTCGTGGGTGGGGCGACAGCAAGAGTCGCCCGCGAGCCCCGTAATCTACCGGCCCCACCGCCCGTGGGGCAAGTGGCCAGGCGGGCATTCCGTTCAGGATTCGCCCATCTGCTCGGTGATCCACGCCTCGAGTTCCTCGAGATCGACCTCGGGGGGGGACTCGAGATCGGGCCGCAGTCGTTCGGCGCCACGGGCGTAGATGTGGTGGACCTCGCCGGGACGCTTCTCGGTGTTCCAGTGGACGAGCACCCGGATGCAGAGGGGGAGCGAGCCGGGCACGTCGATCTCGTACCCGCAGAGCAGCGGCACCCCCGCCCAGCCCAGCTGCCGGGCGGCCAACGCGGGGAACTCGGCGTCGAGGTCCTTGGTCACCGTGAAGATCACGCTCGCGATGTCGTCCCTTTCGATCCCGTTGCGGCGGATCAAGAGGGCCAGCAGTTGGCGCGTTGCCGTGAGGATCTCCTCCCGGTCGTTCTTCTCAACGGTGGTGGCGCCTCGCACGCCGCGGCACTGGGTCATCGCTTGTCTCTCCTTCCTTCCGGGGGTCAGCGAAGCGGCTGACTGGTGGAAAGGCTAATCGACCCGCTGTGTGGTAGACAGCGGCCATTGCGGATAATCCGCCAACTCCGCCAGGGCAGGCTCGTTCTGCGGTGTTGGGGTAAAGCCTAACGCCCCGCGTCGGGTGTCTCGGAAGTTTTTCTCCTAGAGTCGTTGACACCCGGCGACCGAAGGTTAAGATTCCGCTCCCGTCGCTGAGGAACACCTCACCCGGCGGGCAGCTCGCGGCCTCTCGGGGCCGGGCTGTTTCGGAAGGCCATCCCATCGCGGGTTCGGCACTCTG